>NZ_RZTE01000009.1:3052-179985 GCF_003997415.1 Mesorhizobium sp. M7A.F.Ca.MR.245.00.0.0 | reverse complement strand
GAGTAGGGGAGTAGGGGAGTAGGGCAGTAGGGCAGTAGGGCAGTAGGGCAGTAGGTGGGGCTATTCCGGTGACAGTTTTCGGATCAGAAGCCGCAAGAGCGTTCCTACACTCTCACTGCGGGTCATCAAGGGTTCGACCGTCTCGTGCGAGGCGATTCCGACGCGTTGCGCGATCAGCAGATGGGTCTCCAGTTCCTTGAGGGATCCCTGGGCAATCCTGAGAAATTGCTGATAGGAAGCTCGGCTTTCTCGCCCGTAACCGTCGGCAATGTTGGCGGGAACGGAGGTGGCTGCACGGCGTACCTGAGTCGTCAGTCCGTAGAGTTCATCCCTTGGCCAAGCTCTGGTTGTTTCGTAGATCGATACCGCCAGATCCATAGCTTGCTGCCAGACAATTAAATCCCTGTACGATTCAATCTTGGCCGCCATCCTTGCCCTACTGCCCTACTGCCCTACTGCCCTACTGCCCTATTCCCTACACATTCAGCAACAAATACTCCCGCTCCCACGGGCTGATCACTTCCATGAAGGTCTCGAACTCCGCCCGCTTGATCGCCGCATAGGTGGCGGCGAAGGACTTGCCCAGATGCGCGCAGAGTTCCTCGTCGCCTTCGAAAAGGTCGACGGCTTCGAGCAGGCCACGCGGCAGGTCGATTTCGTCGGCATTGGCTGTGGTCAGCACGGGAGGCTCGGCCTTGATCTTGTTGGTGATGCCGATCAGCCCGCAGGCAAGCGATGCCGCCAGCGCCAGATAGGGGTTGGCATCGGAGGACGGGATGCGGTTTTCGACGCGCCGTGCCGCCGGATCCGAGCGTGGCACGCGAAACGCCGTGGTGCGGTTGTCATAGCCCCATTTGTTGTTGACCGGCGCCGACGCCGCCTGTGTCAGCCGGCGGTAGGAATTGACGTAGGGCGCGAACATCACCAGCGCGTTCGGCACATGCTTCTGCATGCCGCCGATGAAGTGGAAAAAATCGTCGGTTTCCGAGCCGTCAGCGGCCGAAAAGATGTTCTGTCCGGTCTTCTTGTCGATGATCGACTGGTGGATGTGCATGGCGGAGCCGGGTTGCCCCTGGATCGGCTTGGCCATGAAGGTGGCGTAGATCTCGTGCTTCAGCGCCGCCTCGCGAATGGTGCGCTTGAACATGAACACCTGGTCGGCCAGTTCGATCGGGTCGCCGTGGCGCAGGTTGATCTCCAACTGGCCGGCGCCTTCCTCGTGGATCAGCGTGTCGATCTCCAGGCCCTGGCTTTCAGAGAAATGGTAGATGTCGTCGATCAGTTCGTCGAATTCGTTGACGCCGGCGATCGAATAGCCGGCGCCGCCACCGATCGCGCGTCCCGACCGGCCGACCGGCGGGGTCAGCGGATAGTCCGGATCGGGATTCTTGCGCACCAGGTAGAACTCGATCTCGGGCGCCACCACTGGCTTCAGGCCGAGCTTGTCATAGGCGGCCACCACACGTTTCAACACATTGCGCGGCGTGAACTCGACCGAGCGTCCGTCCTGGTGGACGAGGTCGCAGATGACCGCGGCCGTCGGGTCTTCTTCCCAGGGCACCACCGTCAGCGTCGACAGGTCGGGCATGAGTTTGAGGTCGCCGTCGTCTTCCGGGTAATGGAAGCCGTTGCCATCCTCGGGGTAGCCGCCGGAAATCGTCGTCATGAAGACTGCCGACGGCAGCGCCAGCGAGGTGTTGGAGGTGAATTTCTTCGATGGCATCATTTTGCCACGCGCAACGCCTGCCTGATCGGGCGTGATGCACTCGATATCCTCGATGCCGCGCCACTCCAGCCAGGCGCTGACTTCCTTCCAGTTCTTGACGCCCCGTTGGTTTTTCACGAAGGCAGGCGTGCGGGCGCGTCCTCCGCGGCTCGACGGACGGACTTCCTTTTTTGCAGGCGGCATCATTCACCAGATTGGGTTGCGGATTGTGGAGTATAGCCGTGCCCTCCTATGGAAGGGAAGGGGAGCCGCGTCGGGCATTGGCCGGCGCGGTTGAAAATCACGCCAATCGGCCTAGTTTCGGCCGTCGCAATTCCAATCGAGGCCCAAATCTTAATCGAGAAATTGAATGCGGCCCAACGGCAGACTGACAACGATCGGATTCGATGCCGACGACACGCTGTGGCAGAACGAGCAGTTCTTCCGGCTGACGGAAAAGCGCTTTGCCGCCATGCTCGTCGACCATGGCGAAGCCGAGCATATCTCGGCACGATTGCTGGAGGCCGAAAGGCGCAACCTCGCCGTCTATGGCTTCGGCATCAAGGGATTTACCCTGTCGATGATCGAGACGGCGATCGAGGTCACGCAAGGCCGCGTGCCGGCTTCGGTCATAGCGGAGATTCTCGATGCCGGCCGCGAGATGCTGAGCCATCCGATCGAGGCCTTGCCGCACGCCCGCGAGACGGTCGAAAAGCTTGCCGGTGCATTCCGCCTCGTGCTGATCACCAAGGGCGACCTCTTCGATCAGGAGCGCAAGCTGGCTGGCTCAGGCCTTGGCGATCTGTTCGACGCGGTCGAGATCGTCAGTGACAAGAATGCAGCCACCTATAGCAGGCTCTTCAACCGCCACGGTGATGGTCCGGCGAAAAGCATGATGGTCGGCAACTCGCTGAAGTCGGATGTGGTGCCGGCCATAGAGGCCGGCGGCTGGGGTGTCCATGTGCCGCATGAACTGACATGGGTGCTGGAGCATGTCGAGGCGCCGGTAACCGAATCGAGGTTCCGCCAGATATCCGATCTCGGACAACTGCCCGGACTGATCGAAAGCATCATCGATCCGTGATCGCCGGGCCTTACCTGTTTGCTCAATTCCGGACGGAAAACCGCCTGCGTACTTTTCCCGCAATTGCCTTAGCGGCCGATCAGGCGATCGATCACCGGTTGCAACCGTTCGGGCGTGATCGGCTTGGCGACCACCACGTCGATGATACCAGACAGGCCCAGACTTTCCGTCGTGCCGTTCTTGGTTGACAGCAGGATTACCGGTGGCAGCGATTTGCCCGAGGCGCGGCGCAACGCGTCGATGCTGGACATCAGATTGTCGCAGTCCTTGTTGTCGGCGCCGCCGTCAAGGACAACCACACCGGGAATGAGCGACCGCAAGATCCTTGCCGCCGTGTCGGGAGATTCCGAAATCGGCTTGAGCCCGGATCGCTCGACGATCTTTGAAATCACCACGCGATTGATTGGCGATTTCCCGACGACAAGCACCTGCGACGGATCGCGGATCGCCTCGGTGGTTGAGTCGCGGGTCACCGGATTCGGATGTCTTGGAGTCTCGCCTTCGCGATTCACCGGGCACACAAGTCGGCCAAGAAGCTCGCCCCTATTTCAATGCAGAGTTGAATCCGGAGCGCAATTGGCGTGAGATCGTAGCCTGTGTCAAGTTGAAATAAAAGTGCCCGAAATCATCGCCGGAGCAGTGAATTTCAAGCAACTCTACTGTACTCAACTGTCCACACGTGCGTTTCATAAAAAGAAAATTCACCTGCGCAGGGGCTGCGCAGGTGAAGGGCCGGTTGCATGGATTCCGGTCAGCCGTGGCGCTGCTGCGTGACGATCACCGGGATCAGCAGATCGCCCCAGTTGCCGTCGCCGCCATGATGTCGTGCCGAGCGCACGAGCTCCACCGAGACGCCCGCCTCGACCGCCTTCATCACCGACTGGTTGAGGCGGTGCAGGTCGTTGGCCAGCATGCGGATCGTCGCCTGCTGGTCGACGCTCATCGTCGTCGACTGTTCCTCGGCGCGTTCCTTGACGCGGCTTATCGATGCCATGGTCTTCTCCTGTGTTCCCAGCCCTGTTGGGCGTTTCCTCTGTACTTTGCTGCTCGCTATTCCGCGGCCGGTTTGAACTGCGCGTGCTCGGTCGATTCATGCATGGCGGTGGTCGATGACTGGCCGCCGGTGATCGCCATCGACACGGCGTCGAAATAGCCGGTGCCGACTTCGCGCTGATGTTTGGTCGCGGTGTAGCCATCGGCCTCGGCCGCGAACTCCGCTTCCTGCAACTCGGAATAGGCCGCCATCTGCCGCGCCTTGTAGCCGCGCGCCAGTTCGAACATGCCGTAGTTGAGCTGGTGGAAGCCGGCGAGCGTGATGAACTGGAACTTGTAGCCCATCGCGCCGAGCTCCTTCTGGAACCTGGCGATCGTCGCGTCGTCGAGGTTCTTCTTCCAGTTGAACGACGGCGAGCAATTGTAGGCCAGCAGCTTGTCGGGATGATGCTTGCGCACGCCCTCGGCGAATTTCCTGGCCTGTGCCAGGTCCGGCTTCGAGGTCTCGCACCAGATCAGATCGGCGTGAGGCGCATAGGCGATGGCGCGGGCAATGCAGGGCTCAATGCCGTTCCTGACATGATAGAAACCTTCAACCGTGCGCCCGGCGTCGTAGTCGACGAAAGGCTGGTCGCGCTCGTCGATGTCGGAGGTGAGCAGCTTGGCGGCTTCCGCATCGGTGCGCGCGACGACCAGGGTCGGCGTGCCCATCACGTCCGCCGCCAGGCGCGCGGCGTTGAGGTTGCGGATGTGCGCCGCGGTCGGGATCAGCACCTTGCCGCCGAGATGGCCGCATTTCTTTTCCGACGCCAACTGGTCCTCATAATGGACGCCGGCAGCGCCCGCCTCGATGAAGGCCTTCATGATTTCGAAGGCGTTGAGCGGTCCGCCGAAGCCGGCTTCCGCGTCGGCGACGATAGGCGCGAACCAGGTTTCGACCGAAAGCCCATTGCCTTCGGACGTTTCGATCTGGTCGGCGCGCTGCAGCGTCCGGTTGATGCGCTTGACCAGTTCGGGCGCTGCATTGGCCGGATAGAGCGACTGGTCCGGATACATCGCGCCAGCCGTGTTGGCGTCGGCGGCAACCTGCCAGCCCGACAGGTAGATCGCTTTCAGTCCGGCGCGCACCTGCTGCATCGCCTGATTGCCGGACATGGCACCGAGCGCGTTGACGAAGTCCTCCTCATGGATGAGCTTCCACAGCCGGTTGGCACCCATTTCGGCGAGGCTCTGACGGATCTGCACCGAACCGCGCAGACGCTTCACATCCGCCGCGGAGTAGGGCCGTTCGATACCGTCGAAACGACCTTCCGGGGCCGATGGGACGAGGTTGTAAAAATCAGTCATTGGTCACTCCGAGGAATTGCTGAACTGTCTCAAGGCGTCGAGAATTTGGGTCGTTGGGTATGACTGGATTTACATTTCTGCGCGAAATCAGCCACAAAAATCCGGGGAGCCGACGGAATATAAGAGAAAACCTGTGTTGCGTTTGACAGAGGTGCGTTGTAAATTTGTCATTATTGTAAAGGCCAGACCCAGAAAGTTCGTGTAAATTGCTGTAAAGGACAGTCCGTGGCTGACCAGAAGATCTTCGCCGGGCCGCGCATCCGCCGCATCCGCAATGCCAAGGGCCTGACCCAGACGGCGATGGCCGAGGGCCTCGGCATTTCACCGTCCTATCTCAATCTGATCGAGCGCAACCAGCGGCCGCTGACGGTGCAGCTGATCCTCAGGCTGGCCTCCGTCTACAAGGTCGATCCGCACGAGCTGCAGGGCGAGGCGAGGGGGTCGGTCGCTGCCTTGAAGGAAGTGTTCACCGATCCCCTGCTGGTCGGCGAGTTGCCGGGTGATCAGGAACTGATCGAGCTTGCCGAGGCCGCGCCCAACGCGTCCGCGGCGGTGATAAAACTGTTCCGCGCCTATCGCGAGCAGGCCGAGCGCCTGTCCGACCTCAACGAGCTTTTGGCGCGCGAAGGTCGGGCGACGGCGCTTTCCGGCGCCCGCCTGCCGATCGACGAGGTGCACGAGACTTTCGAGCGCCGGCCGAACCATTTCGCTGCCCTCGAGGGGGAGGCAGCAGCGTTCACCTCGGTGCTCGATCCCGGCGACGATCTGTTCGGCGCGCTGAAGGCCTGGCTGAAGCGCGAATACGGCATCGTGGTCAAGGTGCTGCCGGTCGCCACCATGCCGAACTGGCGCCGCCGTTATGATCGTCATTCGCAGCGCCTGTTCCTGTCCGAACGCCTGTCGCCGTTCGACCAGTTGCGCGAAGTCGCGATGGAGGCCTGCCTGATCCGCATGACGGTCGCGGTCGCCAGCGAGATCCAGGCGCTCAAGCTGAGCACCGACGAGGCGCGCCGCCTGGCCCGCTTCGAACTTGGCCGTTATGCGGCGCATGCGCTGATGATGCCCTATCAGGCCTTTCACGCGGCTGCCGTGCGCGCCCGCTATGACATCGATGTCCTGCGTTCGCGCTTCGGCGTCTCCTTCGAACAGGCAGCCAACCGGCTGACCATGCTGCAGCGGCAGGGTGCCTCGGGGGTGCCGTTCTTCATGCTGGAGGTCGACAATGCAGGCAACCGCTTCCGCAAGGCCGGCAGCCAGGGCTTTCCACAAAGCCGCTTTGGCGGCGGCTGTCCCAAGCTGCCCGTGCATGTTGCCTTCACCCAACCCGGCCAGGTCTTCGTCGAGGCAGTGGAAATGCCCGACGGCGCCGAGTTCCTGTGCATCGCCCGCACGCTGGAAGGGCCGCAAGGCGCATTCTCGGAACGCCCGCGCCGCACCGCGCTGCTGCTCGGCTGCGACATCGGCTTTCGGGACGAAATCGTCTATGGCGCGGCATTACCCGGTGCGGCAATCACCGCAAAGGCCGGCGGCATCGCGGCGACGCCGGTCGGCCCTGCCTGCCGGCTTTGCGAACGCGTCGGCTGCCTGGCGCGCGCCGAGCCGCCGGTGACGCGCCCGCTCGGCCTCGACGAGATGGTGACGGGCCTGAGTGCCTTTGATTTCCAGTAACGCCGTGTTCCTCTGAAATAGGAGCAAGGTGCCACAATTGTCGCCGGCCGCTGGCTCAGTTCCGGCCTGCGCCTTTGCGTTACGCGAACAGAGCATCTTTTTGTCGTCCCTTGCGCATCGTCCCGTCCACAAAAGCCCGACAGTCGCGCTCATGATCGATACCGCATCGCCGATCGTCGCATCGCCAGCCGTCTCGCCGCGCGAGGAGCGCGTCGGCATGCTTTTGGTCTTCCTGTCGGCGCTGATGTGGAGTTTCGGCGGCACCATCGCCCGCTTCATCACTGTCGGTGACAGCTGGACGGTCATTTTCTGGCGATCCGTCTGGGCAGCCGCCTTCCTGGTCTGCTTCATGGTCTGGCGTGACGGCTGGCGTGGCACGTTGAAGCTGTTCCACGACATGGGTCTGCCCGGCCTTGCCGTCGGGATCTGCTTTGCCACCGCATCGACCGCCTTCGTCGTGGCGCTGGCCTACACCACCGTCGCCAACATCCTTTTGATGCAGGCAGGCGTGCCGTTGCTGGCGGCGCTGTTTGCCTGGGCGTTGTTTCGCGAAAGGGTCGGTGTCGCCACCTGGGTGGCAATCGCCGCCGTCATCACCGGCGTCGCCATCATGGTGTCGGAATCGCTGGATGGCGCCGTCTCGCCCATAGGCGATGGGCTGGCGCTGTTGATCGCGGTCATGTTCTCGGTCGCCACCGTCATCACCCGGCGGTTTTCCGGCGTGCGCATGACGCCGGCGACGTGCCTCGGCACCATGCTCGCGGCCGGCTTTGCCGTCTCGCAGGCATCGACCTTCACCGTGTCAGTCAGCGACATGGGCTTTCTGTTTGCCTTCGGCGTGGTCAATCTCGGCCTCGGTCTCGCCTTCTTCGCCACCGGCGCACGGTTGATCCCGGCGGCCATCGCGGCTCTGCTCGGCACGTTCGAGCCGATCCTCGGCCCGATATGGGTCTGGCTCATCCATTCCGAGGTGCCGTCGGGGCGCACCATCATCGGTGGCGCGGTGGTGGTCACGGCGCTGCTCGTCCATATCGGGCTCGAATTCAAGCGGCAGGCACGGCCCGAACGCGCAGGGGTCACCGGGGTGCCTTCGCCTAATTGAGGCGGCCTGCAGCTTTGCCATTGACAACGTCGCTGCAGCACGGGCAGGCTGGGAATACGGCAACAACAAGACAGGCGTATCTTGCCAAGTCTCCCAGCCGGTCCGATCGGGACCGGACCATATCGTCGTATCTCTGCCCGCGCCACGGCGAAAGCCTATGACGGTATTGGCACGCCTCCCAAGCCGCCTCAGGGGCATCCAGCCATCTCATCGAACCGCCTGCATGGTCTCGGCAGTTCGCGCTTGTCGCCCCTTGGAAAGCTCAATAGTCTGAAGAAAATGCCGGTCGCGCTGATATCGCGACGAGCCGGTGAAGGAACACTCATCAAAGGAGAATAGCATGATCCGCAAAGCGCTCTGGCTTTCGGCAACTTCGGCATTCCTGACATTGTTCACCGTCGGCGGTCACGCCGCGGATCGTGTCGTCAACGTCTTCAACTGGTCGGACTACATCGACAGTTCGATCATCGACGATTTCACCAAAGAAACCGGCATCAAGGTCGTCTATGACACCTTCGATTCCAACGAAATCCTTGAGACCAAGCTGCTTGCCGGCGGCAGCGGCTATGACGTCGTCGTGCCCAGCGGCAATTTCCTTGCGCGCCAGATCCAGGCCGGCGTGTTCCAGAAGCTCGACAAGTCGAAACTGCCCAACATTTCCAACATGTGGGACACGGTTACCGAGCGAACCGCCAAATATGACCCCGGCAACGAATACTCGGTCAACTACATGTGGGGCACGGTTGGCATCGGCTACAACATCAAGAAGGTGCAGGCGGCGCTTGGCACTGACAAGATCGACAGCTGGGACGTCTTCTTCAATCCCGATAGCCTGGCCAAATTGAAGGACTGCGGCGTCTACGTGCTGGACTCGCCGGCAGATATCATCCCGGCGGCGTTGAAATATCTCAACCTCGACCCGAACAGCACGTCACCCGATGATATCGCCAAGGCCGAGGAGACCTTGCTCAAGGTCCGGCCTTACATCAGGAAGTTCCATTCCTCCGAATACATCAACGCGCTCGCCAACGGTGATATCTGCCTGGCGGTCGGCTGGTCGGGTGACGTGTTCCAGGCCCGCAACCGCGCGGTCGAGGCCAAGCAGGGCGTCGAAATCGGCTATTCCGTGCCGAAGGAGGGCGCGCAGATGTGGTTCGACCAGATGGCAATCCCTGCCGACGCGCCGCATGTGGCGGAGGCGCTCGAGTTCATCAATTACATGATGAAGCCGGAAGTTATCGCCAAGTCGTCGAACTACGTGCTCTACGCAAACGGCAACAAGGCTTCGCAGCAATTCGTCGACAAGGCATTGTTGGAGGATCCTTCGGTTTATCCCGATGCCGAGACCATAAAGAAGCTCTACACCGTCTCGCCATACGATCCCAAGACCCAGCGCGTCATCACGCGCACCTGGACCAAGATCGTCACTGGCCAGTAAGCAATCCGACACGGTCCCGGCAGCCACCTGCCGGGACCGTTTCTACCTGGGGCAAGAAGCAAGAAAATCAGGACGGAGTGGGACATGAAATCGCTTGGCAGCATCCGCAGGGATTTTGCACCGTGGAACGACCCGAATGCCAAGCCGTACATCCAGTTCGACAACGTCACCAAGAAGTTCGGTGACTTCACCGCCGTCAACAATCTGTCTCTGACCATCTTCGAGCGCGAGTTCTTCGCGCTGCTCGGCGCCTCCGGTTGCGGAAAGTCGACGCTGCTCAGGATGCTCGCCGGCTTCGAGGAGCCGACAGCCGGCCGCATTCTGCTTGACGGCCAGGATCTGCGCGGCATCCCGCCCTACCGGCGGCCTGTCAACATGATGTTCCAGTCCTATGCGCTGTTCCCGCATATGACGGTCGAGAACAACATCGCCTTCGGCCTTAAGCAGGACGGCATGCCGAAGCCCGAAATCGCATCGCGCGTTGCCGAGATGCTGAAGCTGGTCAAACTCGAGCAGTTCGCCAAGCGCAAGCCGCACCAACTGTCCGGCGGCCAGCGCCAGCGCGTCGCGCTCGCCCGCTCGGTCGCCAAGCGGCCGAAGGTGCTGCTGCTCGACGAGCCGCTCGGCGCGTTGGACAAGAAGCTGCGCGAAGAGACGCAGTTCGAACTGATGGATTTGCAGCAGAACCTCGGCCTGACCTTCGTCGTGGTCACCCACGACCAGGAAGAGGCGATGACCATGGCCGATCGCATCGCCATCATCGACAAGGGCGAGGTGATGCAGGTGGCAACGCCGGCCGAAGTCTACGAGGCGCCGGGATCGCGCTTCGTCGCCGGCTTCGTCGGCAATGTGAACATGTTCGAGGGCAAGATCGCGCGTGGCGAGGCCGGCAGCGCCAGCATCGATGCCGGCAACGGACTCACCATCCGCACCGACAATGCCGGCACCGCCGGCGCCGGGACGGCCGTCACCTTCGCCATCAGGCCCGAAAAGATCAAGGTGTCGTCGAAGAAGCCGGCCGAGGCGGTCAACGCCATCGAGGGCGAGGTCTACGACATCGCTTATCTCGGCGACATGACCGTCTATCATGTCAGGCTGGACGACGGCCAGGTGGTGCGCGCGAGCACCATGAACGCGGCCCGCATCACCGAGGATCCGCTGAGCTGGAACGACCGCGCCTGGGTTTCCTTCCGGCCCGATGCCGGCGTCGTGCTGACGCGGTAGGGGCGACCATGTCGAGCGCCGCCGTCACCACCTCATCAGCCTCTCCGGCATCCAATGCCGGCAAATCCCTCCTTGCCAGGCTGGGTGCTGCCTTCGTTGGCCGACTGGTCATCATCATCCCCTATGTCTGGCTGCTGTTCTTCTTCCTCATTCCGTTCGTCATCGTCTTCAAGATCTCGCTGTCGCAGACGGCGATCGCCATTCCGCCCTATACGCCGGCGCTCGATTTCAGCGGCGGCATTTCTGGGTTCCTGGCTCAGTTAAAGCAACTCAGCCTCGACAATTACACTTGGCTGACGCAGGACGCGCTCTACTTCAACGCCTATGTGACCAGCGTCATCATCGCCGCGATCTCGACGGTCCTGACATTGCTCGTCGGCTACCCCATCGCCTATGGCATGGCGCGCGCGCCGGCGACGATCCGCCCGACCTTGCTGATGCTGGTGATCCTGCCGTTCTGGACCTCGTTCCTGATCCGGGTCTACGCCTGGATCGGCATTCTCAAGCCCGAAGGGCTGCTCAATCAGCTGCTGCTCGCCACCGGCGTCATCCACCAGCCGCTGATCATCCTCAACACCTATACGGCGATCTTCATCGGCATCGTCTATTCCTACCTGCCGTTCATGGTGTTGCCGCTCTATTCCGCGCTTGAGAAGATGGACTATTCGCTGATCGAGGCAGCCAAGGATCTCGGCTGTCCGCCGACAAGTGCGTTCTGGAAGATCACCTTCCCGCTGTCGCTGCCCGGCGTCATCGCCGGCTGTCTGCTGGTGTTCATTCCGGCCGTCGGCGAGTTCGTCATTCCCGATCTGCTCGGCGGCTCGCAGACGCTGATGATCGGCAAGACGTTGTGGAACGAGTTCTTCGCCAATCGCGACTGGCCGGTATCGTCGGCCGTTGCCGTCATCCTGCTGTTGCTGCTGATCGTGCCGATCATGCTCTTCCAGCGGGCCCAGGCGCGCGCTCAGGAAATGGACAGGTGACCTCATGAACGCCACCTGGAGCCGCTTCAACATCACTTCGATCGTGCTTGGCTTTGCCTTTCTCTATCTGCCGATCGTGCTGCTCATCGTCTTCTCGTTCAACGAGTCGAAACTGGTTACGGTCTGGGGCGGTTTCTCGACCAAATGGTACGTCTCGCTGTTTCACAATCAGGGCCTCATGGACGCGACCTGGGTGACGGCGCGCGTTGGCCTGATCTCGGCCACGGTAGCGACCGTTCTCGGCACGCTGGCGGCACTCACCTTGACCCGCTACACGCGCTTCAAGGGCAGGGTGCTGTTCTCCGGCATGGTCTTTGCGCCGCTGGTCATGCCGGAAGTGATCACCGGCCTGTCGCTGCTGCTGCTCTTCGTCGCGGTCGGGCTCGACCGTGGCTTTCTTACCGTGACGCTCGCCCATATCACGCTGACCATGTGCTTCGTCGCCGTGGTCGTGCAGTCGCGCCTCATGACCTTCGACCGCTCGCTGGAAGAAGCCGCGATGGATCTTGGCGCAACGCCGGTGAAGACCTTCTTCCAGATCACATTGCCGGTCATCATGCCGGCGATCGTCTCCGGCTGGATGCTGGCTTTCACGCTTTCGCTCGACGATCTGGTCATCGCAAGCTTCACCTCCGGGCCGGGCGCGACGACGCTGCCGATGAAGATCTACAGCCAGGTTCGCCTCGGCGTGACGCCGGAAATCAACGCTGCCTGCACCATCCTGATCGCCGTCGTGGCGATTGGCGTCATCATCGCCTCGCTTGCCAACAAGCGGCGTGAGGTGCAGCGCCAGCTCGACGAGCAGGCGGCGCAGCGCGGGTGAAAGACAGGAGGCGCAGTGGCGGCCTATTCCCCCGAAACGCCGCGGCTGATCGGGGAAATGAACGGCGTGCTCCAGGTTCCGCCGACGAAGAACGATGACTGGTTGGGACCTTGCTGGCCGTTGGCCTGCGTTGCCGCCTGGTCAGGCTGAATGACGCCGCCGGACAAGGCCAGTCCGCGCCCGGCGTAGGACGCGATGCCGGACAGCCAGATCTTGTACTTCGCTGAATTGGCCTCGGCCTTGTCGATCCGCGCCACGCCCTTCGAAATGGTGGCCTTGATCTCGGCTCCGTCGATCGGCAATGTTCCGTCGGAGACGTCGTCGAGCGCGAAGAAGCCGCCCTGTTCGGTATGTTTGAGGAAGGCCGGCAGGTTGAGCTTGCTCAACGCACCCGGCCCGAAGGTCGCCGAGACCGAGCCGTCGGCATTGTCGAAGATGGAATCCCAGGTTCTGCCCGGCCCCTTGAGGATCACCGAGACGGTGCCCGTGCCGACCGGCACCAGCCGCGTCATCCCTGCCGCCGTGCCGAACGCACCGCCGTCGATGTCGGACGCCAGAAGGCGGATTTCGACCTGCGAGCCCTCCGGCTTGCGATCGAAGCGAAGGCTGGTCTGGATGTTGCCGCCGAAGGCCGAGGCATCGGAGATGTCGAATACCGACAGACCATCCTTGACCTGGGCGGTGGCGGCGACATCGGCGAGCTGGATAGGTCCCGCCGTGGCGTGGGCTGCCGACAGCCTCAGATCGAGATTGATCTTGTCGGCGAAACTTGTGTCGATTTCGCCGGGTCCCGCCCCTCCGGTCGGCACCAGCGGGGTGAAGGCCGAAAGAAACGATCTGAGGTCGAGCGTGTCGAAGGCGAGCGTACCGGAGATCACAGGTTGTGCGCCAAGCGAGAGGTCCAGCGCACCCATCCCCGGATTGTTGTCGAGCGCAATCGCCGTGTTGTCGAACTTGACGCGCCCGCCGGTCGCGGTGATCTTGCTCGAAATGCTGACCGAGCCGATCGCCGCACCTGGAGCGATGCCGGCCTGCGACCATTCCAGGACACGCCGCAGCGAGGGTGCCGAGAACTTCGCCTGACCGTCGAAATAGGTATTTTCAGACATGCTGGCCGTGCCGTCGAACGAGAAGGTGGCGGGTGCCGCCTTGAAGGACAGCGTCAGCGGCGCCGTGCCGCCGGCAAACAGCACAAGTGGTCTGGCCGAGGCGACGTCCAGCGCGACGCTTTCGCCCCGCCAGATCCCTGTTGCCGACAGCGTCGCATTGCTGTTCATCGCGGCCCAATTCGCCTGACCGTTTAAACTGCTGAGGATCTCGACGTCCTTGCCGCCGATGGAGGCTACCATTCGGCCGTCGCGAAACTCGACCGTGCCGAAGGTGTCGGTAGGCAGCTTGTCGAGGTCCGGCTTGGCGGGGTCGGCATTGACCACGCCGCGCGCCGTGTCGATGGAACGCGTGATGCGCCCGCCGGTGGGGACAGCGGGCAGGAAAAGGCCGGCAGGCGTGCGCTGGACCCGGATCGTCGGCCGCACCAGCCGCGCCGTCGAAAACACCACGTCGCCGCGCAGCGCCGCCATGGCGGAAAGGTCGACCTCGACCCGTTCTGCCTCGACCACCGGCGGCGCCTCGGTGTCGGTCCATTGTGAAAGCGTCACATCGGTCAGGATTGCCCGGAATGTCGGCCAGACCTCGATGCGCGGCGAACCGTCGATGGCGACCCGGAAGCCGCTCCACGCGCTCATTTCCCAGGCGATGCGGTCGCGCACGATACGGGTGGAGGCAATCAGCGGCAGGGCGGCAACGACCAGCGCGACGACGATCACGGCAGCGCCGATCGCCCATATTCCGCGCCGGATCATAGATGATGGCATATGGCCCCGTATGCTTCCATTCCGACAAATCGCCCGACGGGTGTAACCCCGGTCGTCACCACGACCCCGGTCGTCACCACGACTGCAGTCGTGACCACACTTCCGGCCGCCACCACGACTTCAAGTTGTCACTACGACTTAGGGCTGAGGCATTTCAAGTCTTTATGGCCCGGCGATGGCATTTGCGCACATCTGGTCGCATCAGCCGAACAAAATCTTGCTCTGCTGCGCTGCGATATGCATAAGCGATGGCGACCGTGGAGGAACGATCATGGCTGCCGAACAACCGCTCTGGACCCCGACGCAAGACCAGATTGACGCAGCACCCTTAACCGCCTTCACCAAGGCCGCCGGAGTGAAAGCCGGCGGTGCGTTTTCCTCGTATTCGCAGCTTCATGCCTGGTCGGTCGCGGATCGTGAGGGGTTCTGGAGCCTGGTCTGGGATTTCTGCGGCATCGTCGGCGACAAGGGCGATAACCTGCTCGTCGACGGCGACAAGATGCCCGGCGCTTCTTTCTTTCCCGATGCGACACTGAATTTCGCTGAGAATCTGCTGAAGAAGACCGGCTCAGGCGACGCAATCGTGTTTCGCGGCGAAGACAAGGTCGAGCGCCGGCTGTCCTGGAACGCGTTGCATGCGCTGACCTCGCGGCTGCAGCAGCTTTTCCTGTCGCTCAAGGTGAAGAAGGGCGACCGCATTGCCGCCATGATGCCCAACATGCCGGAGACCGTCGCCGCCATGCTGGCCGCGGCCTCGATCGGTGCCGTCTGGTCGTCCTGCTCTCCCGACTTCGGCGAGCAGGGCGTGCTCGACAGGTTCGGCCAGATCGAGCCCGTCGTCTTCATCGCGCCGGATGGCTATTGGTACAATGGCAAGGCGATCGAGGTCGCCGACAAGATCGCCGCGGTCGCGGCCAAGCTCGGCACTGTCCGCAGGATCCTGGTCGTCGACTATCTCGGCACATCGAGCGATATCGCCGGGACCATCGACAAGGCGGTAGCGCTGGAAGAGGCGCTGTCGCCCTTCGCCGGCAAGCCCGTTGCCTTCGAGCCGCTGCCGTTTTCGCATCCGCTCTACATCCTGTTCTCGTCGGGAACGACCGGCATTCCCAAATGCATCGTCCATTCGGCCGGCGGCACGCTGATCCAGCATGTCAAGGAACACCGGCTGCATGCCGGTCTTACCGATGGCGACCGCTTTTTCTACTTCACCACCTGCGGCTGGATGATGTGGAACTGGCTGGTGTCGGGGCTCGCTTCGGGTGCGACGCTGCTGCTCTATGACGGTTCGCCCTTCTACCCCGACGGCAATGTGCTGTTCGACTTCGCCGATGCCGAGAAGATGACTTTCTTCGGCACCTCGGCCAAGTTCATCGATTCGGTGCGCAAGGCCGGCCTCAAGCCGGTCCGCACGCATGATCTGGCCACTGTGCGGGCAATCTCCTCCACCGGCTCGCCGCTGTCGCCGGAAGATTTCCGCTTCGTTTATGACGGCATCAAGAAGGACGTGCATCTGGCTTCGGTCTCCGGCGGCACCGACATCGTCTCCTGCTTCGTGCTCGGCGTGCCGACGCAGCCTGTCTGGACCGGCGAGATCCAGGGACCCGGCCTTGGCCTTGCGGTCGATGTCTGGGACGATGACGGCAGGCCGGTCCGGCAGGAGAAGGGCGAGTTGGTCTGCACCAAGGCTTTTCCGGCGATGCCGATCGGCTTCTGGAACGACCCCGAGGGCAAGAAGTACCGGGCGGCCTATTTCGAGCGCTTCGACAATGTCTGGTGTCACGGCGATTTCGCCGAATGGACCGCGCATGGCGGCCTGATCATCCATGGCCGCTCCGACGCCACGCTCAACCCGGGCGGCGTGCGCATCGGCACGGCGGAGATCTACAACCAGGTCGAACAGATGCCGGAGATTCTGGAAGCGCTGTGCATCGGCCAGGACTTCGACAACGACGTGCGCGTCGTACTGTTCGTGCGCCTGGCCGCCGGCGCGCAGCTCGACGAAAATCTGGAAAAACGCATACGGGCAAAAATCCGTAGCGGCGCGAGCCCGCGTCACGTGCCGGCAAGGATCGTCGCCGTCACCGACATCCCGCGCACCAAATCGGGCAAGATCACCGAGCTTGCTGTGCGCGACGTGGTGCACGGCCGCGCCATCAAGAACAAGGAAGCGCTCGCCAACCCGGAAGCGCTCGACCTGTTCAAGAACCTGCCGCAGCTGGCCGAGTAGCTGCTACTGCATGTCGCTCAAAAGTGGTCCGGTTTTGAGACAACGACATGCATGAAAAAGGCCTTTCCGGCATGGTTAACGAAATATCTCGCTAGAATTTACCTAGATTTCATGAGTGGTACACATTCGTAAATTTTCCGGCACTCCGGTAAGGAGTTGTTAAGGTCCGGCGTCGATAGTCGCAGGTAACTTGAGGGAGAAATCCCGTTCCTCAGCCCCGAGGATCCGAATTCGCTCAAGCCCCCGTTGTGACAGCAATCCCATCTCTTAAGGCGCCCTTTGGGCGCCTTTTCTTTTTATCGAGACCGAACCGCGGAGAGGGCTGATCTATTCCGCGAGCACACGGGTCGACGGAAAAGCGACCTCGACCAGAGTGCCTTCGCCCGGTGTCGAATTGATGGTGAACCGGGCACGGTTGGCTTCCAC
Source organism: Mesorhizobium sp. M7A.F.Ca.MR.245.00.0.0 (assembly GCF_003997415.1). Lineage (NCBI taxonomy): Bacteria > Pseudomonadati > Pseudomonadota > Alphaproteobacteria > Hyphomicrobiales > Phyllobacteriaceae > Mesorhizobium > Mesorhizobium sp. M7A.F.Ca.MR.245.00.0.0. Next base: position 163,088 of record NZ_RZTE01000009.1, on the reverse strand, counting down.
CATCGCTTTGGTCAACGGCAGTCCAAGCCCGGTACCGTCACCGCGTCCGCGCTTCAGCGCGTTGATCTGCTTGAACGGCTTTAGCGCCTGCTCGATCTCGGCATGGCTCATGCCGATGCCGGTGTCGCGCACCCGCATGACGACGTCGCCCGACGTCTCATAGGCGGTCGAGACGATCACCTGGCCGCCGGCCTGGGTGTAACGGATGGCATTCGACAGGATGTTGAGCGCAATCTGGCGCACGCTGCGCAGGTCCGCCACCACTTCCGGCAGCCGCGAAGCGAAGCTGGAGCGGATGATGACCCGTTCGCGGTTGGCCTGCGGCTGCATCATCGCCACCGTCTCGGCCAGCGTGTCGTTGAGCGACACCGCTTCATAGGCCATCTCCTGCTGGCCGGCCTCGATCTTGGAGATGTCGAGCAGGTCGTTGACCAGATCGAGCACATGATTGCCCGAGCGGTTGATATCGCGCAGATAGTCGCGGTAGCGATCGTTGGCGACAGGTCCGAACTTCTCGTCGACCATCAATTCCGAAAAACCGATGATGGCATTGAGCGGGGTGCGGATCTCGTGGCTGATGCGGGCCAGGAAATCGGTCTTCTGCGAGGACGCGCGCTCGGCCACCGCACGTGCCTGCGTCAAGTCCTCTTCGGCCCGCTTCCACTGCGTGATGTCGCGAACGACGGCGCAGAAGCCGCTGTCGTTGGGCAGCCGACCGATGGTCATGAACAGCGGAATGAAGCGGCCTTGCGACTCGCGCCCGATCACCTCGCGGCCGTCGTTCATGACACTCGCCACGCCGGGCTCGGACAGTCCGTTGAGATAGTCGCGCGCCGCGCGCTGGCTTTCGATCGCAAACAGCGAGGCGAACGGCTTGCCGGTCACATCGTCGCTGTCGAAGCCGAACAGCGCTTCCGCAGGCCGGCTAATCGATCGGATGGTGCCGTCACGGCCGATCAACACGACGCCGTCGGTGGCGGTGTCGATAATGGTGCGCATCTCGGCGATGCGCGCCTTGAGTTCGGAAATATCCGGCTGCGTCTGCTCGTCGCCAACCACATGCAGGCTCGCCGGCGCATCATCCTCGCCGGAGCGTCGCACGACCAGCATCAGCGCCTTGCCGTCGCGCCAGGGGACCGAGCGCAAAATGGCCTCGATCGGGAATTCCTGTCCGTCACGCGTTTTCAGCCGCAGCGCGCGATCGGTGCCGTCGGAAACGCCGTCGTCGGCATAGGGGTCGGCAAACAACGCGCCGAGGCCGCCGGCATCCGCCAGATCGTCAAGCGCCTCGTAACCCGTCAGGCTGAGGAATTCCTCATTCGCATAGTGCAACCGGTCCCCGGAATGGATGAGCAGCGGCACGGGCAGCTTGCCGAGCAGCGACGTGTCCGGAGCCTTGTGTTCATCTCCGGCGGAAAACGCCGACGGCACGAACCCTTCGGCCTTGAGCGGCGGAACCTGCAGGCGAGGGCGCTCGAGGGGTATTTCCGCAGAGTCGCCTGCGGTTTCCTCGCCAACCGTCTGCTCGTCGGGCGACGCGGCTTCCTCGTCGGGCTGCGCCCAATCCTCATTGTCTTCGGCATCGCGAAAATCCGCCGACGTCATGCTGTCGTCATCGAGGCCATCATGTGTCGCGTCAGTGGCTTCAGGCTCTTCGCCGGGCGAAACGGCAGCTGTGTTCTCTGGTTCCGCCGCCACGGGGCCACGTTCGTCATCTTGGCCGGCATAGTCGAGCAACGAGCCCGTCACATTCACCCCCGAGCGGGCGTCACGAGGGGCTTCGTCCGCGTGACCGTCAAGCCGTGCCAGATCCCGCTCGTCTTCGGCATCGACATCGGATGCCTCGACCGGTTCGTTCTCTGGCCCTGACGCAGGGATGCCGTCGGTGCGCATCGGGTCGTCGGACGCATTGACCGGAGCCTCGGTCTCCGCTGCCGATGCCTCCACAGTCTCGGTCTCTGGCGGCCCGACCGGAGCGCTATCCTTCTTCAGCCGCTCGCCGATTTCGCGGAACGCGCTGCGTTCCAGGGTCGACAGGCCCTTGTCGTTGGCAGGCTGGCGATGTTCGGCGAGCCGGATCACCTTATCGGCAAAGCGCCGCTCCTGTTTCGGCACGATGGTCAGCGCCGGCACCTCGCCCTTGAACGGATCCGATGCCTGCGTGTCCTCGGTCTTGGGCTCTTCGGCGTTCGGCTGTTCGGGCGCGGGTTGGATGACTTGCGGTTCCGGCGTTGCCGGCGCCTGGCTATTGGGCACCAGCGCCATGCCGATGGCCTCCGGATCGACGACCGCGTCGCTGGCGCGGGCGACGCCGAAGCCGCGGAAACCCTCGAAGGCGCGGCTGCGGCCATAGACAGGCAGCGCCGCCAGGTCGACCGGTATCTTCAGATCGGTGCCGACGACCGGCCACAGCACGGAGCGCCCGGACCAGGTATCGCGCCGTTCGAGGAGCCCTGATATCTCGCCGGAGGGGTCGAGGCCGAATGTAGCGGCGACATCCCTGAAGCGGCGGCCGATCACGTCGGCCGCCGGCTTGCCAACGATGTCGGCGAATTCCGGCGACAGCGCGCTGAACTTGCCTTCGGCATCGGTGCGCCAGACGAAGCGCACCGGCGCTGCGGCGCGGTCTATCGCCGAGACGGTCGTCGGCGTGGCCGTGGACTGGACTTCCAGGGCGGCCGGCTCTTGAGGCGCTTCAGGTCCGGACGCGGCAGGTCGCGGCCCCTGTTCCCCTCCGTCCTCGCCGGCGTTGAAGTACCAATGGTCGTGCTGCGCGGGCATGCGCTCTGCTGCCGGCTGATCGCTGTTGGCCGCCGTCGGCGCCTGCCCGATCGCATCGGCGATCTCATGCTGCGATGCGGCGATGTCGCCGGCCGGCTGCGAGGCGCTCGGTTCGTCGGTCGGTGCCTCGCGACCCTGTTCCGGCTGGGAAGCCGCGTCGCCAGCAGGTGCCGTCTCGGCAATGGTTTGCGTAGGATGTTCGCCCGCAGGGGCTGTGTCGTCGAGCTGGTCCTCGTCGATCACCACCAGCAGATGCCGCTCCTCGGTCAATCTTGCCAGCCCTGCCGGGTAGGAGGCCGTGCCGCCGGGGACAAGGCGCTTGACGATGCGGTCGCTCTCGGCTGCGACGTCGGCGACCAGTGCCGCCAGCGTCTCCGGCAGGATGCCCAGTGCCGAAAATCCTTCCGAGGCCGCCTCGACGTTGCCCCCGGCATCGACAAAGGCGATGAAATGACCATCCTCTGTGAGGCCGCTAATGGCGCGCGCGGCGATTTCGCTAGCACTGCGTGACCCGGTCTGAGCCGCTGGCACTGCCAGCATGATCGCCTTTTCGGCGTCGGGCATGGTCACCGCACTGGCCAGGAAGCCGACGGCGCGGCTGGTCATGCCGGTCGCCAGCCGCACCATGATGGCGCGGTCACTGCCAATCTCGGGAAATCCGCTGGTCGCCATGATCTGGCGCCTGGCGATCACGGGCAACTGCGCCGAGGCGCCGATGATCGCCTCGATGTCGGGATAACCGAATATCGCGGCTCCTGGCCCGTTGGCCCAGATCACCTGCTCCAGATCCGCCGACAGGATCGCGATCGCGTCGCCTGCCGCAAAGCGCTGGCGGACCGCGTCGAGCACGGCGACATCGAGGAAGGAATATTCGGACGGCATGCGCTTGGCGGACCTCACGGAGCGGCGATTTTGCAGTTAACGCTTTGTTAATAAAAGCCGGAGGCGCGAAGGTCCACAAGCCAGAACGTGCAAAGGCTGGAATCTGGGCTCTTGGTTAACGGCAAAAGAAATTTATGGTGCACTGCAACAAAGATATTGCAATGCACAAAATTTGCCTTTATATTGCCATCATACAGGAACGAGACGGCTTTCTGTCAAAGCCGCTGCCGCTGAAAAGGATGGAAAATGTCCAGGACCAAGACCGCCGAGACGATCGAAAACGTTGAATTCCCGAGCTTCGACGCTTCCAAGGCCACCGACCAGATGCGCGCCTTCGCCGAAAAGGGCGTTGAGCAGTCGAAAGAGGCCTATGCCAAGCTGAAGACCGGCGCCGAGGAGACCCAGAAGGCTCTGGAGTCGACCTACGAGACCGCCAAGACCGTTTCCAACGACCTGTCGCTCAAGACCATCTCCGCTTTGCGTGCCAATGCCGAGGCCGGCTTTTCCCACCTCGAAGCCCTAATCGGCGCCAAGTCGCTGTCGGAAGTCGTCGAGCTGCAGACCGCCTTCCTGCGCAAGCGCGTCGAATCGACCGTCGAGCAGGCCAAGGACTTCCAGGCCGTTGCCTCCAAGGCGGCCGAGGACGTCTCCAAGCCGATCAAGACCGCCTTCGAGAAGGCGATGAAGGAAATCAAGGTTGCCTAACATTTGCGCATGATCTGAAGATGCAACAAAAGGTCGCATTTTCTTAAAAACGATCAGGTGTATGATAGCAGCCATCAAGGAATACCCGGTGAGTGGAACCTCCTCCCTCTGCTCCGCGGGGTGACCAGCCAGCACCTCCTCCCGCTGGCTCGTAACAGGAAAAGGCCGGCACCTCCTCCCGCCGGCCTTTTTCTTTGTCCAGCGCCCGGTCCTTGCCTGGTCCTTCTTGCCAGGCAAATGCCGCGTCGATGTGGGGAAGTGACCTTTGCTTTCCAAAAGCCTTGAATTAGAATCCATAAGCCCGTAAGGACGCATCGCCGAACGACAGAGCGGGCGGATGAGTTTCTGTTTCGATACGCTCAGGCAACGTGCCGTTGTAGCTCAGATGGTTAGAGCGCCGGATTGTGGATCCGGAGGTCGCTGGTTCGATCCCAGCCAACGGTACCATCGACTTTCCCCATAAAGCATTGAATTTATTATAGAATTTTCGACAGCAAACGATCAGTCTTGCGGCTGTCTCGCATTTTGTGTTACCTATTGTGTTACTTATTGTGATACAAATGGTGTATCAGCAGCATGGGAAGACGACGCGAAGAGCATGATCCTGACCGCTTCCTGCAACTGAGGGGGATCATTTCCACTACTACCGCAGGGTGCCCAGAGAGGTCAGGGATCTCGACGAGCGTGGCGTGTTCGTTCGCCGCGCCCTCGACACCACTGACCGTATAAAGGCGCGCACCGCCAGAGATCTCCACGAGGCTGCTGACAATGCCTTGTGGGCGTCGTTGATGCTGGGCGAAAATCCACAGGGCGCGCGTATCCGATATCACCAAGCCATCAAGCGCGCCGAGTCCTTGGGATTCGTCTATCGACCGCTCGCCGAGATCCTGGTCGCCGAGCCCCTCGATACGATCCTGCAGCGGGTAGAGAGCACGATAGGCGAGCCTGCCAAATCACCATCTGTCGATGCGGTCGGCGGGGCGGTCGCTCGCCCTGACGACAAGATATCGGAAGCGCTGAAGCTATACTTCAACGAGATTGCCCGCGACGAAATCCGCACAAAAAGCCCTGACCAAAAGAAGCGCTGGAAAGCAAAGCGCGAAATGAGCGTCGATGTGTTTATCGGCATGGTCGGCGACAAGCCAATGAGCGAGATAACGCGCGACGACGCGCGAGTGGTACACAAATATTGGCTGGATCGAATTGCGCCTGAGAAAGGGAGAGCAGACCGTTCAGCGTCGACAGGCAACCGAAACATGGGCAATCTTCGGACCCTCTACGCCGACTACTTTCGCCATCTAGGTTTCCCCGAACAGAAGAATCCGTTTGCCGATCTGTCATTCGCCGACAAGTCGAAACGCAGTCGACCGCCCTTCCCGACCGACTGGATTCGCGACAAGATATTTGCGCCCGGCGCACTTGCGACACTCAATGATGAGGCGCGGGGAATCGTGCTTGCCTTCGCTGAGACAGGAGCCCGGCCGAGCGAACTCGCGAACCTGCATACCGGTGTCATCCATGTTGACCACGAGGTGCCGCACATTTCAGTCGAGCCGCGTGACGATCCCGACGATCCACGGGAGATCAAGACCGCCTCGTCGGTGCGCAAGATACCGCTGGTCGGCGTGGCGCTTGAGGTGTTCAAAAAGCATCTCAACGGGTTCCCACGGTACAAGGATCGCGAGGCGTCGCTATCAGCCCTGCTCAACAAGCACTTCAAGAGCTACAATTTGTTCCCGACTGACAATCACACTGTCTATTCATTGCGCCATTCATTTGAAGACCGCATGAAGAACGGTAGGCTGGACGAGGAGCTCCGGCGCATGCTGATGGGCCACACGATCGACCGTCCGAAATACGGCGAGGGCGGCGACATGAAGATGTGGCAAGAGGAACTTATGAAGATCGTGTTGCCGTTCGATCCTGGGATCGTATGACACGCTGGCGCACTGCGGCGAGGCGTTCCTCCTTCGCTCGATGATCCTGCAGGGCGCGTTCAAGATAGTCGTACAGCGGGAGCCATATCTCGCCTTGGTCGCCGCGCGCGACGATTATCTCGGCCACGCGATCGAGCGCTCGCTCAATCCGGTGCACGGTGATTGGTTGAAGCGTGGGCGAATATCGCCTCAATGCTTCGCCTTTCTGCAAGACCAGAAATGTACCATGCCTAATGCGTAGGCGGACTTTCTTGGCGCAGTGAAGGGCCTGCGTTCGGCTCGGGGTGTAGTCGGCGGCTGCGGCGTGCAAATGGGAAAGGCTCTTTGCCCATCGGGGATTGGTAGCGGGAGAGCGCTACCGCCTTTCCCCGCATTCGGAAGACTTGCGGCATCTTCTACGATGTAGGGCGTGATGGACTGTCTTGCTGCTGCAAAACCGAAAAGGCAACGCCGGCCCGAAGCCGAGCAGGTCAGCCGTCTTTTTCCAGTCTACGCGCCGTATTTTTGACCGTGAACTCGATCGTTCGTATCGCCCGCAGCCAGGACATTCTATGCCAGGGCCGCGGCTCGGCCGCCAATTCCGCCGTGTGTTACGTGCTCGGCATCACCTCCATTGATCCCGAACGCAGCAATCTCCTGTTCGAAGGTTGAGCAACGAGCGGCGCGAGATCGTCATGCAATGGGTACCAAGGGTACCATCCGCGATGTGGGAAAGGCGCTCGGATTGCCCGAGACATGACCAGACTTCTGTCCTCGCAGATTTGGGGCCATGTCGAAGCCGTCCACGCGCAGCGAGCCACAGGGCTGAATCTGAATCTCGATGATCGGCGGCTGCGGCTTTCCCGGTGGCTTTGTCCTGAGCCATGATCGGCTCGACGAACCCCCTGGGAGCGAGCGCCCGACATCGTCAGGCTCCTTAAACGACCTCTTGTCGCGGCCAACGAGACGCTTTGTCCTAGCCGATGTCGGCCATCACGATCTGCGACGGTCTACCCCGTTGGTAGTCCCATTTCCGAGCAAGGGAGCAAACAATTTGGATTCGTTTGCACATTTCGGATCAAAATGCAGTTCCGACCGTTAGACGCGCAGCCAGGTTGGAGGCAGCGATGAACGTCAGTGACGAAGCCACGAAATCTTTTTGGATGAAGGACACGGAGTTGCCCTCGGCCCCGCAACTGGAACAGGATGTGCGATGCGATGTGGCGGTGGTGGGGGCGGGCATGGCCGGCGTTTCTATTGCCTACGAACTTGCGCTGGCGGGACAGTCAGTGGTGCTGGTTGACAGGGGGCGGCTGCTCGGTGGGATGACTTGCCGCACGACCGCCCACTTGGCCCCGATCTGCGACGACGGCCTAAGCGAACTCGTCAAAATCCGCGGCGAGGATCTCGCTCGAGGTTTTCAAGAGAGCCAGCAAGCCGCTGTCGACCGGATCGAGGAACACGTCAGCGATCTTGAAATAGACTGCGACTTTCGTCGGCTCGACGGATTTCTTTTTCCCGCAGCCTGGATGGACGAAAATGAAGCCACCAAGCAATGTGATGAAGAGTATGAAGCGGCTGGCAAGGTTGGTGCAATCGCAGACCACGGCCGCGGCGTTCCGTTGAAAGGCCATGAGGCGGCGCCGGTGCTACGCTATCCCGATCAGGCCACGTTTCACCCACTGAAATATCTTCGTGCCCTGCTTGACGATTTCCGGGAGCGCGGAGGCAAGGCTTTTGCCGAAAGTGCCGTCACCGAGATCGAGGAGGGTGAACAGATCCGCCTTCGCGTCGAAGGGGGCGCAACCATCACCGCCGATAACGCCGTGTTTGCCACAAACTCGCCGGTCAATACGGTGGTGGCCATCCACAGCAAGATGGCGCCCTATCGGACCTATGCGATGGCATTCGAGTTGCCCAAAGCAACTCTTCCGGACGCGCTCTATTGGGATATGGACGATCCCTACTACTACGTTCGTCTCCAACCCGGGGAGGGTGACATCGACTATCTAATTGCGGGCGGTCGTGATCATAAATCTGGCGAAGCCGATGACGGCTCGGCGCGTTTCGATGCATTGGACGCTTGGATCCGCGCCCTTGTCCCGGAACTGGGCGAGGAAGCAGCGCGTTGGTCTGGCCAGGTTCTCGACACGATCGATTATTGCGGATTCATCGGCCGCAATCCTGGCAGCAAGAACGTCTTTATCGCTACCGGGGATTCAGGACAAGGAATCACCCACGGAGCGTTGGCTGGCCTGCTCATCCGGGACCTTGTCGTCGGTGGGTCCAGTGTGTGGGAGGAGGTTTATGCCCCCGATCGCAAGCCTCCCTTGGCATTGGTGAACTACGTTAGCGAGAATCTGACGGCGTTGAAGAATTTCGCGGAGTATCTGTTGCCCGGCGAGATCAAATCAGCCGCCGATCTGGAACCCGGTCAGGGCGGTATTCTCCGCGATGGTTTGAGAAAACTCGCCGTGTGCCGTGACCAAAACGGTGGAATGCACATGCATTCCGCCAGTTGCACGCATCTCGGCTGCATCGTCCATTGGAATTCGACCGAGCAGTGCTGGGACTGCCCCTGCCATGGCTCCCAGTTCGCGCCGGATGGAGCCGTTCTCAACGGTCCCGCCATCCGTCCTTTGTCGCCCCGGACCGGAACCGCCTCAGATTGGTCCAAGAGATCACACGCACAATCCCACAGCGGCGCAGACTGAAACTCCCGGTCCGGTCTTGAACACCAACATTTCAACCGGCGGGGCGCTTTCCCACCCGGACACACTTCATCGTTCAAAATATCTCGCTGAACGCGAGGATCGCGAATGCGACGACGGTGTCGCGCTAGACCAATGCCATCGGCATGTAACGGATGATTACCCTGTCTTGCCGGAAACGGCGCTCCAGTTCGGAGCGGCGGGCGCACCAATCGGACAAGTCGGCTTCTTCCGCCATGACCTCGAAGATGACAATTTCGTCGATGGCGGAGTCGGCACCCTTTCGCCACAACCCCTCTGCTGGCGCCTGAAGGTAGGCAGTGACGCCATCGAACCGGGCAGCCAGCTCTTCCTTGACCCGATCGAAAGCTTCCCGCTCAAATGGCCGGCCGTCATTGTCCGCGCGAGGAAGCAGGATTTGGAAGAGGTGCATGGCGACTTCTCGCTGAAAAGCATCCAACGGCTTTCATGGCGCCCCGTTCCTTCGGGAATAGCTCGGCCGGAGTGAAACTGGTGAAGCTGACGCTTGAGCGGGGGGCTGAATTCTCTGCCGAAACTCACGCCCATCATTCAACGCTACGACCTCGTGCTGCCGTAAACGTGCCTGAGGTCCGCTCGACGGAGAGCCCGATTAGCGACCTTCGTGCCAGCCGCACGGCCGGATGCGAGCGTCACATCTGCCGGCTGCGACTTCGCCCAATACGCTCTCGACTGCGGGCTTTTCGACGGGCAACTCTAAGCTCGGCAAGTGTTGGCCACCACCAACCCCTCAGGCGTTCGGTCGGGCCAGCGGCCACCCTTGCGGGCCATGTCCTTACAAGTTCGCCCAGTGTAGCCGAGCGCCATCTGCCCCAAACGAATTCGCCGTTCGAAGCCATTGCGTGAGGATAAAGGGAAGTTGCGTCTGATGGCGCGACCACTTCACCGGAAATGTCGGTGAAGACGACGACCCCGTAGAGCTCGGTTGCGACAGCGCGACCCAGGCAAGGTTGATCGTGAGTTGGCAACGGATAGCGGTGACGCCGGCGTTCAGCAGCCAGTTGGCGCGAGGCTCTGTAGGCTTCAGTATTTCTGGCGTCCACACGTCGCCGTTTTCTTTCCTCCGGCTCGGCATGGCGAGCAGCTTTTTCGATGCTTGGCCACCGGCGCCGGAGCTCGTCATATGAGCGAAATGGAACTCTCCAGGCCCGCAATTCGTCGTCCCAACTCGACCACGGGACGGCACGCAACTCTTCAAGCACTGTCCTCGAGTAGGGCGCACGAATGCGCAGGTCGTCCGCGATCTCCAGATATTGGCTCGATATTGGATCGAAGGCGAAGGCATCTCGTCCCTTGCTGTCGTCGTCGGGCGTCCGTAGCGCTGCCTCTTGCGCTAGCCACCGGTCAATCCGCCGGGCTGCCGTCTTGCCGGGCACGAACCAGCTCTTGCGCTCGTCACTCCATCTCGCGCGCGGAAAAGCTTGCTGAAACCGCTCGACGGCCATTCGATCGAAGGAAAAGCGGGCTTCGGCGCCACTTGCCTCCTGCTTCTGCGGCCCGGGACGTGGGTTGTAATCCATCACAATGCATCGTTCGCGTTTTGTCGCAGGCAACGCAGTGACGGCCCTAAAGGTTCATCTGCCTAGCAAGCCTCCGGACCCCTGAACCCGCGCGAAATGCCAAAGCTGTAGTGAAACTTTCCCCCCGTCCCGCGGTTAAGGAGCTGAGAGGACAACACCGTCTGAATCGAACGAGAGAGCGGCTGCGGGCGAGCCTCCCCAAAGGATCGGTCGCGTGCCAGAAGAGGGGAGGGCGCAGGAGGTAAAATTGGCATCGAGACACATCGGTCGCCAGCCCAGGCGCGAGATTTGCGCCGGTATAGAAAAGGCGCGGCGGTTATTGGCGAGGGTCTGCAAGACTGACAACCCCGCCGCCGGCATAATGCAATGACACGCATCGCGACCTTCAATTTGAATGGCGTGAACGGTCGCCTGCCGGTGCTCATCAGATGGCTAGGTCAGACCAACTATGACATCGTCTGCCTTCAGGAGTTGAAGACCTCGGATGAGAAATTTCCCGCGGAAGCCATCAGGAACGCCGGTTACGGTGCCGTCTGGCATGGGCAGAAGTCTTATAACGGTGTAGCTGTACTCGCCCGAGGGAAAGAGCCGCTGGAGCGTCGACGTGGCCTCCCGGGTGATCCTGACGATACTCACAGCCGGTATATCGAGGCGGAGGTGGATGGGATCGTGATCGGCTGTCTGTACCTGCCCAACGGCAATCCAGCGCCTGGCCCGAAATTCGACTACAAGCTCCGATGGTTCGATCGTCTGATCAGCTACAGCCAGGTACTGCTCAGGGAAGGCTCCCCGAGCGTTCTGTGCGGCGACTATAATGTCGTGCCAACGCCGATCGATGCCGCGGTGCCAGGACGTTGGCTAGGCGATGCGGTCTACTTTCCGGAGAGCCGGCAAGCTTACGCCGAAATGCTTGGTTATGGCTGGATCGATGCTGTCCGCCGTATCCATCCGGAGAAGGGCATCTATACGTATTGGAACTTTTCGTATCGTGGCGGTTTCGACAGGAGTTCCGGCCTGCGCATGGACCATCTCCTCGTCAGCCCGCCACTTTTGTCCAGATTACGTGATGCCGGCGTGGACGCTGATTTGCGCGGCTGGGAAAAACCGAGTGATCATGCGCCAGCCTGGATAGAGCTCAACCTACCCGGCCGTGATTGAAGGGTGCCGTTGTTCGCCAGGATGCCGGGCTTTCGCTATTGCAAAGCTGGTCTCTGCACTTGAGCATGGGATCTACCAATCTCGTGGTGGCAAAAGCTTCGCATTCACTGCTGAACTGGCCGACAAGCGCAGGCAGTTTGCGGGCGCCGAGAAGTCGCTTGCGGCCGAAAGCGATGGCAGGGGGGATGTCCTTTGGCCGCCCGATCCAATTACTTCTCAGGCCGAGCCGCGCCATCACGCGCGACCGGCCATCTCTTTGTCGCTCCCCACTAACTATTCCTGTCGGCAAGCTAAAGGATGATGCAGGAGTGAAGGCAGCCAGCGCCGAGGGTACCCGCTGGAGCTCATGGACTTGGCTTCGGGTGGCACCAGTACGGCAGCGGCCGCGTGGGATCCCTGGTCACGGCCTGTCAGTCAGGCATCTGGCGCATGCCGCGCGGCGGGTGAACTCGCGCGGAGCTAGGTGATCTCATAGTAAAAATCGCAAATCAGATCCGCGACCTTAGTCGCTTCAAAATCAGTCATATGCGCGGCGGTCTCAAGAGCGACAGTCTCCATATCGTCCTGATCGACGGCCAGAAGGTCTAACAATTTCGCAAACTTGAATTTGAGCTCTCGGTCGCCGTCGAATTCATCGATCGTGACGTTCAAAATATTTACGTTGGCGTCTATCAGCCGCGTTTGAATGCTGTCGGAAGAGGCCGCTAACGCGCGAACGGCCGCAAAAAAGTGCTCACGCGCTTTGGTGTATTTTTCGTCCATTTAGAAACCTCGGTGGGTTAAAATGCCTTGGACGTGAGGGCGGAGCCGGGACTTAGGCTTTCGATAGCGCCGAAGTCAACGCATGATTGCCGCCGCAGGGCGTTTAACGGTCACTTTCTATAAGTTCGTCTGCACCGCCAATCTTCGGCCCTGTCATCCAAGGCGGCGCCACGGGAACGTCTTCGATCACACCCACCCTGCGTGCCCAGGTCACAAACGTCTTGTGCGCGGCCTCGACAGACTTGCGACCATCATATGCCGAGTAGCATGTATCACACGCCGCCCCGTGGAGAAGGCCGCGCCTTTCGACCGGCCATTCTTCCAGAAATTCTATGGCATCCATGACGCAACCGATTTTTCTGAGGACGAGACTGTCATCTCGTACAAAAATCGGCTGTTTGAACGTAGCGCTTTCCATCGTGACCTCCCTTCCAGCCTAAAGCGACGCTTGTGCCTCTTCGGGTGACGCAGGATTTTCCTCGGCAAAAGCATGCCGGTCCGCGTGACGCCTTCTCGGCACAGAGAGGATATTGGAAATGCCTCTTTTCAGTTCAAGAGAGAAGTGGCCGGCCGAGCCCAGCAGCCTCTTGGCAATCGTGTCGCCGTGCACCCCATCCCGCTGCCGCGCGTCGGTTCAGTCCGCGAGGGCTTCGAGCCACCAACCTGCACGTCGGCGATCTTGCCCTCGCGTAGCAGGGCGGCCTCGAACCGGCTATGGGAATTCGCGTCAAGATGTCCTGGAGTGCAGCAGCCCCGCGAAGCGCCGATCCAGTACCAGAGGTTGAACTGTGTTTCCTGTTACTCATGTCCATGGCGGCCACTTCCACACAAACGCGGGATAGGTCGCCGAACCGAAACGGCATCAGCATCGATTGTGGTCTCGCGCGTAATAAAGAGCGGGCCCGGAAGATTCGGACCCGCCAGCGGCTATGATCAGGCTGCAGAGAGCGGTCGGTTATTCGCGAGCCAAAGGCTGGCTGCTGCCAGGGCCGCAACCACAACGCCAGCGATGACGTGCGACCACATTGCCGTCGCCAGGCCGGCAAAGCCAAGCACCCAAGGTGCGGCCACAATCCACAGGCCGACGACAAGGTTCGCCCACTCTTCATATTTGTGGAACGCCACCAACGCGCGCGCCGCGATCAGAACGGTGATTACGCCCGCGATGAAGGCGTGCCAGACGGCAACAGCATCGGCAGCATAGCCAAGGAGCCAGGGCGAGAGCGCCAGCGCGATGCCGGCAAGGATATTTACGACATCGAGCGCCGGCCTGCTGCTGTCGGAAGTGAGATTCTTCAACATCGATCATTCTCCTTTCCTGCGTTTCAGTACGTCAATGTACCGCCCTTGAGTCGAGGGCGGGTGCGGCAGCGGGCCTGTTCGGCCCGATGCCGCAAAGCTTCTTGGGTCCCGATTTGAAACGGACGCAGCCCTTCGGCGAGATCGGCTCAGTCAGGAGGAAGGGTTCGATCTCCCGAGGTTCGAACGCATTGCCGGCGATCTCACTCAATGCGAGATGCGGCCGGCTCTTCGGGCTGGCCGCCAACCGGGGCGCTGCGCCGCGCGCCCGGCCCGCTGCCGCGACCGCAAGCGCGAAGGGTTCGGGATCGTCCGTTGGGCGTCGAAGTCGATCAGTGGGTCCATTCTTGCCTCCAGTCATGCGGCTATCCGGGAGCATACCGGGCTGAGCCGAGTCTGGAATCTCTGGGTGCGGCCCTCCAAGGCCAGCAGAGCGAGTTCAACCTCGTCCCGTCGCGTCGGACGTGCATTTTCCGGCATGCCTTCTGCGGTGGCCAGGTCGATCAGGTACTCGTTCCAGGCCCAGTTCTTGAGCACGGCAAGTTTCTCGTCGAGTGCGAGTACCGGGTCATCCACGACCTCCATCGGAGAGGCGTAGAATGTCTCGGGCTCGGAAAGCGCCGTCTGTATGTGCGCTGCCTTTGCACCAGCGCCATAGTTGTGGCTTGCCTGAAGCCATGCCAATTGCAGCCGTTGCCAAACCACGTCGGAAAAGACGTGCCTCTGCTCCGATGCTTGCCTGTTGCTGACCTTGGCCTGGCAGCCAGAAGATGGAGCCTGCACCACGTGGTTGAGGCCTTGGCGCTCCGCATAACGGATCGCCGCCTCAAGCGTCGGAAAATCCAGTTGAACATGGGTCAGGGTGTCCCGGCCGCCCGTATAGCCCATCAGCGGCTCGATGAACGGGGCTGTGCGAGGTTCGAAGATCAATCGCCAGTCCTTGCGGGGCTTTGCTGAGGTCGTGGCCGAGCGGCATGGCTGGTAGATCCGTGCCGTCACGCCATCCGGAAACACTGACCGCCCCATTGACAAAGCCGGCTCGTCGAGACGAGGCCGATTGTCATTGTCCGGCCGGCCGGAGGTCTTGGTTGGGTTTCTGATGTCGCTGCTTTGAACTGTCTCCATTGTCTGTCCCTCCCATAATGAAGGGTGGTATGAGCAGCGGCCGTTACGGCCGCTGCTCATACTGCCGTGCGTCAGCTCTTGCCGTTGATTGCGATCCGCTTGGCCTTCGCCTGCGCCCGCTCGGTCTTGGGCAAGGTCACGGTCAGCACCCCGTTCTTGAAGGCGGCGTTGACCTTGTCTTCCTCGACCTCGTAGCCGAGCGGAATGAGGCGCTCGAAGCGACCGTAGAAGCGCTCGGAGAACTGCCGGTCTTTGTCCTCGGTCTCGGAACGCTTCTCGCCTTTAAGCTTGAGCGCCCCGTTGTCCAGCAGGACTTCTATGTCGCTCTCGTCCAGGCCAGGTATTTCCGCCGTGACGCGGACTTCCTTGTCCGTGTCAGAAATCTCCACGCTGGGCCAAGTGGCGGCAAAAGAGGGACTGAAGGCCGGCAGTCTGGCGCCAAAGCTGCGGAAGGCGTCATCGAACAGCCTGTTTACCTCCCGGTGGAGGGAGACGAAGGGGTCTCGATCTCCATCAGGGAAGAGACTGGGCGCCGAGTTTCCGTTGCCCCGGCCCCATGGGATCAAGTCACGTACGCTCATTGTCTTTCTCCTTTCGTAGGTCTCTGAGCCGGGCCGGACGCCCGGCTCAAGCGATGCCTTCATAGTGGATTGCTCAGGCCGCCAGCTTCTCGGTCTCGACCTTGGGCGCTTCGATCTTCGGCATGCGAGCCCCGCTGGAGATCTCGACCTTGCGCGGTTTCATCTCCTCGGGAACGTCGCGCTTGAGATCGATGCTCAGCAGCCCGTTCTCGAGGCTGGCGCCAGCAACTTTGACATGATCGGCCAGTTCGAACCGACGCTCGAAAGCGCGCCCGTTAATGCCGCGGTAGAGATACTGGCCGTTCTCATCGCCGGATTGCGACCCGCTCACAACCAGCATGTTGGGCTGGTGAGTGATGGTCAGCTGGTCCTGCGAGAAACCGGCGACCGCCATGGTGATGCGATAGTCATCATCATCAACCTTGGCGATATCGTAGGGCGGCCAGTTGTCGAACGAGGCCACACGGCTCGCATTTTCAAGCATGTCGACCATGCGGTCGAAGCCGATGCTGGACCGGTACAGGGGGGTAAAATCGAGGTTCATAACCACATCCTCCTTTGAGCAACATGGATCATAGGAGGCGCCAAGAGCCTTGCCGCCTCCTGGTCTGCCGGCCCCATTGGGCGACCGGCGACTATCAAATTTAGAATCGCGACTTGCACCTTCAAGAGGAAGAATAGGAAAATTTTCAGCGGCAATCCGGGCGAAACGCACCCATGCCACCCCCCTCCGCCGGCGGGGTCACTCGCCGACGGGCCCATGGTGCACGAACAATCAGGTCGCGCTTAAATCCGATCGATGAATGGCACGAACCCGGCCACCGCCGCGCTGTCACTGCCATCAGGACCGGCAAGCTCGTCCGATTGATCCAACTGTTGCAACGCGTCCATGATCGCGTCGAAGCTGACCGGTTCACCCGCCCCCGGCAGCACGCGAAGCGCTGGCACAGATTCTACCGCGCAGGCATCCGACGCCCATGACGAAAGGATGGCGCGCTTCTCCTGAACGTCGAGGGCAACGTCGGCCAAAACGTCGTGGGGATGTTTGAAATGCCGTGCCGGATGCAGCAAGCGGTCCAGAAAAACATCGGGGGCCACGGGTTCAATCGAGGCAAAATGGGTCGAAATGGCTGCGTCCATTGATGGTCCTCCGCTTCAGACAATCTCCTGCATGTTTGAGTTTGGCGGCTCTCGCGATTCCCGCCAGTCGAAATTTTGGAGCGTCTCAAGCAGGTTTCAATGGCCCGGCATGGGTCACATTTCCCGTCGTCAACGTCTTAGAACCATTTTATCGGGCCGGTGAAACAATCGGCGCGAATCTCAGTTCTGACGTCGGGCGAAAATCAAGGACCCGAATCCGGCAGGAGAACCAGTCATGTCTTACCTCTCTAGGAACTTGTGCATTGGCTTGATCACAGGAGCCCTGATGCTCTCGACTGGCGGCCTTGCTCCGGCCACCGCACAGGAAATTCCGAACGACTTCAGCGCAATTGTGCGTCAGAAGCTGCCAGCCGTTGTCGCCATCACGACCAAGCAGATCATCCAGGATCAAACGACGCTCAACGGCTTTCTCAATCCCTTCGACGGGTCAGGGCGTATCCAGCCCCAGGTGCGAGAAGCACTCGGCTCCGGCTTTGTGATCAGTCCCGAAGGCTACATCGTCACCAATAACCATGTCGTCGCCGACGCAACTGAGATTCATGTCGTGTTCTCCGACAAGGAGACGGCGCCCGCGAGGGTGGTGGGCCGCGATCCGGCAACTGACATCGCGGTATTGAAAGTCGATCCTCGGCCCAACATGACGGCGACGGCCTGGGGGGATTCGGACGCGATGCAACCAGGGGCCTGGACCATCGCCATCGGCAGTCCCTTCGGCCTCGGGGGCACGGTCACTGTCGGCGTCCTTTCTGCCCGCTCTCGCGATATCCAGGCCGGTCCTTACGACGATTTCCTGCAGACTGACGCCTCGATCAACAGAGGTAACTCGGGAGGTCCTTTGTTCAACGCGCGCGGCGAAGTCATCGGAGTCAACACGGCAATCGTGTCGCCGTCAGGCGGCAGCATAGGCATTGGGTTCGCGGTGCCCTCGCGTACCGCTCGGACTATCGTCGACCAGCTGATCAGCACTGGCCGCATCGAGCGCGGCTTCATCGGCGTGCGTCTTCAGGAGATCACGCCCTCCATCGCCGAGGCGCTCGGAATGCCGGGCGCCAAGGGAGCGCTGGTTGCCTCGGTCGAGGCTGGCAGCCCGGCGCAGAAAGCGGGAATCCAGGCCGGCGACGTGATAACCCGGTTCAACGGCAAGGACATCCAAGGCGTCCATGACCTTACGCTGGCCGCAGCAAGCCAGAAGCCGGGATCGAAAGTGACCGTAACAATGAACCGGGGCGGCACAAACCAGGAATTGTCGCTGACTGTCGATCAACGCAGGGACCAGGAGGAACAGACCGGTGCCATTCCAAGCCTGGGGACTGAGGACCAGCGCCTTGGTCTATCACTGAGCCCCATTCCGGACGAAGCGCGCCAGCAACTCGGTCTGCAGGCCGACACCACGGGCGTATTCGTCCAGGATGTCGCTCCCAACAGTCTTGCGGCCGAAAGCGAGCTCCGGCCAGGCGACGTTATCGTGTCGGCCAACAACCGAAACATGACCCAGCCGTCCGACGTCCGTGAGGAATGGGCGAAATCCCGTCAGCAGAAAAAACCAATGCTGTTCCGTATCGACCGGCAGGGACAATCGCTTTTCGTTGCTGTGGCAAACTCCTGACTGACAGGCCAGAGGGCGTCGCGATCTGTGCTGCTGGCCTGGCCACCTACCGGGCGCACCAGAGTTGTGAAGCTGATGAGCGGTGTGTTTTAGGTGGCGGTCCGTTTCACCATTCGGGGTGCGGAAACTGTTCTGCGGCTTTGCACGCACGGTCGGCGACTCCGGTCGGCGAGGCGAAAGTCCACCTCACGTTTCGCGCCTCCGGCGACCACAGAGGTGGACAACGACAACGCTGCGATCCGCTCCTGAGCGCGTGTGCTTTTATCGATGCAAGGAACTTCGCGCCAAAGGTTTAGACGAGCGGTCTCTCGTGTGCTTCCGTGGCTCGCGTGTGAACGCAAGAGAAGTCGGCGATCTCCGAAATCCGCTGTGTGATCAATGATGTAGCGTTGTCCAGTGGCCGGCTGAGCCGCACGCGGCCTGTGATGCCTGCTACTCGGCGTACGATGGTCGGAACCACGCGCAAGACCTATGACTGAACTGAAACGGGCCCAAAGGTCGGCTTCATCGAGGAAGTGTCTGCAACGCTGCCGTGGATGACAGGGCCGAATTGCACATTCGATGGGTTTGCTGATCTATTCCAGACGGGTGCCCGGTTCAACCGGGTCGTCCTCGTCAGGCTTAAGCAAGTCAACAAGCGCGGCCCCTCGTGTTCCCGGAAGTGGGCGCCCCTGTCCCATTAACGCTTCGTCAGCAAAAGCCCATGCCCATGCCTCTCTCAATTCCTCGATCGACGCCCCCGTTGCGATGATCTCCGCAACCGTAATATCGTCGGCTGATCCAATGACGGAGAGAACTTCTTGCCGTGTCATCGTTTGACCGCGTTCTGACTACAACCGAACTAGATGGAGATTTCATGGAGCACTTGCAACCGATCTCATGAGGGCTGTCGCAAGATTCCATGCGCAAGATCAGGGGCTGCGTAACGGGCGCCATTCACCTAGCCAAAGGCGCCACCTAGGGCGCAGGGCGCAGAAATCGGCGGATCCCATGCGCTCGGCATTTTGCGAAGACCAGCAGGTCATCCGGATGATCGCCCATCACTGAGGCCACTTGGTGGAACTCCTCCTGGACCAGCCACGCAGCCGGAATCGGCCGTGGGTGTTCTCAACAACCCGGAAACTCTTTCAGGGGATTATTCTCGAAATCGTAGTCTGCCGGGCGCGATGTGGAGATTACAGGGGAACCCTTGGTCGTCTCGGTGGCCCTGAACTAACCTGTTATCATCGACGCACGGGAAACCCCGTGATTCAGAAGAGCAGATCTCGGGCCACGCACGGCCTATGCCCCAAGGCCGCCCGGCCGAATATGTTTGCGCGCGGATAACTCCGGTCTGTGAAGCAGCACCCTGTTGCGGCCCGTCTGCTTGGCCAGATAAAGTGCGGCATCCGCCCGTTGCTGTAACTGCTCCGGCGAGATCGCCTCAGCGGTCTGAACGGCAACTCCAATGCTCAGGGTGACCCAGCGCGACACATGGGATCCAGGGTTGGGCAAACCGGCAGCCTCGACGCTCTTACGCATTCGTTCGGCCACAGCGGCCGCCTCTTCCTCGTTCACTCCGGGCAGGAGCACGAGGAATTCTTCGCCGCCATAACGGGCAACGTGATCGCGATCACGCCTGACGTTTTCCTTCAAGATAGTTGCGACCTTTACCAAACACCGATCTCCCTCCGCATGGCCGAGGTGGTCGTTTAGCTTCTTGAAGGTGTTTCCGTCATCCAGCGACGGTTGGAGATGCCGGTGAGTGGATCGGTTCTCGCCAGGAGTACCAGTCGATCATTGGCTTTCGCCAGTTCGGCGACCCTGCGTCGGTCGCGAAGCTCAAACAGGAAAGTCTTTTGAGCCAGAATTGTCATGATGCGCCGCGCGGCCACCGTTGCAAAGATACCGCTGGCGAAGAACAGCGTGCCAGCCACTGCACTCCCATGCGCGATGGCCGGGTTCTGCAGTTGAAGCATGAGATAAAGTCCGAGCGCCAGCGCAGCGATAGTCATCGTCCAGGCCAGCGGGATCCCGAAGATTATGATGGCTGTGATGGCCACGAACAACATGACGTTCAATTGCCGTTCGTAGAACTCGCCACCAGCGCTTGCTCCGACCAACGCGACTGACAACAAGATAAGGAACATGCCTGCGATCAGCGAGGTTCCTTGGAGCCAAGGCGCCTGCGGTTTACGCCAAACAAGGACCACGGCCAACGCCACGGGCGGGATGATGGCGCCGGGCAGGAGCATGGACTGCGCTACGACCCATGGAAGCAACGCCGCGTTCAGTGCCAACGTCAGCACATCCAAAAATGCCACCCAGATCATCCACGCGCGGATGATTTTGGCCGTTTGCGACCAGACACGTGCTCGAAATAGGCGTTCGATCTCGCCACGCAGGCTGATTTCGCGCGTACGGCGCGCCAGAAGCCGGTCGACCTCAGCGGCTAGGGCAGGATCATCCTGCACATCGGGGGGCATCAGATCTGACAAGTCGATAGGCCTTACGCTGCTTTCTCCTGAACATCTATCCAAGCCATAGCCGGTCGGCGGTGGGCAGCATGTCAACTTACCCTGAAGATTTGATTTATAGCTGTGATTTGCGAACATTCAGTCCCAAATCATCTGATGCTCGATGCGGGTAGCCGAATTACCTTTGTAATTGCGGTGGCGCTGCGGTTATCCACGCGCCGCCGCCGGGCTCGGCGAAATGTCCCGAGAGCTTCTGAAGTTGAGCACGTGAAGGAATGGGGGTGATGCCGATTTTCGTCATCATCGACCTTTCGAGTATCGCCTGCAGACCAACAGGATGGATTTGGCCATGAAGGAAGCCGACCGGGTATTTCGTTGTTGGATTTCGACATACTCTCCCGGGCTCTTACGTCAGCCATCAGGGAGAGCCCGGAATCCGATTCGACGGTCCAGGCGCGCGAGCTTGTGCGCCTATACACCGGCAAAAAGTCAGCCGACCAAAATTTGGTCGCGGCCTTGCTTCATGCCAGTCGCGCCCAGCTGGACTTGGAAGCATCCAAGGCCAATCGGCCCGGCAAGAATTGACTGAGTACCTGCATCAGCTCGACGTCGCGTGTCGACCGGCTCGGGCTCCATGGGCTTGAACTTCAGAGGGATGCGCCGACTCGCATAGTGCGACTCAATTAGCACGCGCTAAAATGATTCCGGAACACTTTAGACGAATTGAATGTTTGATAGCTATGACGAAGCTATCCGACCTTGGAGCGCCGATCCCTGGTAAGGCGCACGACGGTGAGCCGGCCGACGAGCGCGACAATTTCATGACCTGTCCGGTGTGCGGCCAGCAGTTCGACATGCGCGACTTCCGCCAGGTCGCTTGGCACAATCTACCTCAGCATGTGCCGCTGGAACCGGAGCTTGCCACGGGCCGGAACGCGAAATGGTTGCGGATGCGATCGTTGAAATAGCGGCCCTTGGCAAAGGCAGATTTGAAATCGGCGACCATCTCCGGCGGCACGTCCAGAAAGTCGTACTGCCTGCCACTCGCTACAAACCACACTGAGAGAACCCTGGTTTCCGGGTCGTATTCGAACTTGCGTATCGAGGTTGACGGCATGGTGCACCAAGTGTTGCCGGTGAGCGACCCGCGAGATGGCCCGCCCACTGAGCGGGAGCGGGCCGACCACGGCTGTACGTCCATGGCCATCATCGCCTCCACGGAAGGGACGGTGACAGCATTCCAACTCCCATTGGATTGCGGCGTTCCACACATAAACAAAAAGGCCCGCCACCTCTCAGCAGCGGGCAGTGTAGGTCGCTAGGATCACCCAGCGATAACTAAAGTACACCCCGTCTCGCCAAAAGAGAAATGTTAGATATCTCTAATGTACCATTCGGACCCCTGGGGCTGACCGTGGCGTAAATCCGAGGATATCTTGCGGAGGAAGTCGTGATCGATCGCAGCGGTAGTCCGTCAACCGAGCGCCGCGAGTCGTGCGCGAGAGCACTGGCTTCCGAGCGTTTCCTCCAGCCGAGCCAGTCGGCGACTGACAACGGATTTGCGACGCCCCGCCGCCCCGCCGCACGATGCGTGGTCCCTGCGTGATCTCCCGAAGGTCCTGGCTTCGGCTTTTCTGATCTGGCACATCGTCGGACACTCAGCGCGTCTTGCCGGAGCGAAGATGCATCTCGATCTTGTTGATGGCCTTGGTGAGGATATCGACCGCCTGCAGATTCACTGCGAAGTCGAAGTTCCCTTGCGCCGTTTCGAATATCAGAACGCCGACCTTGGTCTCGTCGTCGCTCATCATGCCTGTTCCAATGCCGGTCGGCATATAGGGTGGTTTTTCTGACATGGTTCTCTCCTCGGGTGCGGTGTGGGCTGGTCAGGTTTTTAGCCATCCAGCGTGCGACCTGGAGTGGCCAAGCAAGATCGATCGACGATGGCCGTGTAACCCGTTCACCGCGAATCGAAATGCATCGACTGGCCGCGCATCATCGCCAGGGTCAGTGCGATTGCAGGATTTGCAGGTGGCTTCTCCATAAGCAGGGAGCCGTCGAAATCGCGCCATGCCGCCATCCGCAATTCTTCACCGTCTTCGCTGGCTGCAGGATCGAAAACATGGGCATCGTAGGGGTCCTGGTCAATCTCGATCGTCCAGTCCTTGAGTGCCTTGCGAGCCATTTCTTCCACCTGGGCGAGGTTGCTGGTGAAGAAGGGGATACGGTCGCCATTTTCCGAAAGCGGCTCGACCTGATCCAGCGTCGGCCGCTCGGGCACCCAACCAAGAACGAAGGCAATATCGAAATCGATCTGGCGGTCCGGCCCGGTCGTGGTCTCCAACCGGGTGACAACATCGGGATAGAGCTGTTTGCGCGCCGGCCACGTGTCCGGGAGCGCCTCGGCCTGCAATCTCGTTCGGGGCACGTCGATCAGCTCCATGATCTGATGGCCCGGAACTTTATCCTCCGGCCAGCCCGCACAACATGCAGTCGTCGCAGCCTCGTCGGCTTCCATCCAGACCGAAGCAGCCTGGTCCTCGTCCTCGGTTGGCTGGTCGTCTTCCGGGAAGCCCTTGATATCCCAGCCTTCCAACGCGAACAAACCTTCCGCGCCTTGCAAAGCCGTAATGCCGGCGCGCGAGAAGACTGCTTCGGCTGCCGCGACCCCGCGTGCCAGTTCCTCGGGCGTTGCACCTTCAATGTTCAAGCGAAGTTCCATGGTTCGCCTCCATTATCAAACTCCCAACAGTGAACAAAATAAGAACAAAGGTGTCAATAGACTCCTGATGGCTTGGATAGGGTAGTTTTTCAATAGGAAAGCGTACATCAGGCAATCGGTTGAGGCTTCGTGCTCAATCCCAACGCAACTGCATTCATGGCCGATGCTACACGCGGACCACCGCGGACGGGGACAGTCGGTCCCGCGTCCCGTCCTGCGGCCGGCGCTATGCTGACGCTCCTACGGCTGTCCTGTTAACCGCCCGCGGCGGGGGCGAATTTCCTCCGTCCCGCGCGCGACAATGTCCGCCATTGCGGACGCGCCCGGGACTGCGGTTTATACGCCGTTTTCCTTGTGCGCCGCCAACCCGGCGCGAACATCCCAACAGGACAGGTGGCCTTCGACGCCTCGTCCTGCTGGCAAACGGTTCTTTCGGTGCCACCGGGCGGTCGCGACAAAATTTCTTCCGCAGCGCAAACTCTCCATGGGCATTGACTCTTTATTAGGAAGGGAACAAATGAGGAACATTCCGCCAGCATGTCGCGTTCAGGGGACAGATGAGTGCATCGACGCCAAACGCTGCTATTTCCGATCTGCGAGATCGCATTGCGCGTCTCGAAGGCGGTAATGCGCGCAAAAGAGCGGTGCTCCCATTCGGTATCTCCTCGATCGACAGTCATCTGCCAGGCGGGGGTGTGGCGCTTGGCGCACTTCATGAAGTTGCCGGCGGCGGCAATGGAGCGATCGATGGCGCTGCAGCGTCGCTTTTTGCAGCCGGGATTGCAGCGAGGACGCAAGGCAAGGTGCTGTGGTGCGTGACGCGCCAGGATCTGTTTGCGCCGGCAATCGCACAGGTCGGACTTCATCCCGACCGGGTGATCTATGTCGAAGCCGGTGACGACAAATCCTTGCTCGCCTGCTTCGAGGAAGGTCTGCGGCATGTCGGGCTTGGAGCTGTGGTCGCGGAAGTGGCGCGCCTGTCCATGACTGCCTCGCGCCGGTTGCAACTGGCATCGGAAGGCTCCGGCGCGATGGGCATCGCCATCCGCCGCTGGCGCCGCCAGACCGAAGCCGCCGATTTCGGGCAGCCGACGGCGTCTGTCACCCGCTGGCGGGTTTCCGTGCTGCCGTCGCGACCGCTGCCTGTGCCCGGCGTTGGTCGGGCGCGATGGCAACTTGAACTGATCCGGTCTCGTGGAGGGGAAACACTCGATATCGAAGTGGAGGCTTGTGATGCCAAGGGTCGTCTCGCTCTTCCTTCCAAGCTGGTCGACCGACCGGCTCAGAAGGAAATTGGGCGACGTCTCGCCGCCACCGGATAAGCCTTTGGTGCTGGTCGGGCGGCACGGTAATCGTCGCCTGGTGACTGCGGTGGATCGCGCGGCACTGGAAGCGGGCCTGCGCGTTGGAATGCCGGCAACGAAGGCGCAGGCCCTCGTCCAGGGGCTGGCGGTCATGGATGCCGAACCTGAAGCAGACGCGCAGGCATTGGATCGGTTGGCCCTGTGGGCTTTGCGGCGGTACGCGCCGATTGTCGCAGCAGAACCTCCCGACGGATTGGTGATGGATACCACGGGCGCCGATCATCTTCATGGCGGTGAACGCTTGATGCTGGCCGATATGGTCGAACATCTCGGCAAGGTCGGCTTCTCGGCGCGCGCAGCCATAGCGGATAGCTGGGGTGCTGCTCATGCGGTGGCGCGATACGTGAAGCAGACCGTCAGCGTGGTCGCCGTCAACGCAACGCAGGATGCGATTCTTCCACTGCCCATCGCGGCACTGCGGTTGCCCGACGCAATCGTCAGGGGTTTGCGGGTTCTCGGCTTCGACAGGGTAGGCGAGCTTCTGCAGCAGCCGCGCGCGCCACTGACGTTGCGCTTCGGGCCGGAACTCGGCCGCCGGCTTGACCAGGCTGCTGGACGCCTCGCCGAGCCGATTGAGCCGGTGCGATCAGCGGATGTGGTCGAAGTCCAACGTGCCTTTGGCGAGCCCATCGGTGCGGCCGAGACAATCGCGCGCTATGTCGGCAAGCTTGTTCAAGCGCTGTGTGTCGATCTCGAGACCAAGGGCCTCGGGGCCCGGCGGCTCGACCTGCTGCTCTACCGCGTCGACAACCGCATCGAAGCCGTTCGCGTCGGCATGGCCTTGCCTGTCCGCGATGTGAAGCGGCTGACACGGTTGCTCTGCGACAAGATCGAGATGGTCGATCCGGGTTTCGGCATCGAGTTGATGCGCCTGTCCGCGCCCTTGGCGGAATCACTCGCCCCCAGGCAGACCGTTTCGTCGCTGATCGAGCAACGGGATGCAGACATCTCGGATTTGATCGACACACTCGGCAACCGTGTCGGTGAGGAAAAGCTCTATCGGTTTACCCCGGTTGCCAGCGATGTGCCCGAGCGATCTTTCCGGCGTGTAGCCGCTGCATCCGCTGAGACCGGCGACGCATGGCCAGACCATTGGCCGCGTCCGGCTCGCTTGTTTACCGTGCCGGAGCCGATCGAGGCCATTGCGCTGCTACCGGACCATCCTCCGGCGAGCTTCACCTGGAAAGGCATCCGTCGACGGATCAAGCGCGCCGATGGTCCCGAGCGGGTTTTCGGCGAATGGTGGAAGCGCGACGCCGAGCTAACTGCCGTGCGCGACTATTTCCAGGTCGAGGACGAAGCCGGCGAGCGGTTCTGGATTTATCGCGCAGGCGACGGCGAGGATACCGCGACCGGCTCGCATCGCTGGTTCCTGCACGGCATCTTCGGATGAACGCGTGCTATGTCGAGCTGCAATGCACCTCGCATTTTTCCTTTCTGCGGGGCGCGAGTTCATGTGAGGAACTGTTCGCGCAAGCAGCCAGCATGGGAATGCCCGCCCTTGCCATCTGTGATCGCAACAGTCTGGCCGGCATTGTCCGCGCGCACGAGGCTGCAAAGGCAACCGGCGTCAGGCTGATCGTCGGCTGCCGGCTGGATCTGGTGGAAGAGATTTCCATCCTGGTCTACCCGACCGGTCGCGCGGCCTACTCGCGGCTGTGCCGCTTGCTGTCGCTGGGCAAGAAGCGTGGCGGCAAGGCGAAATGCGTGCTGCATTGGGCTGACGTTGTCGCCTATGGCGAGGGGCTCCTTGCAGTGCTCGTGCCCGACCAGGCAGATGACACATGCTCACTCTGGCTGCGCCGGCTGCGCGACGCATTTAGCGATCGCGCCTATATGGCGCTGACG
Source organism: Mesorhizobium sp. M7A.F.Ca.MR.245.00.0.0 (assembly GCF_003997415.1). NCBI lineage: Bacteria > Pseudomonadati > Pseudomonadota > Alphaproteobacteria > Hyphomicrobiales > Phyllobacteriaceae > Mesorhizobium > Mesorhizobium sp. M7A.F.Ca.MR.245.00.0.0. The sequence continues at coordinate 136,452 of NZ_RZTE01000009.1, read as the reverse complement.
TTGCGGCGCCGTCCCAACGAGGCGCTGCGGCTGCACGATCTGGCCAATCGTGCCGGACAGGCCCACGTGCCAACGGTTGTCACCAATGATGTCCTGTTCCACGAACCGTCACGGCGCATCCTGCAGGACGTCGTCACCTGCATCCGGCACAATGTGACGATCGATGATGCCGGGTTTCGGCGCGAGCGGCACGCCGACCGATATCTGAAGCGGCCCGATGAAATGGCACGGCTGTTCAGCCGCTACCCCGAAGCGCTCACGCGGACGATCGAGATCGCCGAGCGCTGCCGGTTCTCATTGGACGAGCTTGCCTATCAATATCCCGAGGAGCGGATGCTGCCGGGTCTGACACCGCAGCAAGCCTTGGAGAAACTCACCTGGGAGGGCGCGACGGAGCGCTTTCCCGAGGGCGTGCCGGACAAGGTCGTTGGCACGCTCAGGCACGAGTTGCAGCTCATCGAGAAGCTGCAATACGCGCCGTATTTTCTGACGGTCAACTCGATCGTTCGCTTTGCCCGCAGCCAGGGCATTCTCTGCCAGGGCAGGGGATCAGCAGCCAACAGCGCCGTCTGCTATGTGCTCGGCATCACCTCGATCGATCCCGACCGCAATGACCTGCTGTTCGAACGCTTCGTCTCGGAGGAGCGGCGTGAGCCGCCTGACATCGATGTCGATTTCGAGCATGAGCGTCGGGAAATCGTCATGCAATGGGTGTTCGAAACCTATGGCCGCGAACACGCCGCGCTCTGCTCGACGGTCATCCGCTATCGCTCGAAGGGCGCCTTGCGCGATGTCGGCAAGGCGCTTGGACTGCCCGAAGACCTCATCAAGATGCTGTCCTCGCAAGTGTGGGGCTGGTCGGACGAAGGCGTCCAGCCGAAACATGCCGAGGAGCTGAACCTCAATCTCGGCGACCGTCGCCTGCGTCTGGCGCTGGACTTGGCCAGGCAGCTGATCGGCGCGCCGCGGCATTTGTCGCAACATCCGGGCGGCTTCGTCCTGACCCGCGACAGGCTCGACGATCTGGTGCCGATCGAGCCAGCCGCGATGAAGGATCGTCAGGTTATCGAATGGGACAAGGACGACATCGACGCGTTGAAGTTCATGAAGGTGGACGTGCTGGCGCTCGGCATGCTGTCCTGCATGAAGCGCGGTTTCGATCTGCTGGCCGAGCACAAGGGCATCACTCTCGATCTCGCGACCATCCCTGCCGAGGATCCACGCACCTATGCGATGATCCGCAAGGCCGACACGCTCGGCACCTTCCAGATCGAATCCCGCGCCCAGATGTCGATGCTGCCGCGCATCAAACCGCGTACTTTCTACGATCTTGTCATCGAGGTTGCGATTGTTCGGCCAGGCCCGATCCAGGGCGACATGGTTCACCCCTATCTGCGCCGGCGCGAAGGCAAGGAAGACGTCGTCTATCCCAAGCCTGAGCTCGAAAAGGTGCTTGGAAAGACGCTGGGCGTGCCGCTGTTCCAGGAGCAGGCGATGCGGGTGGCGATTGAATGCGCCGGCTTCACGCTAGGCGAAGCGGATCAACTGCGCCGCGCCATGGCGACCTTCAAGCACACCGGTGGCGTTTCCAGCTTCGGCGCCAAGCTGATCGGCGGCATGGTGAAGAACGGCTACGAGCGCGAGTTCGCCGAAAAGACCTTCAAGCAGCTCGAAGGCTTTGGCAGCTATGGCTTTCCCGAAAGCCATGCCGCCAGCTTCGCCCTGATCGCCTACGCCTCGTCCTGGATGAAATGCCATCACCCCGATGTCTTCTGCGCCGCTCTTCTCAATGCTCAGCCGATGGGCTTCTACGCGCCGGCGCAGATCGTTCGCGATGCACGTGACCATGGCGTCGAAGCGCGCCCTGTCTGCATCAACGCCTCGCGTTGGGATTGCACGCTCGAGCCCACCGCCGATGACGGTCGGTTCGCTGTCCGGCTTGGTCTGCGCATGGTCCGGGGTCTTGCCAACGCCGATGCTGCGACCATCGTCATCGCACGCGCAGACCAGCCCTTTGCGTCGGTGGATGACCTCTGGCACCGCGCCGGTGTTCCTGCTGCCTCTCTGGTTGAACTCGCCCAGGCTGACGCTTTCCAACCATCCCTATTGCTGGCGAGGCGTGAGGCCCTGTGGGCGATCAAGGCACTGCGCGACGAACCGCTGCCACTGTTTGCGGCGGCCTCCGGCCGCGAGCAGCGGACGGTATCGGAGATCCAGGAGCCCCTTGTCGCGCTGCGTGCGATGACCGCCGGCGGCGAAGTGGTAGAGGACTATGGACATGTTGGACTGACCCTGCGCGACCATCCTGTTTCCTTCCTGCGCGCCGACCTGGGGCGCAAGCGCATCGTCTCGTGTCGCGAGGCCATGCAGGCGCGCGACGGGCACTGGCTCGAGGCGGCTGGCCTCGTGCTGGTCCGCCAACGACCTGGCTCGGCCAAGGGCGTCATGTTCATCACAATCGAGGATGAGACGGGCATTGCCAATCTGGTCGTGTGGGTCAAGGTCTTCGAAAAATATCGCAGGGTCGTGCTCGGCGCCGGCATGATTGGCGTTTATGGTCGCATCCAAAGGGAAGGCGAGGTGGTCCATCTTGTCGCTCATCGTTTGAGCGATCTTTCCGCCGATCTGGCCAGCGTTGGCGATCGTGAGTCTGCCTTTCCCCTGCCGCATGGCCGCGGCGACGAATTCCATCATGGCAGCCCGACGCCCGATCCGCGCGGCATGCCGAAGGGGCCGAGGCCGCGGAATATTATCGATCCCTATCTGCACATCGACCAGATCAAGGTGAAGACACGGGATTTCAAATAGGGCGGTGCAAGAACGGGTCTGCCGAACAATGGCTGGGTTCGTCGACACGCATGGGCCATCGCTCAATCGGTGCTTCTGTCATTTTTCAGAGAAAGGCCTTGAACGCTGCTGCGAGAGCGGCGGGATTTTCTTCGGCGACATGGTGCCCGCTCCTGATTCCGTAGCCCCCCACGTCGTCGGCCCAGTGCTTCCAGATGGCAACCGGATCGCCATAAATCTGCTCCAAATCGTCGTCGAGTGACCAAAGACAGAGCATCGGACAGCGCACCTTCCTGCCGGCATCTCGATCTTCGCGGTCGTGGCGATGGTCGATCCTTATGCCAGCGCGGTAGTCTTCGACCATGCCATGGACGATGGCTGGATCGTGGATGAATGAAACCAATTCGTCATAGGCATCGTGTCCCATCTCATCTGGCCGCAAGTCACTATACCATGCCATCGGGTCTGCCAGGATGGCCCGTTCCGGCTTCTCGGGTTGAGCAAAGAAGAACCAGTGGTACCAATCGCGGGCAAAGTTCCAGTCGGCCCGTTCCAGATGCTCGATAACTGGCAACCCATCCACGGCAATCAGCTTTCGCACCAGGTCGGGATGGTCCATCGCCATTCTGAAAGCGACCAGACTTCCACGATCATGCCCGGCGACGAAGAAAGCGTGGTGGCCCAACCTTTCCATCACCTCCACCAGCGCCGAAGCCTTTGCCCGCTTGGACGAGAACCTGCTCTCGGGGTCATCGGCCGGTACGTAGGAGCGACCGAAGCCCGGAAGGTCGGGGCACACGATCCTGAAATCTGCTGACAGCAAGTCCGCGACCTGGCCCCACGTCATATGCGCGCGAGGATGGCCATGGATCAGAAGCAGAGGCGGCCCAGATCCGCCATGCCGAAGCCGTATCGGCCCGCCCTCGGTTTCCATCATTTTAAGCACGAAGTTGTCGAACATTGGCCATCCTCAAAAACGGGCTGTTGTCGGCTTGAAGAACTCCTTCAGCATGGAATGGTTCGGGACCGGCCAATCGCGACTGCAGATCGTTTCGGCTCCCGGTTAGCTTTCGCTCAGGGTCCATTCTGGACGCGCGAGTGGCTACAAGGCGGATCTAACGGAGCAGGCCCTCGTCGTCGAACGCGTCCCAGCCCTTCAACTTAGGCCGGGGAGCGTCATCTCTGGGGTTATTCCCGGCGCCGCGAACCTTCTCGCTACCCTTTCCCGCCCGCGTCAGGGCAGCCTTGCCGGCGCCACGTCGCCTGTTCTCTGTAACTTGCTGCGCGTCTTCTTCGCGCCAAAGGCTTGGCAGATCGCGATCAAGGATGTCCTCGATGTGCTTGGGATCGAACACGTGGAAGGTGACGGCCTTGGATCGACCGCGCATCTTCACGGTGCGGGTGCCAATGCTTTGCAGCCGTCCGTCTTTCAGCCACTTGTGACGCTCACGCGAAGAAATTGCGAGGATGTCCTCCGCCTCGCGCGGCAGGACCGGGAGTACTTCGATGGTTTCCAGGGTCTTGGCGATCTTGTTCGAGGCGGCCTCGAACTCTTCGGCATCGTCTTCGCGCATCCGCAATGTGATGCGACCCGTCTCGGCTTTGATGTACTTCCTCACCGCCCATGGCAGGCGGGCACGTATTTCACGCTCGATACCTTTCGTGCGCACCGACGAGCCAAGCGTGGCTGATGGCGGAAGTGGCCACTCGGCAATCAATGACAACGAGGTGCTGACGCTTTGGCGAGAGCCGCGATCTCGAGGGGCCGCAATTGCCGCAGCGATGCCGCCAAGAATCTTCCGTGTTTGCGCAAAACGCACCGGCATCTGAGCTAGTCGCTTCCTTGTCGCACGGTTTCTACCGCCAGCGACCCGGCCGGCAGGGCCTTCAACAGCTCCACCTCGGGTTTCGTGAGGTAGATCCATGCCGCCCAATCGTCCGGGCGCAGAACCACAATCTGGCGATTGTGGATGGGCGCCACGTCCGGGCCGGGTTCCGTCGTCAGCATAGCGAACGTCGGGGGCTTGTTGCCTTCGCCATCGCGCCACAGGCCGGCGATCGCCATGAACGAGGCGCCGTTGAGCGTGAAGCGATGCTTAGCCTTTGGAGACTTCTTTCCGGTGAATTCGAAGAAAGCCGACGCCGGAATAAGGCAGCGCTTGCTGTTGGAGAAGTTCCGTCCTTCCGAACGGAAGTTGAAGATCGGCCCGCCTTTTGGTCCGGAGGGCGGAAAGGCAAAGGTCATGCGCGTGAGTTCGATCGTGTCGCCGGCGGCGCGCATGATCGGGGCGGGATCACTGATGCGGACGTCATCCGCCTGCGGCAAATCCAGTTCGGTTTGATGGGGGGGAATGTCGAGCGCCAGTAATTGCATCATCCTGCAATATTCGGCCCAGGCGATATGCTGCTCATAGTCGTTGCACATGGCTACCCACGCTTTCAGTCAGTTGATGACTTATAACAAATAACGCGGCTTGGCTGCGGCGCCACCATCGCGAGATTTTCCGCTATGCCCGAAATCTCGCGATCTGCTTGAGCATCGCGCGGTTTGTCGGTGATGACATCGCCGTGGCTCACAATGATGCGCTCAAGGTCAGGCCCACCAGACCATCTGCGGAAAGCCTGGCCCAGCGCCTGGCCGTCCTTGACAAAGAACCTCTTGGCAACACGCGGCATGCTGGGCCGGTCGACGCCAAAGCCAAGCACACGCGCTACAATGTGGGCACAATTTGCGAGGGTCTTCATCCATACGGGCTTCCATCCCTGACGTGAGATCGGCCACGCCGATGCTACTTCCTGCCGCCGCTGGGTACCGAGATGGGTCCATGAGAGTGAGAGTGCAGACCCGGTTTGCCGTGACGGGTTGAAGGTCGGGAGAGAGGCTCCTGGCGCCCGTCGCGGAGAACCGCGATGCCCAGAAATACCGCTAGCGCCCGTTCCGGCAACGACCGGCCAGGCCTCTATACGGAAATCACCGACAAGATCATCGCCGAGTTGGAAGCCGGACGCATTCCATGGGTGCAGCCCTGGGGCACGGCGGCGGCAAAGGCGCCGCTCGCCATGCCGGAAAACGCGTCGACCCACCGTCGCTACTCCGGCATCAACATTCTGATCCTGTGGGGCGCGGTCATCGAGCACGGTTTCACCGGACAGAGCTGGCTGACATTTCGCCAGGCGCTTGGGCTCGGCGGCAACGTCAGGAACGGAGAACATGGCACGACCATCGTCTATGCCGACCGCTTCGTGCCCGACGATGAGCGCAACCGAGCCCGCGAGAGCGGGCACGAAGCACAGCCGGTCCCATTCCTCAAACGCTTCACGGTCTTCAACGCCGATCAATGCGAGAACCTGCCGGAGGACGTCGCCGCCGTCGCGCCACCACCTCTGCCGGGCATGATCGAACCGCAAGCAGAGGCGCTGATCCGGGCCACCGGCGCGGATTTTCGGATCGGAGGCAGCCGCGCTTTCTACAGCCCTGCGAGCGACTTTGTGCAGGTCCCGCCGCCAGCCGCCTATTTCGAACCGATCAACTGGCACCGTACCGCGTTCCATGAACTGGGGCATTGGTCGGGTCATTCCTCCCGCCTCGGCCGTGATATGACCGGTTGCTTCGGCTCGAAATCCTACGCGCGGGAGGAACTGGTGGCTGAGATGGCCGGGGCCTTTGTCTGCGCTTCTCTCGCCATCGTGCCGCCGGTGCGCCATGCCGACTACATCGGCTCGTGGCTGGCGGTCCTGCGCGAGGATAATCGCGCCATTGTCCGTGCCGCCAGCGCCGCCTCGAAGGCCGCCGAATTCATCCTCGGCTTCCAGCCTGGCGTGGATCAGCAAGCCACCGCGGCAGCGGCGAACGACAAACGGGAAGCGGCGTGGTGAGCCACGCAGAACCGGAGTCGGGACAGCGCTTCGCCGGCTTCCCGGTTCGGTGGCCAGGAGAGTGAGAGGGGTGCCGGTATTTCATGACGGGTTTGGGTCGAGAGAGAGGCTCTCGGCCACCGTCGCGGAGAAAACACCATGGCTACTGCCGTTCAAAAGATCACCTTGTCGTCCTCGCGCGACATCCCTTTCAACAAGTTGGTGCTCGCCCAGAGCAACGTCCGGCGCATCAAGGCCGGCGTCTCGATCGAGGATCTGGCGGCTTCGATCGCCCGCCGGGGCCTGATCCAGAGCCTCCATGTTCGTCCCCTGCTCGATGCCGGCGGCGACGAGACAGGCATATTCGAGGTGCCGGCCGGCGGTCGCCGCTACCGCGCTCTCGAAATGCTCGTGAGCCAGAAGCGGCTTGCCAGGACCGCACCCGTTCCTTGTGTCATGGGCCACAACGCTGTCCTGGCGGAGGAAGTTTCGCTGGCCGAGAACATCGATCGCGTCCCACTTCATCCATTGGATGCCTATCGCGCGTTCAAGGACATGCGCGACAAGGGCATGTCGGAGGAGGAGATTGCCGCCGCTTTCTTCATCTCCGTCACCATCGTCAAGCAGCGCCTGAAGCTCACCGCCGTGTCGCCGGCGCTGCTCGATGTCTATGCCGACGCCGGAATGACGATCGCTCAGCTCGAAGCGTTCTCGGTCAGTGACGATCACGCAAGACAGGAGCAAGTGTGGGAGGCGATCAAGAACAGCTGGTCGAAAGAGCCATACCAGATTCGCCGCATGTTGACGGAGAACACTGTCCGCGCTTCCGACAAGCGTTCCGTGTTCGTTGGGCTCGATGCCTATGAGGCAGCTGGCGGCCAGGTGCTGCGTGACCTCTTCCAGTCGGATGACGGCGGATGGCTCCAAGACGCGCTGCTGCTCGACCGTCTTGTCGCCGAAAAGCTCCAGCTCACGGCTGATGAAATTGCCAATGAGGGCTGGAAGTGGATCGAGGTCGCGGTGAGCTTTCCCTACGGCGCCGCGAACGGCTTGCGTGAACTCCACGGCACGCCCGTTGACTTGACCGACGAGGAGCAGGCAACGCTCGGGGCGCTGCGTGACGAGTTCGACAAGCTGCAGGCGGAATACGAAGAGGCGGACGAGTTGCCCGATGAGATCGACCAGCGGTTTGGCGAGCTTGAAGCCGCCATTTGTGCGCTGGAGGCGCGCCCCGTCCACTTCGATCCGGTCGACATTGCAAAAGCGGGTGTCTTTCTCAGCGTTGACGCCGATGGATCGCTTCTCGTCGAGCGTGGCTATGTGAAGCCGGAGGACGAAGCTTCCGTTGCGCCCGATGGCGAGAGTGACTTCGGGGCCGGGGGAACCGACGATGGGGCGACGTCGGTCCAGCGGGCGGTAATTACCATCGGCGGCCAGCCAGCTCAGCCGCAGGATGATGAGGAGGATGGCATCAAGCCCTTGCCGGATCGCCTGATCATGGAACTGACCGCCGAGCGCACGCTGGCGCTACGCGACAAGCTCGCGAACGATCCGGCGATCGCCTACCTTGCCGTGCTCCACAAGTTCGTGCGCGACGTGTTTTCCCGCTACAGATCACAGGGTGTCGCGATGGAAGTCTCTGTCCGCGGCACGGTTTTCTCGGCCCAATCTGCCGAGCTTCGCGACACGCCTTACGCGCACGCGATCGAAGTCCGCCACGCGGCCTGGGAAACCCGTTTGCCTGGGGGGGTCGACGACCTCTGGGATGCGCTTGCGGCGCTTACTGACGACGAGCGAGCCGCGCTTTTTGCCCATTGTGCATCCTTCGGCGTGAACGCCCTTTATGAAAAGGCCGATCGCTATGGGAACGGCGCTATCTCGGCACATGGCGTGCAGGAGCGTCTCACTGAGGCCGATCACCTGGCCCGGGTAGTCGGCCTCGACATGGTCGATGCCGGTTGGCGGCCGACGGTCGGCAACTATCTCGGGCGCGTCACCAAGGCACGTATTATCGAGGCCGTTCGCGAGGGTGAAGGCGAGAGCGCCGCCCAGCTTATCGACCACCTCAAGAAGGACGACATGGCCAAAGAGGCGGAGCGGCTGCTGGCCGACAGTGGCTGGCTGCCCGAACCGCTGCGGCTCATCGACCTCGATGCCGAGGGCGCGTCAAACGCGGACGAGGCAGACAAAGCGCTGCCCGATTTTCTCGCCGGTGACGACGAAGACAGTCGGGGCGACGAGAAGAGTGAGCAGCAACTCGACGCCGCGGAATAGCCTCGGCTTCGCGGATGATCTGGCTGCCCGGCACTCGCAAGAGCGCCGGGCCTTTTTGTGTGCGGTGGTCAGAGTGAGAGGGCGGGCGCGACGGGTTTGAGCCCGTCCGGTCAGAGAGAGCGCCGGAGGGCTTTCCCGTGTCGCTCTCCGAAGGACCTTCCCGATGAACGTTTCGTTCCCGACAGCCACCGCCGACCCAGCCGCGGCAATCCACGCGGCAGCGCTGCTTCTGCTTCCCCATCTCGAACGGGGTCACCGTATCGACATGGCTCTTCTGCGCGGTGCTATGGAAGCGTCGTTTGAAGCGTCCGACGCAAGCGGCGCCTGGGACTGGAAGACCGCCTACGATGCATGCGAGGCAGCAACCGTCCTCTTCCTGCGCAAATACGGAAAATCACTTCTGCGCAAAGCCGGATCTCCGGCTCGCGCCTTGCCGCTTTTTGGCAGGATCGCTGGCCTACTGCCCACGCAGACGCGCCGCTCCGAGGAAAGTCAGGCGTTGCAGCAGTTCTCGACGCCGATCCCGTTGGGCCTCGCGGCTGTCACTGCGGCGGCCATCACCCCCTTCGATCGCGTTCTGGAGCCATCCGCCGGCACCGGTCTGCTCGCCATCCTCGCCGAGATCGCCGGCGGCTCGCTCGTCCTCAACGAACTTGCCGAGGTCCGCGCCGGCCTGCTGTCCAGCCTCTTTCCGGCGGGTGCGGTGACCCGGTTCGACGCCGCACAGATCGATGACCATATCGATCCGGCGATCATGCCGACTGTCGTGCTGATGAATCCGCCATTTTCCGTCCTCGCCAATGTGCAGGGTCGCGTCTCCGACGCAGCCTGTCGCCACATCGTCTCGGCGCTCGCCCGGCTTGCCGACGGTGGTCGCCTGGTCACGATCAGCAGCGCGAATTTCGCACCGGAGGCACCCGCCTGGCGTAACGCTTTCATCCGTCTGCAGGAGCATGGCCGCGTCGTCTTCACGGCGGCTATCGAGGGCTCTGTCTACGCCAGGCACGGCACAACGATCGAGACGCGCCTGACGGTCATCGACAAGCTGCCGGCCAATGATCCTTCTGTCTTTCCGGTCTCTCCCGGTCTTGCCCCGGACGTTGCAACGCTGCTCAGTTGGATAGAAGGACATCTTCCGGCAAGGTTGCCGGTCGCCGACACGGTAAAGGTCGCTCCCCTTGTTGCGATACCGCGCCGCGTGCGCGGCTGTCTCGATCGCTCTATCGCTACGCCTGCTCGGCCGGCGCCTTCCGAGCCGGCCGGCGTTGAACTCTCGTATGAAACGATCGACTGGGCACCCGACGAGAGAGTGCGGCTGACTGACGCGATCTATGAGCATTACGGGTTGCAGACGATCCGTATTCCAGGCTCCCAAGCGCATCCGACCAGACTCGTCCAATCCACCGCGATGGCGTCCGTCGCGCCGCCAAAGCCCAGCTATCGACCAACGCTTCCCGTCGATATCCTGACGTCACTCTCCGATGCTCAGCTTGAAACCCTGATCCTCGCCGGCGACGCCCATTCGGCCTTTCTCGCCGGGTCATGGATGGTCGACGATACGTTCGATATCGTCACAGCCGCACCCGAGGACGCGGAAGGGGCGGTGCGCTTCCGACGCGGGTTTTTCATCGGGGACGGCACGGGCGTCGGCAAGGGCCGAGAGTCCGCCAGTATCGTCCTCGACAACTGGCTGCAAGGCCGCCGCAAGGCCGTATGGATCTCCAAGTCGGACAGGCTGCTTGAGGATGCGCAGCGCGACTGGTCGGCCCTCGGAATGGAGCGCCTGCTGGTCACTCCACTGTCGCGCTTCCCGCAGGGCCGTCCCATCGCTCTGGCGGAAGGCATCCTGTTTACAACCTATGCCACGCTGCGTTCCGACGACCGTGGCGAGAAGGTTTCGCGGGTCAAGCAGATCGTCGAATGGTTGGGCTCCGATTTCGATGGTGTGGTCATTTTCGACGAGGCGCACGCGATGCAGAACGCCGGCGGCGGCAAGGGAGAACGCGGGGATGTCGCGCCCTCGCAGCAGGGCCGCGCCGGCCTGCGTCTGCAGCACGCACTGCCGAGCGCGCGTGTCGTGTATGTCTCCGCGACCGGCGCGACCACGGTCGGCAATCTGGCCTATGCGCAACGGCTCGGCCTTTGGGGTGGCGAAGATTTTCCGTTCTCGACCCGGGCGGAGTTCGTCGAGGCGATAGAGGCGGGTGGCGTGGCAGCCATGGAGGTGCTCGCCCGTGATCTGCGGGCGCTCGGACTTTACACAGCTCGTTCGCTCTCCTTCGACGGCGTCGAGTATGAACTGCTCGAGCACGAACTGACGCCAGAGCAGCGGCGCATCTACGATGCCTATGCTGGCGCCTTTGCCATCATTCACAACCATCTCGATGCTGCCATGCAGGCGGCGAACATCACGGGCGATAGCGGCACGCTGAACCGCCAGGCGAAGTCAGCCGCGCGCTCGGCCTTCGAGAGCGCCAAGCAGCGCTTCTTTGGTCACCTCCTGACATCGATGAAGACGCCAACGCTGATCCGCTCGATCGAGCAGGATCTCGATGCCGGTCATTGCGCGGTCATCCAGATCGTTTCCACAGGCGAAGCGCTGATGGAGCGGCGGTTGGCAGAGATACCGACGCAGGAATGGAACGATATCCGCGTCGACATCACACCGCGCGAATATGTGCTCGACTACCTCGCCCAATCCTTCCCGGTCCAGCTCTATGAGCCCTTCACGGATTCCGAGGGCAACCTGTCATCCAGGCCGGTCTATCGTGACGGGCAACCTGTCGAAAGCCGCGAGGCGGTCGCGCGTCGCACGGCGCTGATCGAAAAGCTTGCCAGCTTGCCGCCGGTCCCCGGCGCGCTTGACCAGATCATCCAGCGCTTCGGTACGGGAATGGTGGCGGAGGTGACGGGGCGGTCGCGGCGCATTGTGCGGAACGGAGACCGATTGATGGTCGAGAGCCGCGCGGCCTCCGCAAATCTCGCCGAGACGCAAGCCTTCATGGATGATGTGAAACGTGTTCTCGTCTTTAGCGATGCCGGCGGGACGGGACGCAGTTACCACGCCGACTTGTTGGCGCGGAACACGCGGTTGCGCGTCCACTATCTGCTCGAGCCCGGTTGGAAGGCCGACACCGCCATTCAGGGTCTTGGTCGCACACACCGGACCAATCAGGCGCAGCCCCCGCTGTTTCGGCCGATCGCGACCAATGTGAAGGCGGAGAAGCGTTTCCTCTCCACCATAGCCCGCCGCCTCGACACCTTGGGCGCGATCACGCGCGGGCAGCGCCAGACCGGCGGGCATGGCCTGTTTCGGCCAGAGGACAATCTGGAATCGCACTATGCGCGCGCTGCCTTGCGCCAGCTCTATCTGCTGGTCGCCCGCGGCAAGGTCGAAGGGTGCTCGTTGCAGGGGTTCGAGGAGATGACTGGCCTGAAGCTGATGGACGATAGCGGCATCAAGGATGAGCTGCCGCCGATCAGCACATTCCTCAATCGCCTGCTCGCACTCACCATCGACCTGCAGGACATCCTGTTCGCGGTCTTCGAGCAGTTGCTTACAGCCAAGGTGGAAGGCGCCATCGCGGCTGGCGTCCATGACGTCGGGCTGGAAACGATGCGGGCCGAGAGCTTCGTGATCACCGGGCGGCGCACGATCTACATCCATCCGGGCACCGGCGCCGAAACGCAGCTCCTCACCATCGCGCAGCGCCAGCGCAATCGACCCATGTCAGTCGAGGAGGCTGTCGCCCATCTCGCCGCGTCACATGTCGTTCTCCTCATCAACGAACGGTCAGGGCGCGCAGCAGTGAAACTGCCGGCACCCTCGTTCATGCTCGATGACGGTGAGATCGAGCGACGGGTCCGCCTGATCCGGCCAATAGAACAACATCATGCCTCACTGCGCATGATGGAGGAGAGCCACTGGGCCAACGCGGATCGCGACGCTTTCGAGGCGGCGTGGAGCGCCGAGGTTGCCGGCATCCCCGCGTTCACCGATTCGACCATCCACATCGTCGCGGGCTTGCTGCTGCCGATCTGGAAACGGCTACCCAACGAATCGAGCCGCGTCTATCGCCTTCAGACCGATGACGGTGAGCACATCATCGGTCGCAGGGTTTCGGCGGCCTGGGTCGCCAGCGCACTCGCAATCGGTGTGAGTCCGTTAACCGCGGCGGACGCCTTCAACGCATTGATGGATGGCGGCACGACTCTCGACCTTGCTGAGGGACTTCACCTGCGCCGCGTCCGCATCATGGGCGCCAATCGAATCGAGCTTTCGGGCTTCACCGACGCTATGCGCGAGCGGCTCTCGGCGGACGGGCTGTTCCACGAGATCATATCGTGGAAATTGCGCATGTTCGTCCCCATCGACGCGACGGGACCTGCGGTACTTGCCACGGTCCTTGAGCGCTATCCTGTGCAGCGCGTCAGTGAGAGGGAGGCAGCATGATGTTCCCTCACAATGCTTCCGAGCTGGCACACCGTCTTGCCCGACAGGCCGAAGCGGTGTGCCGCCGCTATCTCTCCAATGGTCACCGCGAAGGCCGGTACTGGCTGGTTGGCGATGTTCGCAATTCGCCTGGGCGGTCAATGTTTGTCCGCCTTGAGGGTCCGGATTCGGGTAAAGGCGCGGCAGGCAAGTGGACGGATGCCGCCACCGGCGAGCACGGCGATCTGCTCGACGTCATCGGGGAATGTCTTGGCACGGCGGCCTTCAAGGACGTCGCCGATGAGGCGCGCAGCTTTTTGTCCATGCCCCAGCCAACCCCCGATAAGACTGAATGCAGACGACGATCGGCTGCCGCCCCTTGCGGCTCTGCCGAAGCGGCCAGGCGGCTGGTCTCCATGTCGCACGCGATGTCAGGCACGCCCGTCGAGACATACTTGCGCGCACGCGGGATCACAGCCTTGCACGAAACAGCCTCTCTTCGCTTTCATCCGCGCTGCTACTATCGTCCCGACGAATCCGGGCCGACCGAAACCTGGCCCGCAATGATCGCGGCTGTGACCGACCTCAACGGCAAGCTCACCGGCGCCCACCGCACCTGGCTCGATCCGCGCGGCTTCAGCGAAGCCAATCTCGGCCGAGCTTCGATCGACACGCCGAGGCGAGCCATGGGCGAGTTGCTCGGGCACGCGGTCCGCTTCGGCGTCTGTAGTGACGTGATGGCGGCCGGCGAAGGCATCGAGACGATGTTGTCGCAGCGTTCAGCGCTGCCCTCCTTACCAGTCATCGCAGCCCTGTCGGCGGCACATCTGTCAGCCATCCTGTTTCCTGGCACACTGCGGCGGCTTTACATCGCTCGCGACAATGATCCGGCAGGGGATGGGGCAATGGCGACCCTCGTCGAGCGCGCCAGCTCGGTCGGGATCGAAGCGATGGCGCTGACACCGCAGCTCGGCGACTTCAACGAGGATCTGCGCCTGCTTGGTCTGGACGCCGTCAGAGCGTCGTTGCGGGTTCAGCTCGCACCCCAGGACGTCCCACGTTTCATGCCCCTTGCGGCCTGACCGGAAGGAGGGACGTGATGGCGGCAAGTCGCTGTCGGGTGTCATGCGCATATTGCGTTTCTTCGCGTGGACGTGGGCCGGCCCACGGCCTTCCAGAGGGCGATCGGGCAGCAGGCGGCCCGGACCGGCAATGGCCGCGCCCAGCTATTTTCCGGCGGCCCTTTCCACCCCACGCGGCAGGCCGCGCGGGGACCCCGGCCTCAGGCCTTCCATCGCGAAACAAAATAGCCGGTCTCGCCATCCTCCACTGGCGTTTCGGCCCTGCGCTGGCGCTGCGGGTGCAAGTCCGGACCGCCCGCTGCCTTCGTCGCCATGAAGGCCGCGATGGGCGCGGCCGATCCGCCGAAGGAAACAATCATGGGCGACCCGGACGATACCCACTTCGAACCGCAACCCGCATCATCTCCGACCGACCACGTCCTCCAGGAACTCCAGCTCTACGGCTACCGTCGTTTCGAAGACGAACCCGATCCGCGTCCGCTTCCCGAGGCCCAGGTCATCGCAGCCAGCGCCGCCGACATCTTCGATGCCCTCGTCGTGGCGATGGCCGACACGCGCCTCGAACCCGATCTTGAGGAGTTGCTTTGGGGTACGGTCAACCTCTTCCATCGCGCATGCAGCCGAATCGAGCGCGAACTCGACGAAAACGAGGTCTCGCAGCAGCGCCTGCAGCGCGAACAGGACGGGTCAGAGGTCAAGTCCGTTGAACTCGAACGGCTCACCGCCCAAGGTCAGACGCTGCTCGAACGCCGCGGTGCCTTCGAACTGATGCGCGATCAGGCCGCCGAGCACTTCGAGCGTCACACGCATTCGATCTGGCGACCGCGTTCAGGCTCGGTCGTCAACCATCGCAATCTCACCGCGGCAATGATTGACAGCCGCGATTTCCTTGCCGCCAGGAAGTACGCCGATAGCCACGCACTTCTTCCTGCCGGGCCAAAGGTCGCGTTCACCGGCGGGCTCGACTTCAATGACCATCGCCTGATCTGGGCCAAGCTTGACCAGGTCCATGCCAAGCACCCGGACATGGTTCTTCTTCATGGTGGTTCACCGAAGGGAGCCGAGTTGATCGCGGCAAAATGGGCTCACCATCGCAAGGTGCCGCAGATTGCCTTCAAGCCCGACTGGACCAGGCACGCCAAGGCCGCTCCCTTCAAGCGCAACGATGCAATGCTCGAGGCACTGCCGATCGGCGTCATTCACTTTCCTGGCACGGGCATTCAGGACAACCTCGCCGACAAGGCCCGCCAGCTTGGCATCCCGGTCATGAAATTCGGCGCCGCATGACGGCCAATGCCATGCTCGTCGGCGGATGTTCGTCCCAAGCGGCGTCTGACCCAGCGACTCCTGGCGGGTTTGCGATGAAGGCGCAGGCAGGGTGTCAAGCTCGAGGATTCATCGGCTTCTGAAATCGGAAGCACCACCCATCACTGCGTTATCGGCGCAATCCCTTGATCCGGTCCGAGGCCCTGTTGCCATCAACCCATGAAGGGTCGGACAACGCGAAGCGTGCCGCCGTTTCGGCTTCGCCTCAACGGTGATTGCGGCCCTCGGCCGGACACATCGGGCGCCTGTCACGCGGGGATGGTCCCCGCTTCCAAACAGGAGCCGGAAAGATGTCCCTCGCAGAAGCAAACGCTTTCGCCTTCAGCCTCGCCACCAGCATGATGGTCAGCATTGTCATTTTCCGAGCCGGGGACGGAACGGTCGCAGTCGTACCGGCAGATGAGTATGACGGAGACGCTTGCGATATCGTCGCGGAAATGGACCCCTACGCCGAATGAACTGACGCCGGATTTGTCGGCGACCAGCGAGGCGCGTCGAGCTCGGGCGCGCCTCGTACTGATTGTGCTGTGGCGACTGCACCGACGCTCAAGGGTATGGCGTCGCGAGACTGAGCCGGAAATCCCGAACGCGCTATGTCAGTCGTGCCCGGGTCGTGCGCGGCGTCGCCAGGAGAAGGCTGGTTTCGCTGCCGGTTATGCCAGCTATGAGGCGTATCCGGCGCAGCACCGCGTCAAAATCGGTGAGCGAGGCCGTACCGAGTTCGACCACCAGGTCCCAGCGGCCATTGGTGGTGTGAATGGTCGAGACCTCGGCCAGACCGCCGAGCGCCCGGACCACGCGGTCGGCGGCATGGCCTTCGATCTCGATCATCATCACGCCGCGTATTCTCTGGTCGACGGCGTCGGCGCGCAGCACCACGGTGTAACCGATGATCTCGCCGGATTTTTCCAGCTTCTCCATGCGCGCCCTGACCGTCGCGCGCGACACGCCGAGATCGACCGCGAGATCTGAGATGCTGCGCCGGGCGTCGTGCCTGAGCAGCGTGACCAGCCTTTCATCGAGAGCATCCATGATTGTTCCATTTCGATCAAAGTGATTGCTCAATATGGTAGAGTAGTCTTCTCGAAATGCCAATTTTCCCTGTTCAAACCGCCGGAGCATGGTGATTCATTCCTTCGATCAATCGTAAGGGCAAAAGAAATGCGCTGCAGGATCGTTGGCGCGCCGGTGCAGGACGGCGCGGGCAGGATGGGATGCGAGATGGGGCCGAGCGCGCTGCGCACGGCAGGGCTTGTCTCGGTGCTGTCGGAACTCGGCCATGAGGTCGAGGACTGGGGCGCGGTGCAACCGGCTGCGGCGCGCGCTATCGTCCACGGCAATCTTGCGCTGAAGGCGCTGCCGGAAATTTCCGCCTGGACGGCGGCGATCGCCGAGACCGCCTATGCGGCTTCGAAAGACGCCATGCCGATCTTCCTGGGCGGCGACCACGCAATATCGGCCGGCACGGTGTCGGGCATAGCGCGCCGGGCCGCCGAGCGCGGCCGGCCGCTCTTCGTGCTGTGGCTCGACGCCCATCCCGATTTCCACTCGCTCGACACAACCGTCAGCGGCAATCTGCACGGCGTGCCGCTTGCCTATGCCAGCGGTCGGCCGGGTTTCAACGGCTATTTCCCGGACCTGCCCGTCGCCGTCGATCCGGCCCGCATCTGCGTGATGGGCTTGCGCAGCGTAGATCCGGCCGAGCGCCGGGCGCTGAACGAAGCCGGCGTGACCGTGCATGACATGCGCACCATCGACGAGCACGGCATCGCGCCCTTGCTGCGCGCCTTCCTCGCCCTTGTCGAAGAGGCCACCGGCCTGCTGCATGTCAGCCTCGACGTCGATTTCCTCGACCCCTCGATCGCACCAGCCGTCGGCACCACCGTGCCCGGCGGCGCAACCTTCCGCGAGGCGCACCTGGTGATGGAGATGCTGTCCGACAGCGGGCTGGTCTCCAGCCTCGACCTGGTCGAGCTCAACCCGTTCCTCGACGAGCGCGGCCGCACCGCCACGCTGATGGTCGACCTCGCCGCCAGCCTGATGGGCCGGCGCATAATGGACCGCCCCACCCGCAGCGATTCCGGAAGCATTGCATGACCCAGCCATCACGCCTTGCCATCGTTCCCTTCGTCAGCGTCGACCGCATGATGAAGCTGGTGCTGACCATCGGCGTCGAGCGGTTCCTGACCGAACTCGCCGCCTATATCGAGGAGGATTTCCGTCGCTGGGAACTGTTCGACAAGACGCCGCGCATCGCCTCGCACAGCCATGACGGCGTCATCGAGCTGATGCCGACCAGCGACGGCCGCCTCTACGGCTTCAAATACGTCAACGGCCACCCGAAGAACATGCGCGAGGGCCGCCAGACCGTCACCGCTTTCGGCGTGCTCGCCGATGTCGGCTCCGGCTATCCGATGCTGCTCACCGAAATGACGATCCTGACGGCGCTGCGCACCGCGGCCACCTCCGCTGTCGCCGCCAAATACCTGGCGCCCAAGGATTCGCGCTCCATGGCCATTATCGGCAATGGCGCCCAGTCCGAATTCCAGGCCGTCGCCTTCAAGGCGCTGCTCGGCGTCGACCGGCTGCGGCTCTACGACATCGATCGGTCAGCTTCCGAGAAATGCGCCCGCAACCTCGCCGGCAAGGGTTTTGACATCACCATCTGCACGACGGGCCAGGATGCTGTCGAAGGCGTTGACATCATCACCACGGTGACCGCCGACAAGCAGTGCGCCACCATCCTGACCGACAACATGGTCGGCTCCGGCGTGCACATCAACGCGGTCGGCGGCGACTGCCCCGGGAAAACCGAGCTGCACCGCGACATCCTGCTGCGCTCCGATATCTTCGTCGAATTTCCACCGCAGACGCGCATCGAGGGCGAGATCCAGCAGCTCGACGCCGACCATCCGGTGACCGAACTGTGGCAGGTGATGACCGGCCAGGCAGAGGGCCGCAGGACTGCGGAGCAGATCACGCTGTTCGATTCCGTCGGCTTCGCGACGGAAGATTTCTCCGCACTCCGCTATGTTCGCGACCAGCTCCAGGCCACCGGCCTCTATGAGGAGCTCGACCTGCTCGCCGATCCCGACGAGCCGCGCGACCTCTTCGGCATGCTGATCAGGGCAGCACTGCAGCCGGCCGCCTGAGGAAAGGCAGCGTCCTTTAAATGAGAAGGCGCTTAAGCGTGGTCCCATGGCGTCTTTCCAACTCGAGGACACCGCCAGACAGGACACCGATAACCCACGCCATCATCGCCAAGGCGGCAAGGTCGAGCGGTGGTGCGCGATTGAGTTTGATATCAGAGCTCCGGCTTGATTGGAGGCTTGCCTGCCGCCAAGGTCAGCGGAGCACACCTGAAGTCAATCAAACGCATGGCACGTCAATCCATCGCGAGTTCGGGAATGCGACAGTGCGTGCCAGGAGCTGAGCAGGATTTCGTTCGATTGTGAAACATCGTCGGACAAGAAGGGCTGCGGGTTGCCGCGTTCTCCTTCATCCATTCCTGTCGTGACGAGCACACCGAAGCGGTCTCATCGATGGGTGTTTCTGGTCTGAAGGTCGGCTTCGCCTCGATCGCCTGTGACGCAACGGCGCTTCGCGACTTTCTTCCCCTGCCGGCTGCGCCGTCGTTCCTAGCGGCACAACAAAGTCGCTCCAGCGCCATCCTCCGCTTCGCTTCGGCCCATGGGTGCGCCCTCGATCGCCTCCGACCTCTCGACCACCATCGAGACCGCAATGGTGCGGCTCGAAACAATCAGGATCAAGGAGAACTATCATGGCTACCATCGGCACCTTCAAGAAGTCCGGCAACGAAGAATTCACCGGTGAAATCGTCACCCTCAGCGTCCAGGCTAAGAACGTGCGCATCGTCCCAGACACACGCGCCACTGGCGAAAACGCTCCCAGCCATCGGGTGCTGGTCGGCCGCGCCGAGATCGGCGCCGCCTGGTCCAAGCGCTCCAACGAGGGCCGCGACTATCTCGGTCTCAAGCTCGACGATCCGAGCTTCAACGCCCCGATCTACGCCAACCTCTTCGACGACGAGGAAGGAGAGGGCTTCTCGCTCATCTGGTCCCGCCCGAATGCGCGGCGGGGTGACTGAGGACCCGCGAAGGCCCCGGCCAGAAGGCCGGGGCCTTCTTTCGCGGCCGGCCGCTTCACCCACTCAAGCCGAAGCGATGCCGAAACCGCATCGCCTGATGCTGATCAGCCATCCTCCGTCAGTGCTGTTGTTTCTATAGGATGCAGGTTTTCACTCTGGTGAAGAGGAGGGCAAGCGATGATCGAGCCATTTGATGACACCGCGCCGACCGGTGAAGAACTCACCGAGTACGATCGGGAACACGTTAAACTTTATGCTCGCCTGTTGGACGCCGCCGACGACGGCGCCGACTGGCGCGAGGTGGTCGAAATTGTCTTCGGCATTGATCTGACGAGGGAGCCACAACGCGCCCGGCGCATCCATGACAGCCATCTGGCGCGAGCGCGCTGGATGGCGCGAGCTGGCTACCGTCATCTTTTGCGTCAACCCGGCAACTAGCCCCAGCCGCTGTCGTCCCGGGTGATGCCGAAGCGGCATCACCCGATGCCCGGCGAGGGTCTTCCGCCGATCGGTGCAACCCGGAATTGTTTTGAAGCGGGGGCTACGCGTTTCTTGCGAGGAGCTCTTCGATGAGGCCGGATACGTCACATTGGCGAGACAATGCCAGCTATGATTATTTCGATGCATTGCCCATCGAAGGGCTCGCCTGGGAGTGTCTGCGGCGTCACGAACCCTATCAACGGCACTATCAAGCACTTCTGACCGCAAGAGCCGAAAAAGCCCCCTTCCACCCTGAGGCACAGCGGCAGTGGGGGTTGCGATTTCCCAGCGACGCCGGATTTGTCCGCCTTGGCGCAAGAC
Source organism: Mesorhizobium sp. M7A.F.Ca.MR.245.00.0.0 (assembly GCF_003997415.1). Taxonomy (NCBI): domain Bacteria; kingdom Pseudomonadati; phylum Pseudomonadota; class Alphaproteobacteria; order Hyphomicrobiales; family Phyllobacteriaceae; genus Mesorhizobium; species Mesorhizobium sp. M7A.F.Ca.MR.245.00.0.0. The sequence goes on along the minus strand of NZ_RZTE01000009.1, from coordinate 115,787 downwards.
GTTTTCTGGTCGCCTGACGTCGATCCAGCTGTGGTTTCTCTCGTGCCGGCGCCGGAATTCCTGTCTTCCTTGCGATCGGCGCCGTTGACCGGCGTGGGCGCGAGCCGCGACAGCGTTGAAGGACGCCACACCGTCCATAATGCAGGTGTCGCCACTCAACTTCTCCTTCTGCCCGGTAGCGAGCCGCACGGCCCTTTGGCGGCGTTGATTCCCTTGGATGCAGAAACGTTGGGACGGATCGAAGCCCTTACCCGTTTCTGGCGTGCCTGGCAGGGGCGCCCAGCACCTTCGGACACGCGGATGACCCCGCAGCAACGCCGCCGCTTCCGGCTGATGATACAGGCCGCTGACGGCCGCTCGAATAGCGCGAGCTATCGCGACATTGCCGTGGCTCTTTACGGGTATAAGCGCGTCGCCGCTGATCCTTGGAAAACCTCCGCGCTGCGCGACGCGGTGATCGGTCTCGTCGAAGGCGCCACCGGCATGATTGGTGGCGGTTATTTGCAAATCCTGCGTCATCGCCGTCGATCCTAGCGGGTCTGCCTGCGCAAAGAGGGGTGGCGTTTTAGCCCCCCTCAACTTCCCCATCCCCGGCGAAGCCTACTCTCCGCCACCGTGGTCTCCGTTCCCCGCTGAACGCCAGCGGCCGTCCAAAACCCCACGGAGGCCCGATCCATGCGACCCGATATCACCGTCTTGCCGCCACGCTTCCTGCGCACCAAGGAAGCCGCGGATTTCCTCAGCCTGTCCGCCCGCACGCTCGAAAAGCACCGTACCTATGGCACTGGTCCTGGCTACCGAAAGCTCGGCGGCCGTGTCGTCTATGCCGTCGACGATCTTCAGGCCTGGGCCGAACGCGGCGCCGTCACCTCTACATCCGATCCGCGTGGCTCGGTCCTGCCGGCCAAGCGTCACACAACGACGCCGCCGGCGCATGGCGGACGATACGCACGCTGACCGCGCGCGGATTTCCAAATGGTGGCGCGAAACCAATCCCTTTCGGAGCGCGGACAGCTCGACCTTTTCCGGGCGCTGCCTGGCGACTTCGCCCCTCGAGACGCGCAGGATCTCATGGCCTATCCGTTCTTCTCCCTTTCCAAGACGCATCGCACCACCCCGATCGATTTTGCCGCCGGCAACGTCTCGATCCGGGTCGAAGCCGTACCCGATCATGGCATGGCGACCATCTGGGACGCCGACATCCTGATCTGGGCCGCGAGCCAGATCGTCGAGGCGCGCGACAACGGGCTTCGTACCTCGCGCCTGATGGCCGCCACGCCCCATGAGGTTCTCACCTTCGTTGGCCGCGGCAAGAGCCTGCGCGACTATCAACGCCTGAAGGCGGGGCTTGATCGGCTGCAGTCGACCACTGTCTCGACGACTATCCGTCAGCCCGCCGAAGGTCGGCGTCACCGCTTCTCATGGATCAATGAGTGGCAGGAGCGCATCGATCGTCATGGCAGACCCGCGGGGATTGAATTGATCGTCCCCGACTGGTTCTACCAGGCAGTCCTCGATGACGCGCTGGTGCTGACGATCGATCGCGCCTATTTCGACCTGACTGGCGGTCTCGAGCGCTGGCTCTATAGGCTGGTGCGCAAGCATGGTGGGCGCCAGCGCGACGGCTGGCGTTTCGACTTCCGTCACCTTCACCAGAAATCCGGCAGCCTGTCGCCCCACAAGCGCTTTGCCTTCGAGCTGCGCGACATCATCCGCCGCCAGCCGCTGCCCGGCTACACCCTTGCGCTGGAAGTGGAGATTGGCGGCCGGGCGGTGCTCGCCTTCGAGCGGATCGGCTCCTGTGGAAGGCCTGTGGACGGCCTCGTGCCATCAGGGACCGGAACTATCGTGCCATCGGGAACCGCGGGCTCGTGCTATCAGGAACCCAGACAGGCTCTAACCTGCAGAAAGCAAAACCGAAATCACGCGTCTAACTTAGACTCTAACCCAGATTCTAACCTTAAAGCGCGCGCGCGTGGTGTGCAAAAGCTCATCCGACGAGCCAGCGGCACACGCAGCATAGACACCGACAAGACCCCGAATACGCCATCGGTTTCTGATGGCAGCAACACGGCAACCAGCGTCTCCGAAGCCCCGAATCCGGCTCAACATCCGCCCTCCGGAGGCATCCGATGATCGCCATGCTCCTCAATCAGAAGAGCTGTTTCGGCAAGGCGACTTGGACGTTGCATCTCGTCGGCGAATTGGCCTGCAAGGGAAATCGGCTCGCCCTGCTCGCCGCCCTCGTGCTGCTCAAGTGCAACCTTCGCCTTTCATGGATCGGCGTTGGCCGAGCTTCTGGCTCGTCTCCGCGAGGCGCGCATCTGCCAGCCGGAGCGGCGTTTTTCGTCCTGGATGGCAATCGCACGGCAACGCGAAAGAGCGTCGCACCCATGCGCGAGATCGAGGATCGCGCCATGAGCGAGTGGTCCCGAAAGCACTGCCTTGCATCGCGGCCGTCAGGTCCGGATACGCTGATCAGGTCCGCCTCGGACGGTCAATCGGTCTGCCTTCGTCGTGCGCCCGACCACCGAGGTGATGCCGCAGTTGCGCGACAGCATCGCCGCTTTCCAGCGCGATGTCTTCATCGCCGACACGCTGCGCGAGCTGCTCGCGCGAATTCCCGCAACATCAGGAGAACTCTCATGACTGGCATCGCGGCTCCTCGCATGCGTGCCGCGTTCCCGGCCACGCACCACGCTCCCGACGATCTCGTTCATGTCGAACTGACGTGGATCGAGAAGAGACAAGAGAACTGGATACGGTTCGGTACCCACGCTCTGGAACAAATCGTTGATCGTCGCCGACGCATCTTGTCCTATCGCCCCGGCGCGGTTTTCGCGTTCGTTCGCTGGGCCGCGAACGACTTCGGAACGATCATCTCACGCATCGATATCGTGCGTGCTGTCGCACGTGGCGAAGCCTATCAGACACTGCCCTTCGTGCGCCCCGGCGGCGACATCCTTCTGAAGGTCGAGAGCTGGCCCAAGGTCGAACGCGTGCTGCAGGCGATCGACGCCATCCAGCGCCTCGACGTCGAGCCTGAGTTGGTGTCGCACGATCATTGGCGGCACATCCACAACCGGATAACCGCCGGGCACGCGCCGCGCAGCTACACACTCGATCAACACCGCGCCTTCCTGCTGCGCAAGAGGACCGAACCGTGACGCGCGCCGGGATATTTCTCGCTAGCGTTCTCGCAACCATGGGCGTCGGCTATCCCGGCCTCGCTTCGATGCCCACGAAGCTCATCTGGAATGCGTCAGCCAGCGCGCCGATCGGTTTCTACACCATCGAGTTCCACGGACCCTTCGAGGTCACCGATCTTGTGGCCGTCGATGCGCCCGAGCCACTCGCCGCGTTCCTCGCTAATCGCGGCTATCTGCCGGCGGGCGTGCCACTCTTGAAGCACATCCTTGGCGTTTCCGGGCAAATTGTCTGTCGCTCGAACCTCACCATCACCGTCGATGGCGTCAAGGCGGGGGTGGCGCTCGAACGTGATCGGGCCGGCCGTGACCTGCCGGTCTGGCAGGGCTGCCGCCGCATCTCGACGGGGGAAGTCTTCCTGATGAACTGGCAGGTCCGCGACAGCCTCGACGGACGTTACTTCGGCCTCATCTCCACCAGCCGGATCATCGGCCGCGCCGTCCCACTTTGGACGGACGAGGGCGGCAACGGCCGCTTCGAATGGCGCGCGCCAACGCGGTGAGCGCGCGACCGGCGGCGCGTCGTGCCGCCAGCCATCATCACCGCACCACTGATAACAGGAGCCTGACATGCAACAGATCGGGGAATTCACGCGCCAGAAGACTGGCTATAGCGGGCGCATCCACACGCTCAGCCTCAACCTGGATATCGCTATCGTAACGGCAGAGGCGAGCGAAACGGAGAATGCGCCTGACTACCGCGTTCACACCGGAAGCGAGGACGGCCCCGAGATCGGCGCCGGCTGGAAACGCTCCAGCGAAAAGGCCGGCGACTATGTCTCGATCCAGATCGACGACCCGACGTTCGCGCAGCCGATCCGCGCGAACCTCTTTCGCAATGGCGACGACAAGACGTCCTGGTCGCTGCACTGGGCGCGCCCGCGCGACCGCAGCGAGAAGGAGTGAACGATGCGCGCTCGCCGTCCGTCGACGAGCCATCGCGTTGCGCCCGGGCCGCTTCGCGCTGCCCGGCGCATGGCTCTGCTCCTCCTTTGCGGTCTGTCCGTCGGGACCGTCATGCCGGCGGCGACAGTGGCGCAGGACTTGGCCATCGCGCGATCGTCGCAACGCGACCCCTTTGGTGCGCACATCAGCGAAGCCTCGCAGCGCTTCGGCGTTCCGATCGCGTGGATACGCGCCGTCATGCGCAAGGAGAGTGCTGGCGATGCGCGCGCCGTCTCCAGCGCCGGCGCCCGCGGCTTGATGCAGATCATGCCCGGCACATGGGATGATCTGCGCGCCCGCTGGTCGCTTGGCCGCGATCCGTTCGATCCCTGCGATAACATCCTGGCAGGAACGGCGTATCTGCGCGAACTGCACGATCGCTACGGCTCGCCGGGGTTTCTGGCCGCCTACAACGCGGGTCCTGCGCGCTACGAAGCCTACCTCACTGGGCGTCCTTTACCGGCCGAGACCCGCGCCTATGTCGAGACGCTCGCCCCCCTTGTCGGTGGAAGCGAGGGTATGCGCCCTTTCGCAGTCACATCTGTCGAGGCCATTCCCTGGAAGCACGGCGCGCTCTTCGTAGGTCATCAGGATCGCATCCAAGCTGCCGCCTCCGCACCGGCCGAGCGACCGCCAAATGACGCGAGCTCTGCACCCACCGTGCGCGATGTCTCCGCCATCGTGCCGCTGTCCGAAGGCCTCTTCGTGGCGCGAGCGGGCAAAGGGATCCAGCCATGAGCGCGTATGGACGTTTTCGCGCAACCGCGAGTTCCAGCGCACCGTGGCGTGGATGGAGGCGGAAGGTGTGCAGAACAACCGGAAGATGGCGAGATAAAAGGCCGCGAGGTGCGGCGTCGGTCGGTTGTGTTGTTTCAATAGCTTATGCAGGACTTCCGCGAGGTGCTAGCAAGCGGCGCACCGCGTCAGAACATCGATTTTCCCGTGATTTCCGTGGCTTGGCACGATGTGCGGGATCTCTAAGATGACTGGCGAGGACGATCTTCGAATTCGCCCAGGCCGCATCCGCTCGCCCAGTGCCCAGCGCGCCAGGCCCTTCATTGCGCAGGCGCTTGCCGCCGCCCAGAAGGCCGGCGCCCGGATCTCTCGCACCGGCCGGATCAATTCGTGCAATCGCTCGACCTTCGGGCGTGGCCGCACGGCGAGCGTGCGTGCCAATCGCCTCCTCACCGGCCGCTCGCGCACCGTGATCATCAAGACACGGCTGGTGCGCCATCACGCGCGCGCAGCGCCGCTTGCTGCCCATCTCACCTATCTGCGCCGCGAAGGCGTTACCCGTGACGGGGAGAAGACAAGGCTGTTCGGGCCGGAAACCGATGCGATGGATGGCGGTGCTTTTGCCGCGCGTTGTGGCGATGATCGGCACCACTTCCGCTTTATCGTCTCACCCGAAGATGCCGTCGACATGGCCGACCTCAAAGCCTTCGCCCGCGACCTGATGGGCCAGATGGAAAAGGACCTCGGCACGAAGCTCGATTGGACCGGCGTCGATCACTGGAACACCGACAACCCGCACCTTCACATCATCTTGCGCGGCCAAACCGATGACGGCCAGGATCTCGTAATCTCACGCGATTACATCAAGGAGGGGATGCGCGCCCGCGCGGCCGATCTTGTCACCCATGAGCTGGGCCCCCGCACCGATCTCGACATCCGGCGCAATCTTGAGCGCCAGGTCGAAGCCGAAGGCTGGACCCAGCTTGACCGGCAGCTTGTTCGCGACGGCCGCGACACAGGCGTCATCGACCTTGCCGCCGCCGCGAACGCCCAGCCCGACGCGTATCACGTGCTGAAGGTCGGGCGGATGCGCAAGCTCGAAACCCTTGGCCTTGCCGAACAGGTCGGCCCTGGCCAGTGGATGATCGACGACAAGGCCGAGGCGACGCTGCGCGAGCTTGGCGAGCGCGGCGACATCATCAAGCGGATGCACCGCGCGCTGACAGAACAGGGTATCGAGCGCGGCACGGCGAACTATGTGCTGGCGGCGGAGCGCCTCGACACGCCGATCGTCGGCCGGCTGGTCGACCGCGGCCTCGATGATGAGCTGAAGGGCAGCGCCTACGCCGTGGTTGATGGCACCGACGGCCGCACACATCACATCAGGCTGTCCGATCTCGACGCCGCGGGCGACGGCGCTCCCGGTTCGATCGTCGAGTTGCGCAGGTTCCATGATGTGCAGGGGCATGGGCGCGCAGCACTCGCTGTCCGATCCGACCTCGATATTGAGCGGCAGGTTACCGCCGCCGGCGCGACCTGGCTTGACCGCCAGAATATCGCCCGCGAACCGATTGCGCTATCCGAAGGCGGCTTCGGCGCCGAGGTGCGGCTGGCCATGCAGCGCCGCGCCGACCATCTCGTCGAACAGGGCCTCGGCGAGCGGCATGGCCAACGCACAACCTTCACCCGCAACCTGATCGACACGCTGCGTCGCCGCGAGTTGGAGGCGCTCGGTGAAAAGCTCTCCGCCGAAACCGGTCAGCCTTTCAACCGCGCCCGCAGCGGCGAGTACGTCACCGGTTCCTACCGGCAACGATTCACGCTCGCCTCCGGCCGCTTCGCCATGATCGATGACGGCCTCGGGTTCCAACTGGTGCCCTGGACGCCGTCCCTGGAAAAGCACCTTGGCCGCCACGTCTCTGGCGTGGCTCGCGATGAAGGCGGCATCGACTGGAGCTTCGGCCGCAACCGTGGGCTCGGCATCTAACCTCATGTTGAAGAAAGGACGCTTCTATGTCCGCCACCAAGATTCTCTGGGGCCAGGTCTTCGCCGTCCTGGCGATCGTGCTGATCACGACCTGGGGCGCCACGGAATGGGTGGCCTGGCGCCTGGCATTCCAGCCCGAGCTCGGCAGGCCATTGTTCCATGTCCTGGGCTTTCCGATTTACCTTCCGCCGTCCTTCTTCTGGTGGTGGTATGGCTTTGATGCCTACGCGCCGTCGATCTTCGTGGAGGGTGCCTTTATTGCGGCTTCCGGTGGTTTCGCCTGCGTCGCCGTCGCCATAGGCATGTCGGTCTGGCGGGCTCGCGAGGCCAAGAAGGTCGAGACCTACGGCTCCGCCCGCTGGGCCGATAAGCAGGAGGTCAAGGCAACTGGCCTTCTCGGCTCCGATGGCGTGGTGCTTGGTCGATATGACGGCGCCTATCTGCGCCACGACGGACCGGAGCACGTGCTGTGCTTTGCGCCGACGCGTTCGGGCAAGGGTGTCGGCCTCGTCGTCCCGTCGCTGCTGACCTGGCCGAGCTCAGCCGTCGTGCATGACATCAAGGGCGAGAACTGGCAGCTCACCGCGGGCTTCCGCGCCAGGCATGGCCGGGTCCTGCTGTTCGATCCGACCAATCCGAAATCCTCCTCCTACAACCCGCTGCTCGAGGTGCGCCGCGGCGAATGGGAAGTCCGCGACGTGCAAAACATCGCCGACATCCTGGTCGATCCCGAAGGCTCCCTCGAGAGGCGAAACCATTGGGAGAAAACCAGCCATGCCCTTCTGGTCGGCGCGATCCTGCATGTTCTCTACGCCGAGCCGGACAAGACGCTTGCCGGCGTTGCCGGCTTCCTCTCCGATCCAAAGCGTCCGATCGAATGGACGCTGTCGGCGATGATGAAAACGGCGCATCTGGGTGAGGCCGGTGCGCACCCGGTCATCGCCAGCGCCGCGCGAGAGCTCTTGAACAAATCTGATAACGAGCGCTCCGGCGTGCTGTCCACCGCCATGTCTTTCCTTGGCCTCTACCGCGATCCTGTCGTGGCCGAGGTCACGCGCCGCTGCGATTGGCGCATCACGGATCTTGTCGACGACAAGCATCCAACGACGCTCTACCTCGTCGTTCCGCCGTCCGACATCAACCGGACCAAGCCGCTCATTCGCCTGATCCTCAATCAGATCGGCCGCCGCTTGACGGAAGATCTGCAGGTGAGGGCGCAAGGGCACCGGCTGCTGTTGATGCTCGACGAGTTCCCGGCGCTTGGCCGCCTCGACTTTTTCGAGTCGGCGCTCGCCTTCATGGCCGGCTACGGGCTGAAAAGTTTCCTGATCGCTCAATCCCTCAACCAGATCGAGAGGGCGTACGGCGCCAACAACTCAATCCTCGACAACTGTCATGTCCGGGTAAGCTTTGCCACCAACGATGAGCGCACCGCCAAACGCGTGTCCGATGCACTCGGAACAGCGACCGAGATGAGGGCTATGAAGAACTATGCCGGCCACCGGCTGTCGCCGTGGCTCGGCCATCTGATGGTCTCCCGTTCGGAGACGGCTCGCCCGCTGCTCACGCCGGGTGAAGTGATGCAATTGCCGGCCACCGACGAAATTGTCATGGTCTCGGGTGCGCCGCCGATCCGCGCCAAGAAGGCGCGCTATCATGAGGATGCTCGCTTCCGGGAGCGTATCCTGCCGCCGCCGGTGCTGACGGCGGAGGCGGAGGGGAAACCGGACGACTGGACGAAGCTGCCTCTGCCTTTCCGTCCCCAAATTGCCGAAGCGACGTCGATGCCGCCGGAGTCATCCGCCGGGAATGAGGATCCGACGGATTCCGAGCGTCGTCGGCAACCCGAGCTCAGCCGCGTCGAGCTGCTCGTGAAGTCTCCGCCCGAGAACGAGTTCGAGATCGATCACCTCGACGACGTAGATGACAATGTCGCCCGCAACCGTCGACTGACGCGCCTGATGCAAGGCATTGCGCGGCAGGCATCGCTCGACCCCGGTGACGGCGTGGACATGTGAGGCTCCGATGGCAAAGGTTCCGCGCAAACAACGTCTTTCGGTCTATCTCGACCCGAGGGTGATGAGCAGGCTGGCTGAGCATGCGGCGCGCCGTGATTTTTCACGGTCTCTCGTCGCCGAGGCGGCCATCGAATCGTTCCTTTCACCCGATGCCGCCGAGCGCCAGGAGGCGGCGATCACCAAGCGACTCGACCAGCTCGATCGCCGAATGACGCGCCATGAGCGCGATCTCGCAATTGCCGTTGAGACGCTCGCCGTTTTCGTCCGCTTCTGGCTGGCGACAACTCCGGCTTTGCCCGAGCCCGCGGCGCGGGCTGCTCACGCCAAGGCTGGCGAGCGCTACGATGCCTTCGTCACGGCGCTTGGCCGGCGCCTGGCGAAAGGACCGAAGCTGAGGCAAGAAATCAGCGAGGACATCGACGCCGGTTTCGACACACTCAGGACCGGCGTGCCGGGGCAATGATTAGACGGTCGGATCGCCGTCGCCGCAGATCGGCAGCTCGTCGGCGGCGCGGCCGGTGCTCAGGCCTCGGCGATCAGCGCAAGGTTTTGCAGGTGAGTGTCTATCGCGTCGGCGACGGCGCGCGCCGCCGGAAGCGTCTTCTTCGCCTCGGGCCACTCGTTGCGGAAGCGGGTGACGGTTTCGCGCGCCGTGTCGACGACCAGCTTCTCGGGCAGATGCGCCTTCGCCGCCAGGTAACGGAGCTCGTCGAGCGAGAGCTCGCGCATGCGCTTGGTGCGGGCATATTTGATGGCGGCGAACTCGTCCGGCATGTAGGCAATTGTCGATACGAAATCGTAGGCTGGAGCGAGCGCCGCTGTCCGCCGATCGGGATAGATCATCGACCAGTTCTTGAGGTGCATGTCGGCATTGCCGATCAGCGTGTTGAAGACGAGCCGGCGGATGAACTCGGAGGCGCCACTGTCTCCGGCCTCAATGCCAAGCACCGTCGCAATGTTGCGTGCGCTTGCCCGCTTGTATTTGTCGTCCGGCCACACGCCGAACACCTGGGCGAAATCCTCGATATGCACCGGACCGTCGCCGGTGCGGTCGAAGCGCCGGATGGCCAGTGCCTGGCCCTTCATGCTGCGCATGCCCTCGGGAAGGCCGTCGATCGCATCGACGTCGAGGAGTTGGACCTCTGGCACGTCCATGCCGAGCCTGGCCGCGAGACTCATCATCGAGAATTCATTCTCGGGGACGCCCTCATAGAGCTGTGAGGGCAGTTTGACGATCCAAGAACCGCCGACGCCGTCGGCGGGGATCGTAAGCCCGCCGCCCTTTCCGCTGTTCCTCACCGCCGAGAACTTCAACTGCACGCCGGCGAGTGAAAATCGCAGGGCATTGCTCCGACGCGCACGGCGTGCTTCTGCGTCGCCCTCGTCCCTCAGGTCTGGCCAGGCTTCTGCGTCCGCCGGCACGATGGTAAGCGCACCAGGAAGATCGCGGCCGAGAACCCAGAGCAGGAAGAATTCGCGCTTTTCGCTCACGCCCGCGCGCTCGGCAAGGTAGGCCCGCAGTGGCCCTTCCGGCAGGAGGTTCGCAAAGAACGGAGGAACCCTGACATTGAACGGTCGGAATTCGGTCAGGAGCTGCCCGTACTGGTCCTTGAACGACAGGCTAAGCGTGGGCCGCTCGGGATCGTCGATATAGGCCTTGTCGAAGGCAAACAGCGTACGATCGCCCGGAATGAGCGTGAGTGTTGCGATCTTCTCGCCATAGAGGCGAACGTCGAGGACGGAAACGTCAGGCATCCTCGCTCTCATCGTCGAGTTGGTATGCAGGGCGGGGCATGTCGGGGAGCGCGTGGGCGATCCTGTTGCGCAGTGCTCCAAGCTGCTTGGAGGCGCGCTCGACGGCAGCGTTCGCGCCCGCACCGACCGGCAGCTTCATCAGCTTTTCGGTGATGGCGCGCAACGTATCGAGATCGGTCTTGCCCAACCGAAAGTTTGCAAGCTCGCGCAGCGTTTGGTCGAGACGCTTGAATTCGCCAGCGTCGGGATGGTCGCGGTTCAGCCGTGCAAGGGCAGCCTGGGCGCGATTGAACACCACGGAGCGCTGGCGGTCTTCGCCGTCAAGCGTTGTGTAAGCATTGCTGACGACGGCTTCGACCGCTGCCAAGGCCTTGCGCGGAACCAGGACCAGTTCGTGGTCGAGCGCTCGTGCGAACTCAACCAAGCTCGAAAGCCTGAGGTCGGTCCCGCCATTTTCAATCTTTGAAATATGGCTTTGCGGAAGGCCAATGCGAGCGCTGAGGTCGCGCTGGCTCAACCCGCTTTGCTCGCGCGCGTTGCGGAGCGTCTGGAGAATTTCGTCCGTCGAATAGACCATTGATATGCCTCTACATATCGTTTTTCAAAATTTATATGCGTAAATATATCATTTGGCGAGGATTTTGCAAACGAGGATATGTAAAAACATATCGAAGTGCCACGGTGATATGTTATCATAGATAAGTTCTCCCCAGCCTGTCGAGCCTGGCAGGAGAGACTCTGGAGGGGGTCGCGTTGCCAACACGGCACCGACGTTGAGTCGATGCCGCGGCTCCACCGGGACCAAGTCTGGCGCGAATCCGCAATCCGGGCTGCCGGTCCGAACCGCCGACCGCCTGTATTTGCACGCTAGGCTACGACGCCTCGACAAAGTTGTTGAATCCACTCGAGATGCGGCTCTCTTAATCATCCCCGTTCTGGGGCGTTCATCTTGCCCCGGATCGAAACGGGGACAGCATGGCGACTTCGCAGCACAGTTCAGAAGGCCTCGCGCGCGGCGCACGCATGCTGCGCACAGCGCTCGGACCTGCGATCGCAAGTTATCTCGACGACCCAGGCATCGTCGAAGTGATGCTCAATCCCGATGGGCGTTTGTGGATCGACCGCTTGTTGCAGGGGCTCTCCGACACGGGAGAGCGCCTGTCGGCAGCTGATGGCGAGCGCATCGTTCGCCTTGTCGCTCATCATGTCGGTGCCGAGGTCCATGCCGGCGCGCCACGCGTCTCGGCCGAGCTGCCCGAGACGGGGGAGCGGTTCGAGGGGCTTCTTCCTCCCGTCGTCGCGGCGCCCGCCTTCGCGATCCGCAAGCCCGCGGTCGTGGTCTTTACCCTTGACGACTATGTCGCGGCCGGGACCATGTCGGCGCACCAGGCGGACGCGCTGCGCCAGGGAGTTGCCACCCGCGCCAACATTCTCGTTGCAGGCGGCACATCCACGGGCAAGACCACGCTGGTCAACGCGCTGTTGGCCGAAGTGGCTAAAACCGCCGATCGCGTGGTCATCATCGAGGATACGCGCGAGCTGCAATGCGCCGCGCCGAATCTCGTTGCGATGCGAACGAAGGACGGCGTCGCGTCGCTCTCCGATCTCGTTCGTTCGTCGCTGCGCCTGCGCCCCGACCGCATTCCGGTCGGCGAAGTGCGCGGAGCCGAGGCGCTCGAACTGCTCAAGGCCTGGGGCACCGGCCACCCCGGCGGGCTCGGCACGATCCACGCCGGCAGCGCCATTGGCGCGCTGCGACGGATGGAACAGCTTATCCAGGAAGCCGTCGTCACCGTCCCGCGCGCGCTGATCGCCGAGACGATCGACCTGGTTGCCATTCTTTCCGGCCGCGGCACCGCCCGCCGATTGTCCGAACTCATCCGGGTCGATGGCCTGCGCCCAGACGGCGATTACCGGATCGCGCCAGCGGTCCTCGAGGGCGGCGACAGCCCGACCTTGCTCATCCAAAGCCCCAAAGGAGAAAATCCGTGATCCAACGCCTGCGCCTCGCGCGCCATCGTCTTGCCATGACCGTTTCCGTTCCCACCCTCATCCTGGTGATGGCCGCGCCCGCTTATGCCTCCGGCTCGTCGATGCCGTGGGAACAACCGCTGCAACAGATACTCCAGTCGATCGAAGGCCCAGTCGCGAAGATCATGGCGGTGATCATCATCATCGTTACCGGCCTGACGCTCGCCTTCGGCGACACGTCGGGCGGCTTCCGCCGGCTCATCCAGATCGTGTTCGGCCTGTCCATCGCTTTCGCGGCGTCGAGCTTCTTCCTGTCGTTCTTCTCGTTCGGCGGCGGGGCGCTGGTCTGATGGCGGGCGCTGTCGAACAGGGCGGGCCAATGCCCGATTATGCAGTGCCGGGCTATACGGTCCTCGTGCACCGGGCGCTGACCGAGCCGATCCTGCTCGGCGGCGCCCCGCGCGCCATTGCCATCATGAACGGGACGCTCGCCGGCGCCGTGGGGCTTGGGCTGCGTCTGTGGCTCGTCGGCATCGCCATCTGGGCGATCGGCCATGTTGCCGCCGTCTGGGCCGCCAAGCGCGATCCGCTGTTCGCCGACGTCGTTCGCCGGCATCTGCGCATCCCAGCGCACCTCACTGTCTGAGTGAGGTTGCGCCGATGATGAACCTTGCCGAATACCGCAACCGTAGCAGCCGGCTCTCCGACTTCCTGCCCTGGGTGGCCTTGGTCGGCGCCGGCATCGTCCTCAACAAGGACGGCAGCTTCCAGCGGACCGCGCGCTTTCGCGGTCCTGATCTTGACAGCGCCGTTCCGGCCGAACTGGTTGCCGTCACCGGCCGGCTCAACAATGCCTTTCGCCGTCTCGGCTCCGGCTGGGCGATCTTCGTGGAGGCGCAGCGCCATGCCTCGACCCGCTATCCCGTCAGCATCTTTCCGGATGCGGCCTCCGCTCTGGTCGATGCCGAGCGAAAGGCGGGCTTCGAGGAGGCCGGCGCGCATTTCGAGTCCAGCTACTTCCTCACACTCACCTATCTCGCGCCCGCCGAAGACAGCGCGCGAGCGGAAAGCTGGCTCTACGAAGGGCGCGAGAAGAGGGGCCTCGACCCCAATGCGGTGCTGACGGGCTTCGCAGACCGCAGCGACCGCGTCCTGCGCCTTGTCGAAGCCTTCATGCCGGAGTGCCGCTGGCTCGATGACGGCGAGACGCTGAGTTATCTGCATGGCTGCGTCTCGACCAATCGCCAGCGCGTCCGCGTTCCCGAAACGCCGATGTATCTCGATGCCATGCTGGCCGACCAGCCGCTGACCGGCGGGCTCGAGCCGCGGCTAGGCGCGTCGCATCTGCGCATTCTGACCGTCACGGGGTTCCCGACCGCGACCACGCCGGGTCTGCTCGACGAACTGAACCGGCTGGCCTTCCCGTATCGCTGGTCGACACGGGCGATCCTGCTCGACAAGACCGATGCGACCAGACTGCTGACAAAGATCCGGCGTCAATGGTTCGCCAAGCGCAAATCGGTCGCCGCGATCCTCAAGGAAGTGATGACCAACGAGGCGTCGGTCCTCGTGGACACCGACGCCGCAAACAAGGCCGCCGACGCCGACATGGCGCTGCAGGAGCTCGGTGCCGACTATGCCGGCATGGCCTATGTCACCGCGACGGTGACGGTGTGGGACGACGATCCCGGCATCGCCGACGAAAAACTGCGCCGGGTCGAAAAGGTCATCCAGGGCCGCGATTTCACGGCGATCATCGAAACCATCAACGCCGTCGACGCCTGGCTAGGCAGCCTGCCGGGTCATGTTTACGCCAACGTCCGTCAACCTCCCATCTCCACGCTTAATCTCGCCCACATCATCCCGCTTTCCGCGGTGTGGGCGGGCGAGGTGCGGGACGAGCATTTGGCAGCGCCCCCTCTGCTGTTCGGCAAGACCGAAGGCTCGACCCCGTTCCGGCTTTCGCTTCACGTCGGCGATGTCGGCCATACGCTGATCGTCGGCCCGACCGGCGCCGGCAAGTCCGTGCTTTTGGCACTGATGGCGCTGCAGTTCCGCCGCTACGCCGGGTCACAGGTATTCGCCTTCGATTTCGGCGGCTCTATCCGCGCGGCCGCACTCGCCATGGGCGGCGACTGGCACGATCTCGGCGGCGATCTCAGCGATGGGGCGATCGACAGCGTCAGCCTTCAGCCGTTCGCCCGCATCCATGATGTCCCCGAGCGCGCCTGGGCCGCCGATTGGATCGTGGCCATCCTGACGCGCGAGAACGTGACGATCACCCCTGAAGTCAAGGAGCATATCTGGACGTCGTTGAGTTCGCTGGCGTCCGCCCCCGTCGAGGAGCGCACCATCACCGGTCTGGTCGTGCTGCTGCAATCAAATGATCTCAAGCAGGCATTACGCCCCTATTGCGTCGGCGGTCCCTACGGCCGGTTGCTCGATGCCGAGCGCGAACATCTCGGATCGGCGTCGGTCCAGGCATTCGAAACCGAAGGGCTGATCGGAACGGGTGCCGCGCCCGCAGTCCTGTCCTACCTCTTCCATCGCATCGAGGACCGGCTCGATGGCGCGCCAACCCTTCTCATCATCGACGAAGGCTGGCTTGCGCTTGACGATGACGGTTTTGCCGGCCAGCTCCGCGAATGGCTGAAGACGCTGCGCAAGAAGAACGCCAGCGTCATCTTCGCCACGCAGTCGCTCAGCGACATCGATGGTTCGGCAATCGCGCCGGCGATCATCGAGAGCTGCCAGACCCGGCTTCTGCTGCCGAACGAGCGCGCCATCGAGCCGCAGGTCACGGCAATCTATCGCCGCTTCGGCCTCAACGACCGGCAGATCGAGATCATCGCCCGGGCGATGCCGAAGCGCGACTATTACTGCCAGTCCCGTCGTGGCAACCGGCTGTTCGAGCTTGGCTTATCGGATGTGGCACTCGCGCTTTGCGCTGTATCCGCCAAGACCGACCAGGCCGCGATCGCCCGCATCGTCGCTGAGCACGGCAGCGATGGTTTCCTCACTGCCTGGCTCAACCACCGTGGCGTCGGCTGGGCCGCTGAACTCATTCCCGCCCTAACCAGCCCCGTCCTCACCAACAAGGAGAAATCCCCATGAAACTGCGCCGTTCCCTTGGCATGCGGCTCGCGGCCGCGCTGCTTGTCGCTCCCGCCGCGCTCTCGCCGATGCTGGCGACGCCGGCACACGCCTTCATCGTCTTCGATCCCTCGAACTATTCGCAAAACGTCCTGACGGCAGCGCGCTCGCTCGAGCAGATCACCAACCAGATCACCTCGCTTCAGAACCAAGCGCAGATGCTCATCAACCAGGCTCGCAATCTCGCCAGCCTGCCGTTTTCCTCGCAGCAACAGCTCCAGCAGTCCGTGCAACGCACGCAGCAATTGCTCGGCCAGGCGCAGAACGTTGCCTATGACGTCCAGCAGATCGATCAGGCTTTCCAGCAGAAATACGGCAACGTCTCGCTGTCGGCTTCGGATCAGCAACTCGTCGCCGAGGCGCGCTCGCGCTGGGGCAACACGGTTGGTGGCCTTCAGGACGCCATGCGTGTGCAGGCGGGCGTCGTCGACAACATCGACACCAACCGCAGCCAGATGTCGGCGCTGGTCGGGCAGAGCCAGGGTGCGACCGGAGCGCTTCAGGCAACACAGGCCGGCAACCAGCTGCTCGCGCTTCAGGCGCAGCAGCTCGCCGATCTCACCGCGGTCGTCGCCGCGAACGGTCGGGCGCAGGCGTTGCAATCGGCCGAACAGGCCACCGCCGCCGACCAGGGCCGGGAGCAGCGCCGCCGCTTCCTGACGCGGGGCTCGGGCTACCAGCCCGGCGGTGCGCAGATGTTCTATGGCAAGAACTGAGGCCGGCGCGATGGAAGGCAAGATCTTCGCTCGTGCCATTGCAATCGTCTTCATCGCGGTCGCTTTGACGGTGACCGCGATCGAGATGAGCAGCAGGGACGATGGGCCTGACGCCCCGGCGACGCGGGACCGTTCCATCGCGTCACAAGACCCACTCGCGGCGGAATTGCGCCGCTGTTCCGGGATCGGCGAAGCCGGTCCTCGCGATCCCGGATGCCTGAAAGCGTGGGTAGAGAGCCGGCGCCGGTTTCTCGGTCAACGTGACTCGGCAACCGCGCCTGCTGCGGTTGCCCCGACGACGCTATTCCCTGACTTGCCCGCGTCCGCGGACCCAATCCGGAAAGAAGGAGGGCGGGCGGATGTGACCGCTCCCGCGATGCAGGTCGAGCCGCCCCGGCCGGAGGCTCGCTGACATGGGCGGCATGGGCGTTATCGATCATTTCCTTGAAGTCTTCACGCGCTACATCGACGGCGGCTTCGGCCTGCTCGGCGGCGAGGTCGGCTTCATCGCCACGACCCTGATTGTCATAGACGTCACGTTGGCGGCGCTCTTCTGGTCCTGGGGGGCCGACGACGACATCATGGCGCGCCTCGTCAAGAAGACGCTGTTCGTCGGCGTCTTCGCCTATCTCATCTCCAACTGGAACAATCTCGCCCGCATCGTCTTCGAAAGCTTCGCCGGGCTTGGCCTGAAGGCCTCGGGTACGGGTTTTGCCGTGAACGATCTCATGCGCCCGGGCAAGGTGGCGCAGACCGGGCTCGATGCCGGCCGGCCCTTGCTGGACTCGATCTCGAACCTGATGGGCTACTGGTCCTTCTTCGAGAACTTCATCCAGATCGCCTGCATGTTCTTCGCCTGGGCGCTGGTGCTGCTCGCCTTCTTCATCCTGGCAATCCAGCTCTTCGTCACGCTGATCGAGTTCAAGCTGACGACGCTCGCCGGTTTCGTGCTGATTCCCTTCGGTCTGTTCGGCAAATCGGCCTTCATGGCCGAGCGGGTGCTCGGCAACGTCATCTCGTCCGGCATCAAGGTGCTGGTGCTCGCCGTCGTCATCGGCATCGGCTCGACCCTCTTCTCCGAGTTCACCTCGGGATTCGGCGGGACCACGCCGTCGATCGACGACGCCATGGCGATCGTACTGGCCGCCCTGTCGCTGCTCGGCCTTGGCATCTTCGGACCGGGCATTGCCAACGGTCTGGTCTCCGGCGGCCCGCAGCTCGGCGCGGGTGCGGCGGTCGGCACCGGGCTTGCCGCCGGCGGCATGGTCGTGGCGGGCGCCGCGGCCGGCGGCGCCGTGGTGGCCGGTGGCGCGGCTATCAGCGGCGGTGCTGCAGCGGCGGCTCGTGGCGGGGCCGCTACCGCAGGCAGGGCATCCACAGCCTACGGCCTCGGCGCAGCCGGACAGTCAGGCTTTTCCAGCGTTGCACCCGGGCTCGGCGGTGTCATCAGCGCCGGCGCCCAGGGCGCCATCTCACCGCTCAAGCGCGCCGCCAGCCATGCGGCAGGCAGCGTGAAGGACAGCTATCAATCCGGCGCTCGCGCTGCCTTCGAGACGACGGGCGGATCATCCACCGCCGGCACGATCGGCGCGAACACTGGCGAAGCCGGCTCCGCTCCCGTCGCTTCTTCGGCAACCGAAAGTCAGCCCGCCTGGGCGAAGCGCATGAAGCGCTCGCAACAGATGACCCATGGCGTCCAGGCCGCCGCTCACGCCGTTCGCAGCGGTGACAGCCATGGCGGCGGCTCCTCCATCAACCTCTCTGAAAGAGACTGAGCATGTTCAAACGACCGTCCACGCACTACGGCAGATCTCCACAACCCGAGACGCCCTACCAACGCGCTACCCAGGTCTGGGATGAGCGCATCGGTTCCGCCCGCGTGCAGGCGCGCAACTGGCGTTACATGGCCTTCGGTTGCCTGGCACTCGCCGCCGGCTTCTCCGCCGCACTCGTCTGGCAATCCGCCAATGGCTCGGTCGTGCCCTGGGTGGTGCAGGTCGATCGTCTCGGCCAGGCGCAGGCTGTCGCGCCGGCGGTCGGCGACTATCAGCCGAACGATCCGCAGATCGCTTTCTACCTGGCGCACTTCATCGAACAGGTGAGGTCGATCCCCGCCGATCCGATCGTCGTGCGGCAGAACTGGCTGCGCGCCTACGACTTCACGACGCAGGGCGGGGCGCAGGCTCTCAACGACTATGCGCGCGCCAATGACCCGTTCACCAAGGTCGGTAAGCAGCAGGTCGCCGTCGACGTGTCGTCAGTCATCCGCGCATCCCCGGTGAGTTTTCGCATCGCCTGGGTCGAACGCCGCTATCAGGACGGCTCCCTCGCTTCCACGGAGCGCTGGTCCGCCATTCTCACCATTGTCGTGCAGCCCCCGCGCGACGCCGACACGCTGAGAAAGAACCCGCTCGGCATCTACATCAACGCCATCAACTGGTCGAAGGAGCTTGGACAATGAAGCCTGCATTCAAAGCCGCCCCCTGGAGTGCAGGGTGTCCGGCTTTCCTCATCCACGCATTGCCGGCTTTCCGCAAAATCGCCATTCCAGCGCTGCTGCTTTGCACGTCGGCGCTTGCGGGCTGTGCCACCAGGCAGAAGCCGCCGGCGATTTCCTATGACGATCCGATTCCGGCCGTGCAGGCCGTCGATCCGTCCCCGCCGATCAAGGTGGTAGAGATGTCAAAGCCGCTGCCGCTTCCCGGGCAGTTGAAGCCGGTCGGCAAGGAGCCAAAGCCCGAGGCGGAACCGACCGATCCGGCCGCGCGCGTGAACCTGGCCAACGCCGCAGCCCGCGTCCAGCCTGTCCGCAACGGGTTCATCAATTCGATGCAGGTCTATCCCTTCGTCGATGGCGCGCTCTATCAGGTCTATGCCTCGCCGGGGCAGATCAGCGACATCGCACTCCAGCCCGGCGAGCAACTCGTCGGCTCGGGTCCCGTCGCCGCCGGCGACACCGTGCGCTGGATCATCGGCGATACCGAGAGCGGTACGGGCGGGGCAAAGCAAGTCCACATCCTCGTCAAGCCGACCCGGGCCGATCTCATCACCAATCTCGTCATCAATACAGATCGGCGCACCTATCACCTGGAACTGCGATCGACGCCGTCGACCTATATGGCATCGGTTACCTGGCAGTACCCGCAGGACCAGCTCATTGCCTTGCGCCGTCAGAGCCAAGAGGCCGAAGCGGCACAGCCGGTCTCGACGGGCATCGATCTTTCTCGCGTCAATTTCCGCTACGAGGTGACGGGCGATCGCGAACCGTGGCGGCCGTTGCGTGCTTTCGACGATGGCAAACAGGTGTTCATCGAGTTCCCGCGAGGCATCGGCCAGGGCGAGATGCCGCCGCTGTTCGTGGTCGGCCCGGAAGGCGACACGTCGGAGCTGGTGAACTATCGCGTGCGCGGCAACTACATGATCGTAGATCGGCTGTTTGCCGCCGCCGAGTTGCGCTTCGGCGCCGGCAAGAACCAGAAGCGCGTCCGCGTCTCCCGCACCGATGGGGTAAGGAGCAGTCGATTTTCATGGATGCGTGGCCCTGGTGAGACCCCGCCAGCGACGTACCCCCGAACAGACAGGGGAGGGTCGTCATCATGAGCGACAAAATGGGTCCCGGGAAGGAAGAAGGCCCGGGGCCGGCGAATGACGCCTGGCCGGAGGCACCGGTCGAGGATGACGCCCGGCCGTTGACAGGCGAGCCAATCGCGGCCATGCGGCTTCGCGCCGAGCCGCCGCGCGTGACGCGTCTTTCCCGAAAGGCGCTAACCGGCTTGGGGCTCGCCGCAAGCCTCGCTGTCGGCAGTGCGTTGCTCTACGCGCTGCAGAACCGTCAACAAGGCCAAGGGCAGGAGCTGTATTCAACCGACAATCGTTCGACGCCCGATGGGCTCGCCGGCCTGCCAAAGGACTATGCAGGCGTTCCGAAGCTTGGCCCACCGCTTCCCGGTGATCTCGGCCGCCCGATCCTCAACGCGCAAAATGGCGGCCCCACGCCATCGACAAGCCCCGTCGGACCGGACCCCGAGCAGCAGCGCCGGGAACAGGAGCTGGAAGCGGCGAGGACCGCGCGTCTGTTCGCGTCCACGCAAACGCGGCCCGCAAGTGACGCGACGCTCGCTCGAGCCACGACCGAAACCATGCCACGGCCCGATCTCGCCAGCCTTGGCCTCGCGCCGCAGCCAGCGACGCCCTCGGCGCAGGATCGGCAGCTCGCCTTCCTCGATCAGCCGCCTGACAAGCGTACCGTGTCGTCGGATCGTATTGCGGCGCCGGCGTCAAAGAACGTCCTGCAGGCGGGTGCGGTGATCGCAGCCGCCCTCATCACCGGCATTCGTTCCGACCTGCCGGGTCAGATTACCGCGCAGGTGACGGAGAATGTCTATGACAGCCCCACCGGCCACATCCTGCTTATTCCGCAGGGGACGCGCCTCGTCGGCCAGTATGACAATGGTGTCGGCTTCGGCCAGCGTCGCGTGTTGCTGGTCTGGACCAGGCTGATTTTTCCAGACGGCCGCTCCATCGTGCTGGAACGTGAGCCCGGGGCGGATGCCGAGGGCTATGCTGGTCTTGAGGATGGCGTCGACTATCATTGGGGCGAGCTGTTCAAGGCTGCAGCACTTTCCACGGTTCTGAGCATCGGCGCGCAGGCAGGCTCATCAGGCCAGGAGAGCGACATCGTGCGCGCCCTGCGCCAAGGGGCTTCCGACAGCATCAGCCAGGCAGGCCAGCAGATCGTCCAGCGGCAGCTCAACATAGCGCCGACGCTCACCATCCGACCGGGATTCCCGGTACGCGTCATCGTCACGCACGACCTCGTGCTCGAACCTTATGGAGGCTGAAATGACCAAGCTGAAACTGGGGCCAATCGCCGACGACAAACCTGTCAAGGTCATGGTGGAACTCCCGGCGGCATTGCATCGTGACTTGACAGCTTATGCCGAGATCCTCGGCCGCGACGCGGGGCAACGACCCGCCGATGCGCCGCGCCTCATCGTCGCGATGCTGGAGCGGTTCATGGCCACGGATCGGGGCTTCTCCAGGGCAAAGCGTTCTGAGGGTGGTTAAGGCCGGCCGACTGAATTCGAATGGGGTCAAGTCCATTCTTGGAGGGATTTCAGAAATCGCACTGGAGGTTTCCGTTTTTTCGCATTGACTTGGGTGGGCCTAGCTCGTCGCAGTCACCATGTTGCTTGCAGTTCCAACCAGCCTCAGGAGCGCACGCTTCGGATTCGATTCCAGCCACACTGCCTTGATCGAACTGGTGCTGCTCTGTCCACTGATGGGCTTCCACACCGTGGCGTCTATGGCGACTGTCCCGGCAAATCCTTCGCCCGCCAAAGTCACACCTTGACCGAGTTGGACCCTGAGGATGACAGTTGCATCGCTAGCGCGACATACTTGAATGGTGGGGCCACCATCCGAGGCGATCTTTTCGAGCAAAACCGGATCCTGCGGCGATCCGACTGGTATCAGCAGACACGTATCTGCAAGATCCGCCCATGTGACTGCCGGCCTTTCGGCGAGCGGATGGCCAACGGGTAGGAGAACGAACAAGCGCTCGTGCGCAACGATTTCGCTGCGGCATAAGCTGGCGTTCTCAAGCCCGTGCGTGAAGACGATGTCGACGCGCCGGCGGCGTATTGCAGCCAGGCACTGTTCGTGTGGAATGTCCTCAATGGCCACGCTCACGTCCGGATGCAAGCTTCGAAAACGATCTATGAGGCGCACAACGAATGCACGACCCATTTGGGCACAAAATCCTATCCTGACCGTTTTGGCATCCTGGTGGCCTCGACCGCCGCCGGCCAGGGCATCATGCAAGCCTTCGTAATGAGCCCGGACAAGGTCAATCCAGGCCCGGCCCGCTTCGGTCAGCCGAACGCCATGGACGTCGCGGTCAAACAACTGCATGTCCAGCAATTGCTCGAGAGCAACGATGTTGCGGCTGACACAGGATTCTCTCACTCTGAGAACTCTTGCCGCCTGCCTGAGGCTGCCATGGTCGACAGCTGCGAAGACATGGTCCAGACGGCGCAATGTGTTGTTGGCCTGTCTCAAAGGCTTAAGAGCCTCGCGCATGCAGTTCCGTGTGGTGCCGTGCAGCGGGGCCGACGCGAACGCCACGCCGGGCGGTCATGTTCGTCAGCGCCGGAGAGGCCCGTGCCATGGCAAAGCTGCGAAGCACGGATTCCAAATGGATGGCGCCCGGTATCAAGCATGACCGATGCATGGAAACCTCCACATGGGTTCGCGAGTGTCCCGTCACGTCGTCGCCGGGACGGCTGCTCATCACTCTTGGGCGGGCTGCGACGACTAGTCGGCAGGGTTGCGAGACACGCTGGTTTCGTAGACGTATTCGTGCGGAATGGCCGGAGCGGCCATCTGGGAAAGGTAGCGGTTCAGGTTCTCTTCGCTATTGCTCGCCGCAAGGCTGGAGAAATTTCCGCTAATCCACGTCAAGGAGCAGTAGCTGAAATGCGCGCGTATCGCGTCAGCCATCTGCGCCAAAGTCACCTCATTGCCGAACATCGTATTCAGGACGAGGCTTTGCTTCTTCTCGATTTCGTCTGGGGGAAAATAGCGCGCCTTGAAGCCGAAATCCTTCTGGTATTCGCGACGCCTGTAATCCGGCTCCTCGGCTGCCCGGAACTTCTCGACGAAGACGAAAATTCCGTCCTGCTTGAGATGCTGGGTCACGAACTCGATCTGTCTCGCTCTGCTTGGCGAGTACATCTGAAAGGTCGTGTCTTCCAAAATGATATCGAATCCGTGAGCGAAATTTGCCAGTCGCGGATCCGAGCTCAGGACGTCCTTGGTCAACTTGTGGAAGGGGCCAATGAAGAAGTCGGCGTGCGGTGGTTCGCCATAGGCCATGAAGCTTGTGTAATTCTCTGCGTTCGGGCTGCACGACAGTGTGCGTATCCGCCCCTCGGACAGTTCGGACAACGTTCTCGCCATCGTGCCTTCCGCTGTTCCGAGGCTGTATAGCGAAAGGGGAGCGCGACGATCCCGGGAATATTTTAGCACTGCATGGGCCATCCGGCACTCCTCTTCCAATCTATAGGGAATGCTGCCGTGATAGTGCTGGTCAAAAAAGCCTTGGCGGGTCGCGTGCAGCGCAACCAGATCGCGTAGGAGTTCATCGCTCGGCAGTAGGCGGGCGTCCGCCACAGGCTTCCGGATTGGCATCCCGCTCTTGCCAGCGGCGGTCGCCGCGAAAAAGCCGGCGAGTCCGTTGAGGCGTGGGCCATGGTCGCACTCAGCCAGAAAGTCGTCGAGTCCACGCATCGCAGTATGCCTCCGACACCGTTCGATTGGTGAGATGCCGATACGTCGATGGGGGAAAACCCACTAAGTAAGCGGTTTCTAATATTCCACCGAGCTCAAGTATTGGCTGAGCCAACTGGTAGGCCTGCGTGTTGAAGGGGTCTTTCACTTGATTGTCATTTTTTCGCGGAAGTCACATCTTCTACCAATCCAGAGTTATTTTCGTGTTGTTCAGCAACCCATGGTTCTCCACATCACGCAACTGGCTCCTCGCCAGTAAGGAGGCTGTGGATACGTGAATACTCTAGCCCTCGACCCGACCGAGAATCGTCGTTCACGGCACCAATCGCTTGCCCACAAGTATGAGAGTTGGGGGAGCGTGCGGGCGGACGTAATCAAAAGAACTGGGCTTGAGCGTCAGGAGACAAGAATCCTCCAGCCAAACCATGTGTTCTTGATGAACCTGAAGGGCACAGCGTGCCGTGGAGAAGACATTGTGGATGGGCGCCGGATTGCCTTTTTGCCGCGCCGGGCCGGTTCGATCATTTTCATGCCCGCCGGCAGTGATTGGAATGGGTGGGATGAGGGTGACGCGACCGCTTCCTACCTCCTGGTCTCAATTGAAAAAGGGTTCGCCGAAGAGGTGTTTGCGGGCATGGCTCGCCATCGCCCGGCGGTGCTGCCGCCTTCGATCGGATTTCGGGACAGCACTGTAGAGTTGGCGTTGCAGAGGATTGCCTTGGAGCTAAAGCAGCCTGACCCAATCAGCGCAACGATGGTGGAGAGCCAGGCCACGCAATTGCTCGTGCAGATGTTCAGGTTGAACGGCGTCCATCAGGAGCCGGCAAAAGGCGGTTTGTCGTCGTTCGACCTCAAGCGCGCCGTGGGCATGATCGAGGCCATGTCGGACGGCAGACCTACGCTCGCCGATTTGGCAAAAGAGGTTGGGATTAGCCGGTTCCATTTCTGGAGGGCCTTCAAGCAGTCGACAGGCATGACGCCGCACGCATTCATAGCGCAGCGCCGATTGGAGCAATCGGCGGATATGCTGCGATCGACCAATTTGTCGGCCACGGAAATCGCGTTGGAATGCGGTTTCGGCAGTTCGAGCCATTTCGCCACTGCCTTTAAGCGGAGCTTCGGCGCGAGCCCCACGGAATTTCGTCGTAAGAGCAGAATCTAGGTCGACGCTTGTGGGTTATTAGCAAGTATCGGAAAACCCTAACGTCACAGTAAAGCAGGCTTGGCGGAAGAAAGTATCAACGGCGATCAGCCGGATACGCCGCTCATGTCAAACCTGGTTCGTACTCATCATCGCAAAGGACGGGTCTACCGGCCCAATCCCTGCTTCGGATTCCTGGCCAGCACGCTATCGGCGGCCGTTGCCCGAAGCGGCTACTATATCGCATCTGCCTGGATTCTCGTCGAGCGAGGATACGGAACTGCCGGTTTGGCGACGTTCCTTGCGATCGTTAGCATTGTCGAATTTATCGCGAGCCCTCTGGCCGGCGTAGCGGCGGATCGATTTGACAGACGACGCCTGAACGTTGCGGCAGACCTCAGCCGCTTCGTCGTGATGCTGGCCACCGCTTGCGCGCTTCTCTACATGGACGTTTTCCTGGTCATCTGTCTGTCAGCGGTCCTGTGTTCGTTTTGCGACCGTGTCGCGCTGACGAGCTCTCAATCAATGATCCCCGTCATAGCTGACGGCCGCGATCTTGTAGCATCGAATTCCGCCGTCTTCTTCGTCATGCAGTTCGGCAGTCTTGGGGCAGCTCTGCTCGCAGGGCCGTTGCTGCATGAGCAGTCGCCAGCCCTGCCATTCACCGTTCTTGCTGCCTTCTTTCTGTTTTCAGCAGGTTGCCTGGCCTTGATGCAGCTGGAACCGGTTTCGCGCGATGTCCGCATCGCCAAAATCTCGGCAGCACGATTTGATCTGAGCCTGCGTCGTCTCATCGTCGTCTACGCGCTTCTCTATACAAGCGCGGTGCTTGTCAGCGTAATGGGATCTAGCTTCGTCTTCCAGGAGCAGAAGGGTACTGCCGTGGATTTCGGCTACCTTGAGGCTGCATGGTCGGCGGGCTCACTGATCGGCGCGATCTCGCTGTTCGGCATTGAAAGAGCAATGAGTAGCCAAGCGCGGCATCTCATTCTTTTGGGCTCTACGGCGCTGGTACTCATGGCGCTGGCATATCTGCACATGCCCTGGACAGTGATCCTTTTTGCCGCGCTCGGATTTCTATACAATCTTGGACGCGTTAGCGTTGAAGTCACATTGCAGTCGCGTGTACCCGTTTATCTGTTGGGCCGGGCAAAAGGCATTATGCATTGTGTGGCCGTGGTGCTCGGTTTACTCGTCTTCGGCATCGCCGCCGCGGTAGGAGATCGAGTACTTCCTTCGACGATTTTCTTCAGCTTTGGAGTGATGCTGCTCATCAGTATTTGGTGTTTGAGCGTCGATGTCGTTCAGACGCAAGAAAAGGGTGAAACGTGAGGTGGAAGAGCTAACAGCAGGCGCAGACGCGAAACAGGCAGTGCTCGAGTCGCTAGCCGCGCTCTACCCATGGATGCGATCCTATCATCCCCGTCCGATCCGCGACTATGCGTTCCGCTTGTTCGAGGCGCCAGCTTCGAAAACCGTGCCGGAAATTCGCCGTCACGCCCTTACCAAGTTGCTCGACGCGATCAAAAACGCAGGAGAGCGAAACGGATTGCCCATCAATGCCGTTTCACAAATCTGCAGAGAATTCGAAAAGCGCCGTGTGATGCAGACAGGCCCTCACTTGTTTCTCCTCACGGAGCCGGAAGCCTATTACACACACATCTTCAGCCTCCTTGGACTCTCGGCGCATGGCTGTTCGACCTACGTTTCCTATGCGGTTTCGACGGTGAGCCTTGTTGAGAAGGCACGCAAGGGACCAGGCTGGCTCACTGTCGACGGGAAACCGATCAACGTCTTCGGCCTCAGCCGAAGCCGGATGATTGGATATAGCCTGCTAGCCGGACCAGGACCCTATAGGTTCGACTTGTTGCCGACCGAACCAGACACTGAGGGAGAGGCGCTCACGCTGCTTCGTAGCCTGCTGCCAACAACGCACTTCGAGCGGCCCGCGCATGCCATCAAGGCAGCCAATCTCATCCTTTGGCCAAGAATGTTCGGAGGCCGCTTTGCCTTTCTGCAGATCGACGACGAGGATATTGCCGACCTGGTGGCGGACCATCTGGCGGACGAAAATTCCTGGCTACGCATGAGACTTCTGGAAGACCCGAAGTTCGCTGCCAATATCCTTGCCGGCCTCGACGGGCTCGCGTCCGGCCCGTGGAGTGGCTGGCTCGCGCGCGGTACTGATTTCTTCTGGTTCTATGAAAATGGCAAGCGCCGTCCGCTGCGTCTGATCGCCGGCGAACTCATCGATCCTGCGACCGGTACGAAGGTGGCGTGCTTCACAGCCCCCGACATTCTCAAGCGGCTGGCAAACCGCAGCCTTGTCCCGAATCTCCTGCTGATGTTTCTGGTTTTGTCGATCCTGCCCGGCGTGCGCGCGCTTGGAGGCAGCTATCAGCCGATCTACTACCCCCTGATGCGCTATGTCGTCTGTCGGGCGCTCGAGGTCGCAGGCGTGGATGAAGATCTTCGTCAAGCCCTCGCAACGGACGACGTGCCGGGAGCTTGGGGACATCGGGTCATTGAGTGCGATGATGATCCGCTCGAGCTATTCCTAGATGGCAGGAACGCCGCGATGAGTGATCTTATCGACCGTTTGAGCGATATTTCCTTCGCCGAGGCATGTGGAAGCATGAGAGGCTTCGTGTCCGACCCGTCGTGGCAAGAACTTCACAGCCGACTTCGGCAGGGGTTGGTCACACCGGCCGATGAGGAATGGGCCTTTTCCTGAAATGCTTTATGCAATCTAGCAGCTGGCATGTGTAGGTCGGCATGCGAACGGCTGCTCGCGCCTGATGCTACGGCGGAATGGCATGATTAAATGACTGATACTGCAACATTATCATTCGTTCTGTTGGTACGACGGGCTGTGCGTTTTGGCGCGAAAATCATGGCGCAAAGCGCACCGGCACTTTACCCTCCAAATCATGATTCGCCTCGATCCCGCGACTGCCAGCTTCTCTGCGCCGCCCTTCGTTCCGGCTTGGGCGATCACAAGCGCCGGCGCGCCGAGTGACGGCGACGCGGCCTTCCGGGCAGGCGCCGCCCTGGGTGCCCTCGATACGCTCACCCGCGCGCAGCCTGCCGGGGCCGGGGCCTGGCGGCAGCGCCTGGCGCTTAGCTGCGCCGCCGCCAGCATGCGGCTTGTTGGCCGCGCCGAGGACGCGGCCGCCCTGCGCGACGCCTGGTATCTGCGCCAGGTCGGGACCGACCCTGGACCCGCCGGCACCATCTTTGGGGCCTGGCGGCAATTGGCCGAGCAGCCGCCTGTCGCCAGCGCCGCTCGGCTCGAAAAGATCGTCGACCAGCTCGGGCTCCACTGGGATGGTGCCGCGCTCGCCGACCTCTGCACAGAGATCGAAAAACTGGCGGGGTTGCAGCGGCCGGCGCCATTCGCCGCCGCGGCGATTGCCGCTCACGTCGTCGCCGTACGCCCCAGCTGCGAGCTTTTTGCCTGGTGGCTCGCCGACCTGGTGCTGGCGCACAGCCTGCGCTGGCCGCAGTCGCTGCCGCTGCTGATGGCTCAGGCCTTTGGTCCGGCTTTTCGCCCCGACGGCGGCGGCAAGCGCATTCGGCCGGGCGAAAAAGGGTTTGAGCGCGCGGTCTGTGTTGCGCTGGTTCAAGCAGCGGCGGAGTCCTGCCGGCTGGCCGCCGAGTTGTCGCGCCGTGCCGAAAGGCTCATCGCCATCGCACCAAATTTGCGCGCCAAGGGCGCCAGTGAGGTGATTCAAAGACTGCTCGACGAAGACGCCGTTTCGGGCTCGCTGACGACCAAAAACCTGTCTCGCTTTGCCGCGCGGCGCCTGTTCGACCGGCTGCAACAATTGGATGCCGTGCGCGAGCTCTCCGGCCGCACCACCTTTCGGCTTTTTGGGTTGTAGGGATGACCGAAGCCTCTGCCCGCCGCAAGCCGAACGAACAGCCTGTGTTGCTCGACACGGAATTGGACCACCTGCCGCCGGAGCTGCGCTGGCGCGAATGGATGGGCCGCGTCGAAGCAGTCATCTTTGCCGCCAGCGACCCGGTGCCGCGCGAGGTGCTGGCGCGGGTAGTGGGAAGAAACTGCAATCTCGAGCTGATCATCGACGACATTCGCGCCGAGCTCGCCGGCCGCCCCTACGAGCTGGTCGCGGTCGCCGGTGGCTGGCAGCACCGGACCAGAAAGGTTTTTGGCGACGCCATCCGCGCCGCCTTCGGCGCGGCAGCGGGCGAGGGGGCAAAAGAGGCAAAGGAACTATCGCAGGCGGAGGCGCTGGTTTTGATGTGCATTGCCTATTTCCAGCCGATCACCCGTGGCGAGCTGTCGAGCTTTTTCGGCAAGGAGGTGTCGCGCGACCTAATCGGCGTGCTGCGCGCGCAGGACCTGATCGCCTCGGGGCCGCGCAGCCCGCAGCCGGGCGCGCCCTATACCTATGTGACGACCAAAAACTTCCTGTCGCAGTTCGGGCTCGACACGCTGCGCCAGCTGCCGGATTTCGAGGCGCTCGAGGATGCTGGGCTGCTGTCGAAGGAAAAGCTGCTGGCCGGGGATATACCAATCGGGTTTGGCCGGGGGGAGAGCGACGGCGAAGAGCGCGAGCCCACGACGGGCATCGTTGAAGATGAGGCGCTCTGAACTGATCGGAAACCAGGTTGCTTACGACAGCCAGCAACTCAGGGCCAAGATAACTGGTCGTGCGGCAGCCGGTCGTCGGGATCGTGAACCGCAACATGGTCGCCGTCGACAAGATTGGCCGGAAAGATCACCAGATTGGTGCCGCCGGCGTGACGCAGCGACGGGAACAGGATGTCGCGGAGCCCGGCCGTGATGATCAGGTCCGCGAGCTTCCACGAGGGCGGCATTTTTTTGTCGATGCGAGCGATCTGGCGCCAGGCACAATCCCATTCCTGCCAAGCGCTGTCCCAGATCTCCGGGTCGAATCCCTGCGAAAGGTCGGCCACCTCAGCGAGCGTGATCTTGTAGGCGGCAAGCGTTGCCGGCGGGACGATGCTGGCGCCCTGCTTGTATTCGTCAAGAGCCGTCTGGGTCGAACGGCGTCAGATAGAGTGCTTCGACGCCTGGCCGTTTGAAACGACCGCCATCGATCGCTGCGCCTGCACCGCTGGTGGGCAAGAAGGCCCATTTGGGTGTCACATCCCCGGGTTTGTTTTGGCTGGCAAACACAACCGCCCGCTGAAGAGCTTTCTTCGCAAAGAGGCCCTTCCCTACGAAGACCATAGTCTTGCCCGTACCTGGGTGGCGGTGATGGAAGGAAGCGCCGACCTTCTTGGCTTCATCACTATCGTCTCCGGAGAAGTGAGCGTCGTCCGCACCGGGGCCGCAGAGGATGCTGGCACCAAGAAATTTCGGTATCATTTTATCCAGCCATCAAGATAGCGCGCCTTGCAATAGACGATCGTCACGCTGGCAAAAAACTGGGTCTGGCCCTGGTCGAGTTTGCACTCGGTATTGCGAAGACAAACATATGCCCCATGGTCGGGTGCAGGTTCGCGATTGTTGACTCCAAAGAGAAATCGGTCGGGTTCTACGAAAAGTGCGGATTCACGCTTCTAGACACGGCTGACAACCGGGCTTTAGAACACCCTTTCATGTATCTTGATCTGCATCCGAAACCTTCTCCGGATGTAGATGGGGCGGCGCTTCCCGCTGTCGCTGAACCAGCTTGTTCATCTGTTCCTGCGTAAGTGGGCCGACCGGATCTCGACCGGCCGGTCGTCGATACCTCTTGCCTGCCAATGCCACACCAAAATCTCGCCGCGCAACCGTCTACGGATCACAAATTGAGCATGCTCGCATGTCAGCGCGATTGAGTTGGGCGCCCTTTTCGAAAGCAGCTTCTCGGTCAAACGGACCGTGCCAGCGGCCGTTCCTATCTCCCGTTCCAGCCTGCGTTCCTTGACCCTCGTTGCAAAACCCGCAATCAGCTCTATGGATCCGGCCACGATCGTGGGTCCAGTTCTCGTAGATGTAGTAATCCATTTTAGCGCGCCCCTGCCGCTGCTATAGGCCACCCACCGAGTCCATGAAGGTGAACATCTCACCGCAAGCCTTCGGATGGCCTTTGCTCGCCACGTCCTTGTCGAATTGGCGAAATCCGTCAGTCATGTACCGACGGGCTAGAGCCTCCGTCGATGTAGGGCAATCCTTCTTCAGCAAGCTGTGGGTCTTCCTAATCGCATTCGACTCCGGGAAGTTGCAGATCAGCGAAGCCCTCATAAACAGCCCATACATCTTCCAAAGGTTCGGACATTCGCCTTTAGGCGTGCCGGCAAGGCACTGCGTCGAGACTAGACAAAAAGCCAGGACATATTTCAGCATAGGGTTTCGCACGCCTGCCCGTCGCCATCGCGGTCCAACTTACCGCCCCAGGGGCAGTTGCTGAGATACCATTGAGCCTCGTCGCACGAGCTGATCTGCGAGCATTTCCGCCGCGGCTGGCAGGAATAGCTTTGCGCTACCTGTTGGCGATTGATGATGCCGAGCGGTTGGCTTACCGCCGGCCGGACATCGTCCACAGGTCCAGCGCGCCATTCCCACGGCGGCTGGAACTTTCCGACCCACAGCCCGACCTTCGCCGCCTCGGCCGTCGCCTGCTGCGCCGCATAGGCGCCATGGCTGTATTGAGGCCAATCGATCGCCTGGCCGTGCTCGACCATCCAGGCGGCGATGCTGGCGCCATCGGCGCGCCGGCAGTCGCCTACAAAGCGGTTGTAGCGGTCCCATGCGACGAAGGCGCATGTGACCGGCCTCGAGGCGACTAGGAACCGGTCTAGCGCCGCCGCGGCCTTGGCACCGCACCGGTAGCGAACGCCCTTAGCGTCGTCGCATTGTTGGGCTGACTCGGGAGCGTCGATGCCGTTGAAGCGTATCCGCTGCCCGTGGACCTCGATCGTGTCGCCGTCGATGATTGAGGCGACGCCAGCGATCGGCTCGGGGGTACGTCCGATCCAGTTGGAAACGTGAAGGTCAGGGGCGCCTTCGCCGTGCTGCACGGCGAACTGCGCAACGAAGGCGGCTGCCGCAGCAACCGTCACGAAGACCAGCCGCTTTGGGATTTCCGCCATTAGGCGGGCACGCCGACGCTGTGCACCTTGCCGTTTGCGCCATTGGTTTGAGCGATTTTCGTACTGGGATTTGTCCATTTACTCGCAGCCTACGCCGTCGTGATCGCCATCCAGCCGGTTGGTGTCAGCACCAGTGATTTTAACAGGACCGGCTACAACCGGGTTGTTTCCCTTGCCGCCTGCACAGTCCAAGTCGGCACCACCAGCGGGCGCCACGCGCCGATACGCATTGAAGGCGGCCACCGCGCGGGCGCCGTCGCCCTCGATGTGGGTGTTGTTGCTGTTTGGGTTGAAGGGATCGACGGTCTGCAGAAGCAGGTTGGCGTGGTTCGCATCGCCGGCCGCGAGCGTCACCGAATCATAGTTGTTCAAGTAGTCGGATTTGCAATTAGAAAAGAGGAGCAAAGCCCCTAAAGACAACACCCTTTGCCAATACATTTGCCCACTCCCCAGTTTTGAAGAGTTGCACAAGATCCAACTGCTTGCAACTGCCGGGCGAAATGGCCTGATCAGCTAAAGCCATGATTGTCGATAAGATGGCAGGGCGTGCTGATCTGCGCGGCTAGAAATCGAGTAGTAGCCGAATGTAGCCGTATTCGATTGCCCAGGCCCCGGTGACTGCAGAAATCAAACCATAATTTGCCGCGACTAGGATTGCGGCGATGACGTAGTCGCTCCAATTGAATTCCGTGATGAGCCTCAATAGCAGTTTTGATCTTGACGATCTCGGTCCGGACGGTCTCATAGGCTCGCTCTTTGCGGCTGCGCACTGAACATCGATTTCCAATTTCAGGCCTACCAGGACGAGAGTCTTTGCAAGGGAGCCCGCTTTGTTCGGTGTGCGCTCTTAGGCTGGGGCGACGTCAACGCACATACTCTTTAAATCGCCATTCAGCCAGATCGAAGCCGCTGGGGCAATCCAGTTTTCAGGGCTCCATGCAGTTCCCCGCTCTCTAAGCGGCGTTTCGAAAGCACGATAAGCGGTCGCTCGATCAAGCGATAGCTCACTGCGCTTACGACGGCCGTCAGGAAAAGCAACGTAAAAAGATGGACGACGCTCGCCAGGGGGCTACGCGACCAGAACGAGCTCAATACGCCTATCAGGCCCAGGTGCCAGAGATACGTGCTGTAGCTAGCGTTTCCGGCAGCCAGCGCCAGTGATGGCGTCCTCAGCTTGCCATCGCGCTCCAGCATCATCGCCGCGCAAAGAAACAACGCGGCAGGCGGACCGAAGCCGTACCAGCGGAACGCATTGATCTCCATGGTGGGGTATAACCAAATAGAGGCATAGAGAAACCAACCCACGGCGCCCAAGAGCAGCAAGCTCGCCGGCAAGCGGATCCCTGATTGGCATAGCGCCGCGACAGCGATCCCCATCACAAATTCCAACATGATCGGGCTTGTCATCGTTTCGGCTGTCGGCCAAACCTGCGATACCAGCACAAGAAAGACAGCCATAGCGGCAAAACCCAGCTTGCGGTTTCGAAATATCATCACGATGACAGCAACCAGCACATAGAACCTGATCTCGAATACAAGCGTCCAGCCGACTGGCTGGGGCAAAGGGAAATCGATGAGGAAGAGCTGGCGCGTCCAGGCCCACACGTCAGGTGGCGGCGTGCCCCTCCCGGTCCAGAGCGTGAGAATCATGGACAGCCAGAACAAAGGAAGTATGCGCAGTACGCGCCGGAGCGTGAAACGACCAGCGTCCGCTATCCGTCCGGCATCCTGTCTTGGCTGCGTGATCAAATACATTATCGCCCCACTTATGGCGAAAAAGATATCGACACCAAAATGGCATATGACGTCAGTGTATGGGCGAAGGGGCATGAGGGTATTCTGGCCGGACAGTGCGTTTGCCTCTATGACTGCGTGCCCGAGGACGACCATCCAAGCGGCGATCGCCCGTAAACCCTGGATGGATCGATACGATCTTTTCGGAACGATCATTATGCCTCCGGGACCAAGCCGTCCTGCAACTGTCGAAGCTAAACAGCGGCTTGGCCATTGGTAGGCTCTCGGCCTAGCGGCGCGCATTCAGCCGGCCCTGGCGGCCCAGGGGCCGAGTCCCCGCTAGTTGTACCCGAGCAGATGGCGAAGCCCAACTATCGGCAAATAAACGGTCCAAATCATGCCGATGGCTGCGGCAACGCCAAGGCCGATTGCGGGAGCCCAAGCCTTCCAGAGCATCTGGAGCCGCGCCGCTATTTCAGTCAAACTGTCTTCCATGGACGAATTCTCCCCAAGTTGATTCGAGAGGCGAAAATATCAATGAACGCCAAGACTGCCGCGCTTGCAATCACCGCAAGTGTTTGCATCGCTGGTTTCGCTTATTCGAGCGGTCATAAGGCCGGTCGTGTTTCTCAACTGAAAGACACCGTCACATCCTACAACCGCCGGATGGGGATTAATGACACCGCCAACAGCCTCGGCCGCGTCGATCTCTGCCTCGAGCTTGGTGGCCTACTTGATGAGTGCGAGCGGCTAGACCGCTGATCTGCTCGACCGGTTGATTTCAGCCTTCCACCTCCATTGCCAATTCAACAACTGCCCCTCAGGGCGGAAAGGTACTAGCCATGGACCGCAACTTCGCGGGGGCGCTTGCGCTCGTTCTGAAATCTGAAGGCCTCTGGTCGGACAATCCGGCTGATCCCGGCGGCGCCACTATGAAAGGCGTCACGCTCACCAACTTCCGGCGCTATGTGAAAGCCGACGCTACCAAGGCCGATCTGCGCAAGATCACTGATGCCCAGGTTGCGACGGTCTATCGCCGGTTCTATTGGGATGCGACGGCCGGCGCCTAGCTTCCCGGCGGCGTCGACTACGCCGTCTTTGATTTCGCAGTGCACAGCGGCCCAGGTCAATGTTGCGCGGCGTACGAGCCGGAACCTCGACCCTACGACTTCGACTATCTGCACAACGTTTGCCGGTATCTGAAGGCGAACAACAATCTGTCCGTGGATTCGCTGTTCATCCTCTTCAAGTCGCTAATGCTGTAGCCATTCCCCTACGGCTGGGTAGTGCTAGAAGCCCTCGTCTTTCAGCGTATTCCCGCCCCGGCCCTTACGAGCTTCAAGATCGGACCAGTAAAAGCTCAAAGCCAACTGCGCTGGCAGGCCGATGCCGAGGACGAGGACAAATCCTATGGGGCCAAACCAATAGAGGGCCAGAAGCATGGCTGCACTGAGGATTACGGTTCCAACAAAACAACGGAAACAGCGCGTAGGGAGCATGGCTGATTTTGTAGCACAAACCACCGCTGCCTCCACCGGGTCTGGCAAATATGTAATCGCCCTTCTTGTCGAGCGATTGACACGCTGGCCGGTCGAAGGCAAAGAGTGACACATTGCGGATTGGCAAAGGGGAATGTCGATGAAGAAGACCTATCAGAAGCCCGTTTTCACGAAACGTGAGCGGCTGTCGTCGGTAACTGCTTCGCCCAGCTCGTCTACGGTTTCTTCCGGGACCTAATCAAGAGAATTACAGTTTTGGAAAGCCCGCCCCCAAAAGGTGGCGGGCTTTTTTGTGCATTAGTGGAACCTGAAATGTCGAGGCAGGTTGGAAATGCGGCAGCGTCCCCCGCTGCCGGTCGAGGCCCCCAAGCCTGGGCCGGGTCCGCCTCTGCCCGCCAGTAGGGGCGGGCCCACTGCAATTGTGACACCTTCGGGTCTTCGCGTTGGCGCTGCTACAGGCGGTTCACTGACGATGGAACAAAATCGCCTTGTCGAACTTCGGTCGTCGCACTGCTCCCGGTGCTTCCCCCATGAGAACTGCCCGCTGGCCTGACGGCTGGCGGGCTTTTTTGCGCCATGTGCGGGGAGACGCTCAGACCCTATTCGCTGGAACCGCCGCTTCAACACGAAGTTAGGTGCCCGAGGGACATTTAACATGGAGTTGATCATGAAACAGCTACTCTTCGCGTCCGCCATTGTGGCACTGTCAACTGGGCTCGCCTTTGCCCAATCGAGCAACACCACCGGCACTGGCGGGTCATCCACGACGACAACCAAGACCATGCCGAGCACCACGACCGACCAGGGCACGGATTCGACCACCACGAGCGGAACGAACTCAAACTCCGCCAAGGACTGCGCTCCGGGTCAGCAGACTGGCAGCGCCAAGCAGGCCGCGCCAGGTCAACAGGATACCGATGCTAACTCGGCTGCTCCTGGCCAGATGAAAAAGACCACGGAAGGCTGCTGAGCGCTGTCTTTGGAACTTCGGGCTCTGTCCCAGGTTGATACATCGCGGTCGATTCCTAGGATGTAGCCGCACAATATAAGCCCGTCGTGCAAGGCCAGCACGGCGGGTCTTCCAGCAGGACCAAAGGCTTGGATGTGATATCCAAAGGTCCGGTCTGTGCTAATTGGTTCTCGGCTTGTCTGGCGGCCGTTCTCATACATCAGCAATTCATGATATACTTTGGGTGCCGCAACGCTGTATCGTTATGGAGCTGCGGATGCTCTATCGTGACCGTGAAGATATAGCCGGGCATTGCCGTTTCTAGCGCCGCTTCCATGCGACTTCGATAGGTAATGCTCTCGTATCGCGTTTCCTCGGCTGCACTATTAAGAATTGCCTGGCGGCCATTCCTGCCGCCATATGTTCCAACCATTTCATGAACTTCGCTTCCCGCGAAAGCGGGCGATCGGCAACACGGGTTAAGGGGGCGGTGGGTCGCCGAACGCCCAGTCTGGTACGCTTGGAAATGTGTCGGAGGTGGGCCGACAAAATCGACGCTACGCCTGTCCCCCGCGCCCGCAATGGCCATCATTCGCCATGGTGAAGATGCCGTTACTATCCACAGCTAAGCTTTAATGCTGGGCGCGGGCGGGATTCTCACCGAACTCAATGTCAACTTGTCGACGGTCTTGACAATGGCGGTGGCCAAGGCGGCGGCTTCATGCATGAGCTCCGGCCCATAGAGACCGTTTACCGCTTCCTCACTAGGAAGTACGCCAGGCGGACAATGATCCTCGATCGTCCGCCGGATTAGGGTTAGCGCCGCTCTGCACTCTTCTGTGTCAATCGTCGGCATGCACCGAAACATGCCGGACGGCTAAAATGTTCCGTCGGGCGGCGCCGATCCGTTTTGCAGTGCTGCTTGCCGTTCCAAGGTCGGATAGCGTCGTCATCGGCTGCCCAGTGCCTTTGCCTCACGCTCCAGCGTCTCACGGTCGTTCCCGTGCTTCCTGATAAGTTCCCGCACTTCAGGGATGGTAAGCTGGAACTTGCTGGCGAAATAGCCGACCTCATATTCTTCGTCGCCCGACACTCGGTCGCGGTCGCGAAAATCACGCTTGCTTTTGTCGTCTGGCATGATTGTTCCTCCTGAGAGAAGAACAGCGAAAGTGGCGCCGGGTTCCACGTACCTATTCGCGAACATCCACCCTTCGTTTGATCGCGGTAATGACTGAAACATTCAACTTAGCTAAAACGATCCGGAACCGATCGGAGCCGTGAGCCTTGAATCGCAATGTGAGTTCCGTGCATGCGTTTGAAGTTCATCCCGCCGATGCAGCCGGAGTTGGTCGACACCCCGCCCGAGGGTGAGGAGTGGATTCACGAAATCAAGTTCGACGGGTACCGAACGCAGATCATCAAGGATGAAGACGGCATTCGCCTGCTGACCAGGAGAGGGTGCGACTGGACTGCACGGTACAAGGTTCTTGCCGACCAGGCCGCCGCGATTGAAGCCGACGACTTCATCATTGAGGGTGAAGCCATCGTGGTTGATGAGGCTGGACGCTCCGCTTTCCATGCGCTGCAATCGGCCGTCAGCAGCCGCGATCCTTCGCAGGAATACTATCTTGTAGCATTCGACCTGCTCCACATGAATGGCCACGACCTCCGCAACATGCCGCTGGAGGACCGGCGTGACATCCTAGAGGGCACGATTGAAGCCGGCGGCCGGATACAGTTCAGCGAGGCCATGCCCGGCACCGGCGACGCGGTTTACTACCTTGCCGACCAGACTGGACAAGAAGGCATCGTCTCGAAGCGCAGGGACAGTCTCTATCGCAGCGGCCCGACGATGAACTGGCGCAAAATCAAGTGCTACGATGAAAAGGAGATGGACATCATCGGCGTCCAGCGCGACCCCGGTCAGGCGGCGAGGGTTCTGATGGCTGAAAACGGCCGCTATCTCGGCACCGCCAACGTCAATTTCAAATTCGACAAACGCAAGCGCCTGTGGGACCGCGTACAGGGCAAGGTCGGCGGCCCGGTTCCGAAGGGCTTGAAGAAGGACAAGGCGGAATGGCTGAAGCCGGGTCTTGTCGGGCGGGTGAAGTTCCTGAAAGGTGAGGAGCAGCTTCGTCACGCCAAGCTGCTGGATTACCGGGAGGAGGAATAATGGCGGTCCCCAAGAAAGATCAGGAGCGCGTCGGCTATGCCTGGATGTATGGTGCCCAGGCACTAAAGGACGGAGCGCATAGTGCCACCTTATTGGGAGGAACACGCCGAAGCGTGGCTTCAAGGCTATGACGGTGTGCTTCTAACGGGGATAAGCAAGAGCAAAGCTGTTAGCGACGGGATGGAAACCGAGGTGGATGAAGCCGACGTCGAGCGCCCCGAATGAGCGTTCGTGGCCTGAAGTTTTCCGTCCGTCTCGCTTTCTTCGTCGATCACCCGGACTGGCAGATAGGCATTCGTTCCCAGCCACTCACGCAAGACGATCTGAATGAGCTCCGACCGGGCAATGTTCATTTCGGCGGCGATGGAGTTCAGTGCGTCCTCCGTGGCTGGCTCTAGCGGGAAGCCGGCGACGTTCCGGAGCATCAATGCAGCCCGCCGAAGCAGGATTTGAAGATCGGCGCGCGAAACGTCTGCGATGCACTCGGACGCCTGCTGCAATTCATCGGCGAAGGTCGAGCGGGTCATTGGTGCCTTCCTCCCAAGAGATATTGATCGCCGTCGGCGCGATGCCCGCGACAGAACCAATGTGACGGCCCCTTCGGTCGTGCGAAGCCGAACGGCGCGCGGTGGCCGCATCCAACGTGCTCGCACGTGTGGTTCTCAATCCGCTGGCGTTCGCGCGGTGCGGCTATCATGCCATCGGCAAGTCTGGCGGGTTCGTCGCTCATAGCGGATTGATCGGCCCGACTAAGGCGGGATGGTCGTTGGGCTGCTTGTTAATGAGGGTCGAGTTGACGTCGCGGCCAACGCGATTGAACTGCAGTTGTCCGTCGATGTCGTGGCTGAGGATATCCTTCAAGTCCTCCTTGGGCGTCCCCGGATCCAGCCACGCATCATAGTAGGCTTGGTCGAGGATGACCGGCTGCCGATCGTGCAGGTTTTTCATCGGCTCGCCGGCGGGCTCGGTGATGATGGTGCAACTGGTGATGTCGAGGTTGGAGTTGTAGGCCCACAGCCCTGCGAATGAGAAC
Source organism: Mesorhizobium sp. M7A.F.Ca.MR.245.00.0.0 (assembly GCF_003997415.1). Taxonomy (NCBI): domain Bacteria; kingdom Pseudomonadati; phylum Pseudomonadota; class Alphaproteobacteria; order Hyphomicrobiales; family Phyllobacteriaceae; genus Mesorhizobium; species Mesorhizobium sp. M7A.F.Ca.MR.245.00.0.0. Next base: position 76,414 of record NZ_RZTE01000009.1, on the reverse strand, counting down.
GGCGCGTGGCCGGGCAGATAGATGTGCCAAGGGTCCTTTTTGCCGTCGGCCGGCGAGATGGTCCATTCGTAGAATCCATCGGCGGGGATCAGGCAACGCTTCGACTTGAATGCGTCACGGAAGGCCGGGGCCGTATCGACGCCTTCGATCCTGGCGTTGAACATTGCCGCCTTAGGCATCTCTTTCGCCCAGAACGGTACGAGCCACCAACGGCCCTCGCGTAGCTTGTGATTGCCGTCTTCGCCTGCGGTGACGAAAGGGACTTCCTCGGTCGGCGCGATGTTATAGCGAGGTGCGTCATTGCGACCGATCTCCGCCGGCGCCGTCAGCCGATAGAGCCGGTGGATCTCGGACCAAGTGAGGTATCGGGTGAAGCGGCCGCACATGTTCAATCGACCAGTTCAAGCAGGAGATAATTGTCCGGCACGGCATCAGGAGGCCAATTGGCGCAACATGCAGCTATAGCGGCCTTGTTGGCCGCCATCCAAACACTTGCGGCGTCGTCCTCTTCCGCTGTGGGCTCTTCATCGGCAGCAAAGCTGGCGTCGTCCCAGCCTTCCAAGGCAAACATTCCATCTGCGGCTTGCTGGGCCGAAATGCCAGCCGCAGTGAACACGGCCTTAGCCGCCTCGACGCCGCGCTCCTGCTCCTCCGGCGAAGCGCCTTTGATCTCCAAGCGAAGCTGCATTGTTCGCCTCCTGTGGCTACTACCGCCAGTGAACAAAATGAGAACGATTGAGTCAATCCCCCTTGACCTGACAGGAATATGTTCCTTATTCCTGAATGGTCGTTGCAGGAAAAAGGGCTATGGGAAAGCGCCAAAATGCGCCGGCCGGCGAAGCTATGTCTGAATTGGAGATGCTGGCACAACAGGCCATAGCTGCTGCCGGCGGCGATGTCGTGGTCGCTTTACTGAACATCCTTGCCAGGAACAGCGAGCTCGAGCGGGAACTCGCTCTGTCTCGCGCGGCGGTGTCGAGCGGCTATTCCCGCGGCTGGCACAAGGCACGTCCATAAATGGCGGACACGGCTGGGGACAATTTCCGGATCGAGGTTTGGGATAGAGAGGAGAAGACCCACCTCGAAACAATATCCCGATCACCAGATGCCATGGTCAGCCAGGCGGCTTGGCAGGCCGCGATCCGTCGCCGCCCAGGAATGTTGCTGATCCACTACAACAGCCGACACGTCATGGAGAAGATCATTACGCCGGGTGAGGTCAAGATCCCGCCCCAGACGATTATCGACGGCAGCATTCATGCCGGGCTGGATGTCGCACTTGGTGACTTGCGCTCATGGCACTCGCTGCGGGCCTATTGCACAAAATGCTCGCATCACGCGACGATAAAGCCGGAAGGGCTGACCAGGCGATACGGTGGGGATGCCTTGTTCCGCTCGTCGAGCGGGCGCTTTTCTGCACGAGTTGCGATCGCGGCGGGCCGGTTCGGCTCGAGGTCCACAGCCTGCCGCGAAACTAGAGGAATTATTAAAATGCATGGCCACACGACAACTCGTGAAACTCTTCAAAATTGCCGGGAAAAGTGTGGGCCAGATATCGCACGACCCTTGAATTATCCATCAGCCGGTCAAAAAAGCGGCCGGCTGCCAGCAGTTCTAGGCTCACGGAGCCACGTCGCTCCACGGCGCTCAAAAACGCACTGCTTAGCTCGCCAAGTTCAGGCGTCATCGCGCCCAGTTGGTCTTCAGACACGTTGGCAATCATCGCCGGATCGAAACCCTCGGCCAGCAGCGGGCGCGGCGTAAAAGCGACAAGGATCTTTGCGTACGTGAACGTGACCCGCTCCATAGCAACCATCAGTCGGGCAATTTCCAATTGCCTGGCGGGAATCACATGCCGCAGCAAGCCGAAGATTTTCACCTTCACAGGGTAGTCTTGGAGGAAATCGAGGACGTCCGGGCAAATCCCGCTGACAGAATGACGGCCTGCATTCTTGCCGGGAAAGGGCTTGCTGGCATGCGCTGCTGCACCCGGTTCGTATTTCACGCCTTGCAACCTCTCGGCCAAGAGTTTTGGTATGGTGGCAAGCCCCTCGGACACCAGCAATGAGTGAAACCTTTTGTCACTCATTATCAGACGAAGCGCTTCGACCAGGCTACTCAAGCGCTGTTCTGTTTCCACAGTTTCTCTTATGAAATTGCGCTTGCGTGCGCACTCCGCTTCATAGGTTGCTATGAGCTTGGGAGCGAATAGCTTCTCCCTTGACCCTGGTTGATCGGCAGCAATACTACGGGCGTGTCTCTGGTCGCTGTTTTGCAAAGCATTGTAAGCGGCCTCGCTGGTCATAGGGTGCTTCGGACTCACACTACGTTCTCTGCACCTGTTCGCTCCGCCAGCGTGATAAGCGGGCTGAGCGTGGGAAAAAGGTAGGTGTCCAGTTGTGCGCCATTGTTAGCGCGCAGCTCCGATATGCCGACGATTTCACGTACAGGGGCAATCAGATAGTCCCGGATGACAAGGTCACCCGGACTCATCCTGATCAGGACGAAAATGTCGGGTTGTGACTGGTGCTTGATATTCAGAGACCAGACGGGATATCCGAATACGGAAGCGCCGCAACGTGCGATTTCGATAGCAACAGTGAACTCATCGTTGATCCGGAGAATGCCGTTTCTCAGGTCATAAGTTGCCTGTCCGCTAGTCCTCCCGATTGCCACCAATAGGTCATCTATTGCCTTCAAACGCACCGTCTTCAGCCGCTTTTTCGCGGCGATGATCTGGCAGTTCCGAGGCATCTGGTATCCAATGAATTCGTAGAGTTTCAGAAGGCTTCCGAAGCGATGGAAATAGAGGCTAGCTGCGGGGCACTCGGGTGCAGCGTCAATAATCGCGGTCGATAAGGCGCCACGGCGCGCGAGGACATTCTTCAGCGCTGCCAGCATCTCGTCGTTGTTCATACGCAAATAGAGTGTTTTGTGGATGAGTTGCGCCCGCTTGAATAGCTTGCGGTCAACAATCGGCTCAAATGCACCTTCCGTCCGCACCCACTGTTCGGGGGGATTGTTCACCGCCTTGCTTTTGAGCTTGGTGGAGCGCCGATTCCAGACACTGTTGCCAATGTACGTTTCATTGGTCAGGACGCTGCGTACGCTTTCCCGCTTCCATCGGCGCCCAAGGTCAGTCATCACGCCGCGTTTGTTCAACAGCCTTGCGATTTCAAGCTCTGTCTGGTGCGTTTTAACGAAGTGGCTGAAAATCCATTGTACTGTTGCGATCTCGTCTGGCGGCCCAGGCACTACGATTACTCGGTCGGTGTGCATGCTCTTTTGTTCGCGATTTGAAAGGATGAATTTGGGGCGTCCCAAATCGTCGACCAGCAGGCGTCTTAAGCCGAGGCCCGGCTTACTACCCTGGCGGAATCCCATCCGTATCAACCTTGCCTGACCGATGAACACCTTTTGCGATAGCATGCGACTATGCTCGGCCGCCATGCTGCGCTTTATCGCCTTCAGTACGTCTGATCCGATGCTGCCATCGTTGGTGAACTGCTCTGCACAAAATTCGATTCGCACGCCAGCCATCTGGCATCGGTACTCATAAGCGGCGCTCTCATTAATGTTCTGGAACCGCCCCCAGCGGCTGACATCGTACACCACGACCGTTTCGAAACCGGCTCTCCCGCTCTCGACATCCGCTAGCAACTTCTGAAGGCCGGGACGGCCTCCGAGGTTGAGACCGCTTCGACCAGCGTCCTTGTAGGTGGCGACGATTTCGTAGCCCATGATATCCGCGTAGTCGCGTATGGCATCCCTCTGGTTGTCGATCGAATAGGTCTGGTTGTCCGTCGACATGCGCAGATATTGGGCCGCACGCACTACGCGCCTACCTGAAGGAGCTTTTGTGGTCGTTACCTCGTCCATCACTTGCGCTCCTGCCGATCGGACATGCTAACGATCATCGGCCTGAGGTTTGGTGCAAAATACCTCTCGAGTTTATGTCGAATGCCCGGCTTTTCTGGTTAGACCCTTTCAACTGTCGGTAAACGCTGACTCACTTCGTGAGAGCGCGTGCCCCCGTTCCGCCGCAATGCGACCGCACGGGACGATCGATAGGGATTTCAGACTTTTAAGGGAGACCTCCATGACTTTTCACAAAGCGATAGCCGCAGTGCTAATGACCGCAGCGCTGGCAGGCTGCGCACAGACCGAAGGCCAGCAGCGGGCCGGCACAGGCGCGCTGATCGGCGGCGCCGGCGGCGCACTTGTTGGCCAGGCCATCGGCGGAAACACCGAAAGCACGCTCATCGGCGCCGGCGCCGGCGCCCTGCTGGGCGCGGTTGTCGGCAGCTCCACCACGCCGCAGCGTCGCGGCGAACAGATGTGCCGCTATCAGGACCGCCGCGGCCGCATCTACACTGCCCCCTGCGACGACCGGTATTACAACGGCGATTACTAAGCAGGTATCGCTGGACCCCAGCGTCTTAACTCAGTCAGCGCCGCTCAGGGGAGCGGCGCACACTGATGTCATCTTTTGCCCACTTGCCTGGGCTAGGCTGTTCCTCGCGGTGGGTTTTGGAGGAGGTCGATGTGACGACAAGCCTTGCCGCCCTGAAAAGCCAAAGCAAACGCGCCGTGAAGCGGCTCATCGGTTATGATTCCCGCAACTGGTTGCGCATCCGCCAGATCGAGGCATTCACACTCTTTCTCGAAGCCGGCAACCGCAAGGCCTCCGACGTGATCGAAATCTCGCCCGGCTGGAACCGCTATTGGCGGGCGATGTGCCCCAACTACAGGTCGGTCGATTTCCCAGCCTTCGACATCTGCAAGGACCGCACCGACGAACAATATTCCATCGTCATCGCCGACCAGGTGCTGGAACATGTGCAGCGGCCGCAGGCGGCGGTGGAAAATATCCACGCTATGACCCGGTCCGGCGGCTGGGCGATGGTGGCAACACCCTTCCTGTTTCGCGTCCACGCTAGGCCGCACGACTACAATAGATGGACACCTGCCGGCCTCAAGCAGCTGATGGTTGAGGGCGGCTTCGCGGAAGCCAACGTCAAAGTCCATGGCTGGGGCAACAAGGCCTGCGCCAGGGCCCATATCGGCGGCCCCGTTCGCGCCTACGGCCTGTGGCGCGATCTCAGCAACGACGAGGAATACCCGCTGATGGTCTGGGCGTTCGCCAAGAAGGGGTGAGTGGCGGAGGCCGCGCTCCATCGTGATGAGGCAGGGGGTCTCGCTGGACCACTTGACCGGATGCGCCGCCAGTGACCTACTCGAATTCGAGGAGGCGTTCGCGAATGGACATTCGAGCCACATTGACGGAGCTATGCGAGGCCTTCAACGCGCACGATCTCGATCGCATTATGGCGTTCTTTGCCGACGACTGCGTTCTGGAGATGCCAAGGGGGGCCGAGCCTTGGGGAACGCGCTGCGAGGGTAAGCGCAGCGTACGAGACGCGCTTGCCGCGCGCTTTGAGGGTTTGCCCGATGTGCATTACGGCAATGGGCAGCACTTTGTGGACGAGGCTGCCAACACCGGCATGTCGAAATGGACCCTCACCGGCACCACCCGCGAGGGCGTAAAAAAGGAAGTTCAAGGTTGCGACTTCTACACATTTCGCGACGGAAAGGTAATCCGCAAGGACTCATATTGGAAGATCGTGGAGTAGGGGTTGGCAGTTCCTGTCCGCATCTCGAAACGATATGCCGATCACCCGACGCGATGGTCAGCCAGGCGGCTTGGCAGGCGGCCATCCGGCGCCGGCCGGGCATGCTGCTGATCCACTACAATAGCCGCCACATCATGGAAAAAATCATCACGCCGGGAGAGGTCAGAATACCGCCGCAGACGAACCCACAACATCGCTGATGGCGGTTACGTTCACGAAATCGAGAAGCCGCCCCATGCTGTCGCCTATACTGAACCCGCGCTGCAACGGATGCTTTCCGTGTCCGGGCTGAAGATGGTCGAAGCCCCGCTGTATGGCCTGTAGAGCGGCAAGCACCCTCAAGCGGTTTCGGGCCAGGATACGTCTACCTGGAAAAAGGCGAAACCGTTGCAAAGAGCAGTCTGGCTGGCTCGCGTCACTCGGTCGCTTAGGTGAATTTTGCATAAAGCTGCGACACCGCGAGGTCGAGCGCGCCGCCTGACGTTTGCAGCAGCCTGAAATCAATCGTCTGCCCGCTCGTCGCCGAAAAGTCGATGTCGATTATGTGCATCGCGGTACTATCGAACGCGCTGATAGCCGCCGTCTCCTCGTACATGACAGTCACACCTGCCCTGATGATGCGAACGAAGCGCGTGCCGGACGCATTCGCTGTCCACTTCAAGGTCGCCCTGATCCGCACCCGCGTCGCCCATATCGGAGCGGCGATCATGCCCGATGTGTAAATGCTTTCCGGGTCTCGAACTTCGGTGTAGGCAAACGCCGTTTCGGTGTTGTTCGGAATAGACTGCACAGCGGCGTTCTGAACGACGAGCCACTTCTCGTCCATCCACCAATTGTTGCCAGCCATGTTATAGCGCGTGCTTGCCGTGCCGGAAGGGTTCATGAACACGTCGCCGACAGTAATGATGCCGATCCTTTCGGAGCCGGCCTGCACGTCCACGGCGCGATCAACAAACTGATAGGTGTTCGGCCCGATGACGCAATCAGCCGCGCCGGTCTGAATGACCCAGGGCACGCAGACGGAAGTCGAGTTTGCCGCAATGATCTCTTTGCCAGCGGCACGCAGGCCGACGCCAGAGTAGACAAAGTACACCGGTATTCGCGCCGTTCACGAACGACCGGAAGGTGTTGTCATTTAGGTAGACTTCCGACGCCCCGGTAGACGTGATGTAGCGGAAAAAGGGGGCAGGCGACGACGGGTTTTGGAAAAGATCGTTGTTGGAAAAGAACAACTGGCTGAACTTGTCGCATACTGCGATGCTCACGTGATTGTTGGCGTGGCAATTCACCAGCGACAACAACAAGCCCTGATCGGTCGACCGCGCCAGCAGATAGGCGCAGTGCCCGCAATTCAGGAATGTCCAGCTATCGAAGACGACACCTTCAAGCGTGCTGAACATGCTTCCGACAGCGGCCCAATAGCTCATGACCATGCCGCCAGTGAAGCGGAAATCCGAAGTGGTCCACTCGCCTGTGAAGTACACGCCATAGGCGCACGTCATGTCATTGGTCGAAGTCGCACCAATCAGGTTCGCGCCGAGGCCGTATATCTCGCCATAGAACTTGCCCTGATAGGCCCCATGCAGCCAAATCGCATTCTGGAAACCGTGGCTTCCGGTGTCGCCCTTGATAACAGACCCGGCCTCCATAACAAACATCGGATGCTGCCGGCCAGGAGCGAAGCCGGTGTCAGGCCATGCAAGTTGGAACGCCCGGCCGAGACCCGCCTGCGTCGTCTGAATCTCGACACCGGAGCCCTGAATGATTTGCGAATACGCGGCCAAGCCGGACGCGGTTGCGCGCGTCACCTTGATCTGAACAGCGTCGTTGAGCGCCGCGCCACCACTCAGGAACGTCGCCGTGATGTTGGCCGCGTCGTGCGTAATGTTCTGGTTGAAGTTAGCGCGAAGAACACCTTGCTGATAAACCTCGACATAAGCGCCCGTGTAGGCATCGGCAGCAGTGAAAACGGTCTGCCCAGCGGTAGCGACGAAAGCATACGTCGTAGTCGTAAAGGTTCCGGCCTTGAACAGGCTGCCTGTAGCTTCATAGACGATCTTCCCGCGCCCACGGAGAACCAAGCCGGTTGTCGGTAGCATGATTTCGTTGCCGGTCGGGATGCGGATCGTCAGGCCGCCGATGAAGATGTCGGCTCCTGCCGCCGCCGTTACGCACAATTGAAATGCCGCCGCGTCATTGACTACGCCGTCGCCCACGACGCCGAAGTCTTTCGGCGAGATCATGTCGCGGGCTTTGGCCTGCCAGGTGCGCGTGACGGCACCGGTGCCGGCTTGCAAAAACCCGGCATAGGTCGGATCGGTCCCAGGGCCATTGGTCTGAAGCAGATACCCGGCGGTCGAGGCGGCCAAACGGGCCGGCACGGTCGCATTTCGGAAGATGATGTCGCCGCGCGTTGTCAGCGTGGTTCCGACTGTATCCGGACCCGTGGCTCCGCCCGGGCCGGTAGCGCCGACGACCCCGGTCGGCCCCGTGGCGCCCGTCAAACCGGTCGGGCCTGTCGGGCCTGTCGCGCCCGTGAGCCCCGTCACGCCAGTCGATCCGGTCGCACCGACGCCGCCGGTAACCCCGGTCGGACCGGTCGGCCCCGTCGCGCCCACGGCACCATTCGACCCGTTTGCGCCCGTGGCCCCGCTAGGCCCCCTGGCGCCCAATGCGCCGCTCGGCCCGGTCGCGCCGATGCCAGCCGGTCCAGATGGCCCCGTGGGGCCGGTCGCGCCTTCGCCGGTGATCAGCGCCCGCGTGGCCGGCGCCAGCGCGTCAGGCGTGACGACACCGTTGACCAGCGCCCCGTCGGAGCGCCGCACGTCGGCCAGCGCGTCGATCGTCTCGTCGGCTGCTCGGACTAATTCAGCCAGGTCGTTGTCGAGCTGCGCGCCGTCCGGAAAGGAGTACAGGTAGCTGAAATCGATGACGGGCTTTACGGGAGAAGGCATCTTGCATCACTCGCAACACGGCTCCCGTCGATGCCGCCCGCTTGGGAACGACAATTTCTCAAAAATGATGAGATCGAGGGGAAGCTGGGTTGATGTCAGCCCTGGTTGACCAAGGCGGTGATGCGACTGCCCGAGATTCGCAGTTGTTCCGGCCGTGCAATGATAGCACAGCATGACGAGCTCTGACCACCCTTACTGCAGGATTAGCGCGCCAGTTTTATTGATCTACCTCATGCCAACATTGCGGAAAGCTACAATTTACATTAGGTTCGCACTCCCAATTCAGGAGCGAACAATTGACCGATGAAATTGAACGAAACACAGCTCTGATTGAGCTGACGGCCGATATTGTCGCAGCGTTTGTCCAAAATAACGCCGTGACAGTGGCTGGGCTGCCGGATCTTATTTCTTCGGTCAACGCGGCGCTTTCGAAATTGGGCCCGACGCCGGTTGCGGAGCTACCAACGCTGACGCCGGCCGTGAACCCGAAGAAGTCGATATTTCCGGATTACATCATAAGTTTGGAAGACGGTCGCAAATTCAAGTCGATGAAGCGCCATCTAGGTTTGCTTGGAATGACGCCCGAACAGTACCGCACGAAATGGGGTTTGCCTCGCGACTACCCCATGGTGGCGCCAAGCTATGCCGCCCAGCGATCGAAGTTGGCAAAGTCGATAGGGCTAGGGCTAAAGCCTGCCACGAAGGATCCCGCCAAGAAAGCGCCGGCCAAGAAGCCAGCCCCAAAGGGTATCAAGGCTAAAGGCGCAAAGCGCAATCTCACAAGGAACGCTTAAAGCGAAGCTGGGGCTTCGTATCTCCGTCATGCAACGCCTAGGGGTGTCACCTTACCCACAGGCTGGGCACGGCGAGCAACGCAGTCGCCGGAGAACCGTCTAACCACTACTTACATTAGGAATCTCTTGCAGATCAGCCTTATTTGGGGTATCTAATGGCGGGGGTGGTGTTATATGTACTGGATAATGTTGTTTGCCGGGATGGGTTGCATTATGGCCTTGTTTGGCCTCTTGGCTCTCAGTGGCCTGGTGGGCGACCCGGGTGCTCACAGGTTCAAGTCCCACAAGGACAAGCCGAACTAGTCAGCTTCCGCGCTACTTGTTTTTAATGACCGACAAGATTGTTGGATCGACATCGAATATCTTGCGGGCCCGCGCTGAGAAGAAACTTACCTGAAGCGCATTGCAAAACGCCGCGGCCGACGCGAGTAAAAGCGGCCCCCCCATCAGAACGCCAGCCGTACACAATACGACGGTTGCGAGGCCGGTACCCAAGGTAATGCGAAAAGCAAACTTTTCGTCGCCTAACACCATCAACAAAACTCCCGACGATCCGCCGAGAACATGGCAAACTTGGCCGCAGCCTAAGATCAGTGCTATCCATAAAGAACTTTCGTAGTGTGGGTTCCAAATCTGAACAGCGGCATAGCCAAGAGTCACCAACCCAAAATACATTAGGCAGGTCAGAAGCGTCGAAACACACACCAATGTCCTGAGAGATCGCTGAAGTCCCGCGCGGTCACCCAGCGTCCAATGCTGAACCGCAGAAGGGGCAAAGGCGGAATTTGCGATGCTGAGCGGCATGATCAGTACCGTCGAAATTCTTAAGGCGACACCATATTGCGCAACTTCCGAGAAGCTAGTGAAGAGAGTCAGCAGAACCATGTCGATCTGAGATAGGCCGAACAACATCAGGGTTGTTGCGAGATTCGGCAGAGTGCGAAGGATAATCGCTCTTAGGTTTGTCTCTACGTTTGCTGGCTCAGTCCAGCGGCGCGACATCACAAAAATGCTAAAAGCGCCGAAACCCGCTGCCATCGCGAAGCCGACCAAACTACATAACAGTACTTGATGAAGGGTGACGCTGCTGTGTGTCACGAGAGCAAACGCGAGGAAGAGGGCCACAATGGCACTGGGGAACGCCATGAGGAAAGCCGAACTCCGAATCGAGTGAACCGCTCGAAGCAGTTCGACTTGGACAGACCCCAAAGCTGCGCAGGGAATGGCTACGGCGACTATTGGCAAAATTTCTCCCCATTCGTTGCCTCCGCCGCTTCTTATCCAATGTTCTGCAAGCCAGAATGCCAGCGCTGTGATGAGACCGAAAGAGACAACCAGTCCCTGAATCCTAACTATAAGATCCCGCGCTCGTCCGAAGTCTCCTTTCGCGGTCGCGGCCGAGACAAGCGCCGGCACGGTAAATGTGAGGCCCAATTGAACCAGGATCGCAAATCCTGAGGTGAGTATCTGAGCGATGAAATAGATGCCGACTTTGTCTGGAGGCAAGGCAAGAGGAAGTAGCAAAGAGCTCGCAAGACCCGCAGCCAATATGCCAACGCGGCCGGCGGCAGCGGCGCCACTAGCTCGCCATATCGAGGGCGCGGAAGCGACCGGAAGATCAACGGACATGGGGTCGCTCATTGGGAGGCGCTCGGCTATCCCGGGGACAAAGGGACGAACAGTTGGGAGTAATTGTGGCGTCTGCATGATTGGGCGCCGAATTGCAGTGAATTGGAACCGGGGCTAGTCCAGAAAATGGCGCGCCCACTCGGTCTGGATAAAGTGACCCTTCAGTTCGGCGTAGTTCGAGATAATCTCAGATTGAGCGCCGGTTCTCTGCCTTTTGAAACGGCTTTCGAGAGGTGCATCGCGCAAATTCAGAAATTCCAGGCAGCGCAATACGCCAGAGCCGTCGACCAGCTGTTCATATGTTACATGCAAATTGGGAAATTCACTCGCTATTCTATGCAAAGCGGAGTTGTCGCTTGTCCATTTCTCAAAAGCGGTCAATACTTCGGTTGGATCTGCGTAAAAATCATTTATTTTTGTCGGCCCGTAATCCGATCTCCACGAATTATTTAAGGCCGCAAGTCTGTACGAAATATATTGATCCAACAGGTTGTCGCGTGACAAGCGGACAATCTTGTATCCGAATCTCTTGAATGCTTCAACCGCGTCAGTATGCTCCAGCAGAGACAGGTAGGGCATTTTGAAACCGGTGACCCTGCTACCCTTGTTGTGGAGCATCTTCTCAAGATAGCTAGCCACGTCCTTCTGACGGGAGTTTCTGAAAGATATTGTGCGCCGCCTGACCAAGTCGGCGATTAAGCGAGCCGTCGGTGAGAATAGCTCGCCTTCGCACGTTGCATCTGGGTGAGAGTCAAGCAAAGCCTGGAGATAGCTGGACCCCTGTCTCCCCACAAACAAAATCGCGAAAAATGTATGATCAGTCATTGGAAGATAATTGCTACACCGTTCAAAGGCCCATTCATCCTAGACGTCTAGCACCATCCCGAGTATTTGACAGGGCGTAGGATGATTGAATGGATATTTTGCACATCAAATCAGAAACCCAGTGCCTCTATGGGCAACGGCGGAAGCTATTAGTGAGGAACTCGCCGATAAGGCCGCGGAGCTGCACGTCTTACGCGCTGCCTAGACCCATTAACCGCTTGTATTCCGACTTCTTGGCACCATTGCAAAAGCACGCGGACAGTTCGACATGACGGATAAGACGGGAGAGATGACGCGCAGTTTGGCTTCAGAGGGGGATGCGAGTGATGTCCCGAAAATCGCTCAACAGGAATCCGTGCTCGTCTTCGAATCTTTTGAAGAAACAGCGGCCTTTAAGCTAGGCTGCGCGCTTCGTTCCATCGCAGTGCGCGAACGGGCCGGAATCGTTATCGACATTCGGCTCTGGGATCGTCAATTATTCTACGCCGCGCTTCCGACATCAACGGCGTCGAATGGTGAATGGGCGCGGCGCAAGCTTAACGTAGTCAAGCTCTTTCACAATAGCAGCTATCTCTTAGCCCTACAGCAGCAACGTGAGGATCGCACTTTCCCTCCCGGATACGGTCTGGATCCACAGGATTTCGTTCTAGCCGGCGGGGCTTTTCCAATCCGGGTCAAAGAGGTGGGCGTGATTGGAGCGATTGCGGTGTCTGGCCTCAGCCAACGCAGTGACCATAACCTCGCAGTAGCAGGTCTATGCGAGCACCTTGGAAAGGATGCCACCCTTTTATCCCTCGGTCCCGAGACATGGAACTAGTCCCTGTTGGCTGCATTCCGTCGTTCCCGAATACGCACTGGGGCAAACGCGCACCGGGCTATCAGGAGAGCGTGGCTTACGGCTTTGCGAGATAGCAGTGTCCGCGGGTGCCTGGCTGCTCCCAATAATCGTTGAACGGCAACAGCTACGCGTCCCGAACGCCCATGGATCGCAGCCGACAGTAAATTAGCGTTTGCCCTAGTCTCACGCTCCCATTTGCGCAGTTCATCGGGAAGATCCTTCCGTCGGAAGAACGTCTCAATCATGCGCTGCGGTTCTTCTCCACGTTCAAATGGCACAGCTCGGTAGGTGGTCGACGCGCTGTGCATACGAAATTCCGCGAGAACCTCTGGCACATGGTAAAAATTACCTTCCAATGCCAAGCGCAGGAAAAAGTCGAGGTCAGGAATCTGCCGAAGGTCCTCTCGCCAGTAACCAGCTCGTTCATAAGCCTCACGTCGAAAAAAGGCCCCAGGGCCCGGCAGGCAGTGCAGGTGTGCGTAGAGAGCACGACGCGAAAATTCCGGCGGCTGTAAGGTCGACCTGAGAGTTGAATGCTCGTCGATAATGTCGAAGTCGGGGTAAACCAAAACTACATCAGTGCGAGCCGACAATTCCTCCACGCAGCGCCGAACAGCTGTTGGGCGCAGACGATCGTCTGCGCTTAGATAGCCGAGGATGTCTCCAGTGCTCATTGCCCATCCTGTGGTCATGGCCGCACTCTGGCCAGCGTTCACTTGACGGTGCAATTTGATTTTAGGACCATAATTCGACACGAGATCGCTTGTGCCGTCAGTTGAACCGTCATCTACAACTATGATATCCATATTTGGATAGTCTTGGGCCAAGAGGCTTTCGATTGTTTCCGCGATGTAGTCTTTCGCATTATATGCTGGGACCACGAGCGACACTTGGGGACCTCTTATCAACGGTCCTCTCCGGTGCGCTTGATCGTCGTCGACAGGGCCTCGATCGCCGGTTGATTTTGTGGCGTATCTACGACGACGTTTGCGGGAGCCTCCCTTTTTGCGATTAATTCTTCAAAGCGAGAAATCAGCTTGTCTACAATCGAAGGCCAAGCAAAAGTCTCCACTATGTAAGATCTAAGCGCTCGTCCCTTCGACGGTAGATCCCCACGCTCGGTCAGCATAGAGTGAAGCCCTGCATACAAGCCCTCAACAGTTGACGGTACGACGTATCCACCACCCACCGTCTCGACTTCATCAAACCCACACTGGTCAGTGAGAAGAACAGGCGTGCCAACGATACCAGCTTCCAGCGCCACGAGTGACATCGCCTCAGCTCGGGAAGGCACGACCAGGAAAAGCGCGCGTCTATATGCCTCGCTCCGTGCGCTCTCGCCTAGATGCCCCGTGAAGACAACCCGGTCGGCAAGGTGGTGCGAATTAACAAAGGATTCCAACGATCGGCGCATGCCAAAGTCTGGACCTGCTACTACCAACCCGATATCCGGAAATTCCTGACTCATCTTCTCAAACGCGCTTACAAGAAGATCGGGGCCTTTCACTTCGGCTAGTCGGCCGACGAAAAGGACATACGGCCCATTTGGTCCAGTCTCCATCTCTTCAGCTGCTAAAGGTTGTTCCTCAACCCCGTTTGGAACCACGATGACATTGTCTTCTGGCGATTTGAACCGCTCCAGTATCTGACGGCGCTCCAGGGGGGTGACCGCAATCAGCGTCGCTGCATTCCGAACCATCCGCTTTCCAAAGGCGATGTGGAAGAGATACGGGATCGGCCTAGGGTGATTTAGACCGACGAACTCCCCCGCAGCGCTGAAAGTATAAGGCTTCCCCAGCCATCGCGCGAGAAACGCCGTAGCGACCGACAGGAAGTTCCAGTACCCGAGAATATGAATGACATCTGCGTTTCGAACGCTGCGCATTAGCCTAAGAGGATTGATTGTCGGAATCGAGAAGCGGAGACGCATCGCACCCGTGACATAAACATGCATATTCCTACCGTGCAGTTGCTTGACGAGATCCCCGCCTTGCATAGTGACGATCTCGCAACGATGTCCTCTTTGCGTCAGATGGGTAGCAAGCCGCCTTGTTCGCTCTGCTGTGCCTCCTCCTTTTTGGGAATCGAGTGAAACTGTAGTCAGGAGGATATTCATGCGCCCGACTTCCGAGTCACCCTAGCAAGATCACTGGCGTAATTGTCCAGCCTGCTGGTGAACGCCCCAGAGACTAGCCCTAATTCCGTGGCCCTGTTTGCAGAGAAGCGCCGGTCAATAGCGTGCGCCGGAAGCCCCCTCAGACGTAACAAGAATCTAAGAAAGAATCTTGGTGAGGTTTGTCCAAATTTCGGGAATTCTCGGCCGAATGCCAGGGCGAAGCGATCCTGGACAAACGCGAAATTGTTATTCGGATCGGAATCATCGGTAACTAGGACGATCTGTGAGCCATGGATTTTCCGGTCGAACGCCAGTTTGACAAGTGCCTGTGCAACAGTCTCCACACTCACCAGGTGCATTCGTCTTTCACCGTAAAGAGCACGGCGGAGCGCAATCTTCCATGACGGGGCTTGTTTTATCTCCTCCGCCAAAGTGACGAGATTGCGCCCGCCGCATCCGAAAATAGCTCCCAGCCGCAACACAATCGTCTCGGCGAACGAGCCTGTCAGAATTGCCTCACCTATAAGATGCTCTTGCTCATAAGGCGACAACGCGCATGGCAATGTGGCTTCGTCGATTTGCCGGTCGCGTACCCCTGCGTAAACGTCAATGCTGCTAGCATGAATACAGCGGGAAATACCGGCTTCGCGAAATGTCGACTGCAAGCTCCGCAATACAGTAGGGTACCAACCGGTGCCGTCGGGGCGTAATAAGTTGATCATCACGTCGTAACCGCTCAAGGCGGCCAACATCTCGGCAGAATCTTCCAAATCGGCCTTTTTGACATGCACGCTGGCTTGATTGAGCCATTCTGGTTCCGAACGATGCACAATGAACCGGCTGGGTGGGAAGGCCGGATTGGCCAGCAGCCGCGCTAGGGCCTCACCAACGAACCCGGTTCCCCCGAGCACTACCACGCGCGGACCGGTGTCACATTGCTTGTAGGTCATCCGGGCTGACTTCGAAAAGAAAAGGGCAGCGAATCGAGCCAATTTATGAGACGAGGCACAAGCCAATTCGCAATTCGCAGGGCTATATCATGGGGATTGCTTCTCACACAACGAATTGCGTCGCCGGCTGCGTGTATTATGGGGAAGAACGTCGATTCGTGGCGCAGAGGGTTTTGGTCATGCTTGCCGCATGTCGGTATTTGGTCTCCGCGAGCATTGAAGTATAAGGTTGATATGAGCCAATCTCCAAAGCTTCAGCCATCTCGAGCAAATGTGCCTGGAAACGCGATTCTCCTGGGAGTTGCGCTGCTTGTTGCCTCAATGGGCTTCGCCCTTCTAGCCACCTATCCCGGCCAGTCGAAACTGATTCTCCTCTGGTTCTATGCATCGGGCTGTGCTGCCGTCTTCATTCCGCTCTGGCGTCCGTCCTCCTTTTTCGTGTTTCTGCTGTCGTCATTCCTTTTTGTAGGATTCATTGCAAAAGCGGTCGCTAATTTCGTATTTGGCATCGCGCTCATTGAGCCTACCAGCACATTCACGACTGAGTGGGATCAGGCACTTGCTTTCACAGCTAGTGGCTTTTCAGGGGTGTGCGCGGCTGGAATGGCCGCATCGTTTTATCCCGCGTTCAAAGAAATTCGGAAGGCGGTAGCGCCTCCTTTCGTGTCGAAATTTGTCGTCCTCGCGTTCGCAAGTTTGATTGCCGTTTCTATCGGGCTGTATTGGGCCAATTACTCATTTCACATTATACGGATTGGTTTCCCCTTGGGCATTAACATCAACCCCCGCCTGTATGCCGTCGCGGCCTTCGTGATCGCATGGGGGGCTCTTTTGGGAGGCCTAACATTGGCCCTGTGGCTGGTCGAACTACGCGACTGGTCGTATTCAGTGTTGATCTACGTAGCAGTGTTTCTTGGGCTGCTCGCATCGCTCTCGATGGGAAGCCGCATCCAGTTGCTTCTCTATGTTCTCGCCGCATTCGCGGTCGTTGTCTTACGACGTCGCGATGTGAGGAGTTGGGTTGCGATCGCAGTTGCCATGGGTCTCAGCGGATTTGTTTTTGCAGGCTCGCTTGCAGTAGTTAGCCTTGAACGCACTTTCGATTTCTCGATCAGCACCGCACAGACACAAGGCGTTCCACAGCAGCCGTCAGGCGTTGTTCCACAGCAGCCGACAGGCATCGGAAAAACTCTGGCACCGTCGCCCGACTCCTCTGCGCCTCCGGCTGCGACGATAATAGACAAGGTTGAGGCAGTCAGAGGTGATCGTTTCGCCCTAGCCGGTCTCTACCGTCAACTGCGCAATCTCGCGGTCATGCGCTGGGTTGGACTTGAAGGGACGATGACGGCCGCGGCAAATCTTGACCATCTTGGAGGCGATTTGTTCTTGCATGTGATCAAAGAAGATCCAGCCGCTGGCGCCCAAGCGATCTACCAAAAAATGTCCGGTGACCGGTACGGAAAGGTCCAATATTATACCTTCCTCACGTTGCCAGGCCCCATTGGGGTGGCCAGCCTTTCAGGGTCGATAATCGTCGTCTCGGTATTCATGTTCTTTCTGACAATAGCTGGCCATTCGATCGAATGGTTGGCTGCCTGGGTCACACAAAATGTTGCCTCTGCGGCGGTGACAGGTGTCTCGTTAGCCTACTTACTCGTCCAAATGGGGTTCCCGTGGACTTTGTTCATTTACGCGATCGAATTGGTCCTGTCGGTGCTTTTCGTCGGTGCCGTTTGGTACATGGTTGATTGGCTGGCTACGGGTAGGCGGGCGGTTACCGCGAAAGTGTGAGGAATCTGCCGTATCAGATTTAGTTGGGCTGAGTTCCTGCCTTGCACTAGACTGATGGCGAGCCGGAATGCGGCGGCCGGCTTTCGCTCAGAGCTGCGGGGAGGCGAAAGCACGATTGCGGTCAGACGGCGCCAGGTTCGTGTTTCCTCCAGACCCGCCTGTTGATGAAGTCCGTGTAACTTAGAACGATCCGCAGCACCTTTTCGGATACATTGTCGGAGCTATAGTCAGTCGGCAAACGCAAGGTCCGCATCGCGCCTCGTGACTGAGCCTCCAATATCTTAAGCCCGTCAAAAACGCGCTCTATGTCCAGGCCAACCATCATCACTGAGGTCTCTTCGAAGCCTTCGGGGCGCTCATGTACCTCGCGCAGATTGAGGGCGGGAAAGTTCAGGATAGAGCTTTCCTCAGTTATCGTGCCGCTATCCGAAAGCACGGCTCGAGCCGAACACTGGAGCCTAATATAGTCGAAGAACCCAAACGGTTTTTCAAACCTGACATTTTCATGGCAGCTGGCACCAAGCGCGTCCAAACGTTTTCTCGTGCGAGGATGGGTCGAAACGATGACTGGCTCCTGATATCGCTCGGCAATCCCATTGAGGACATTAAGCAGCTTCCTTAGCCGCTCGGGCGAATCCACATTTTCCTCGCGATGAGCACTGACTACGAAGAAACGTTCTGCCGTCAAGCCGAGATTGCTGACCGCCGCCGAGGCTTCGATTCCGCTTCTGTAGTGCTCGAGCACCTCCCGCATCGGACTGCCGGTAACAATTACCTGGTCGGGTGGGAGGCCTTCTCGCAGTAGGTAGTCACGAGCAATCTGGCTATAGGTCAGATTGACATCCGCGGTATGGTCCACAATTCGGCGGTTAATCTCCTCTGGAACACGGAAATCGAAGCAACGATTTCCGGCCTCCATGTGGAAGATGGGCACCTTCCGCCGTTTGGCCGCAATCGCCGCCAAACAGCTATTCGTGTCACCCAAAATCAGCAGTGCGTCGGGGCGATGACTCTCGATCGCCTGATCAGCCGCGATGATGACTTTCCCAATTGTCTCCGCAGCAGAAGCACCTGCAGCTTCGAGGAAGACGTCGGGCGGCCGAATGCCTAACTGCGAAAAGAAGACTTCATTCAGCTCATAATCATAGTTCTGGCCACTATGTACGAGCACGTGATCGAAATTGGCATCAAACTTTTCAATGACCCTGGACAGCCGAATAATCTCTGGCCGCGTCCCGACAATGGTCATGACCTTAAGCACGTAGCGCCTCTTTAATAATGTCGAGTTGCGAGAGCAGTCCCTTGACCTGGGCGACGTCGAGGCGAGCTGTGTTGTGAGAGGTATAATCCTCCAACTCTGAAACCATTCGCTCGCCTTCAACGAAATATTTGTCGTAGTTCAGATCCCGAGAATCGGCCGGGATTCGGTAATAATTGCCAAGGTCTTCCGCACGCACCATCTCCTCGCGCGACACCAACGATTCAAAAAGTTTCTCCCCATGGCGGGTCCCGATGATTTTCACTGGATTATCGCGTTGGAAAAGTTCCCGCAGCGCCTCAGCTAGAACCCCCACTGTTGAAGCGGGTGCCTTCTGGACAAATATGTCCCCCGACCGCGCGTGCTCAAATGCATAAAGCACTAGGTCGACTGATTCATCGAGCGACATCAAGAAACGTGTCATGTTGGGGTCGGTTACCGTCAGAGGCTTTCCGCGTAGCAACTGGTCCAAGAAAAGCGGAATCACTGAGCCGCGGGACGCCATCACGTTGCCGTAGCGGGTGGCGCAGACGATGGTGCGAACAGAATCGCTAACCCGCGATTTCGCAATCATAACTTTTTCCATCAATGCCTTAGACATGCCCATAGCGTTAACGGGGTATACGGCCTTGTCGGTGCTAAGCACTACGCAACGCTGGACGCGATGACTGATCGCAGCGCGAAGCACGTTTTCAGCGCCGAGAACATTCGTTTTGATCGCCTCCATTGGGTAAAATTCGCAAGACGGCACTTGCTTGAGCGCCGCAGCGTGGAAGATGTAGTCGGCTCCGCGAACTGCATCATCAACAGCGTGATAATCGCGGACATCACCAATATAAAATTTTAAGCGATCGTCCGGCAACGACAGGCGCATATCCTCCTGCTTTTTTTCGTCCCGGCTAAAGATACGGATCTCTGCGAAGTCCGTTTTGAGGAATCGAGCCAGCACAGCGTTGCCAAAAGAGCCGGTGCCCCCAGTAATCAAAAGGGTCTTGTTGGAAAACATTAACGTCTCGCTCGAGGATGTTTTAGCCAAAGTCATACATGGATCGGATTAGAACCGGCCAGTCGGGAGGGCGGTAGCCGGTAGCGTTCTGGAAACGAGATGAATTTAATGAGCGGTCAATCACCAACTGGTCGTCCGGAACGATTTGGGTCTTTTTGCCGTAGACCTCGGCAATGATTCTGAGGAGATCATACTTGCTGATTGGATCTGACGACACATGGTACACGCCGGTGAGCTTGATATTTGGCAGGACGAAATCGCGAATGATCCTGGCGAGTTCCACGGTAGGCAGTCCGGAAAATATGGCTCGGGTGAACCCTTTAACGTCAGCCTGTTGGCTCAAAAACCAGTCGACCAAGCCGTGTGAAGTGTTCAACTCGCGGCCGATTATCGAAGTCCTAAGGGTTATCGCGTTCTCACAAGCTACTTCGCCCAGCAGCTTGCTCCGCCCGTATAAATCATCAGCATTGGGCCGGGAACTTTCGCTGTAGTTCCCGTCCGCACCGTCAAAGACACAATCGGTACTGATATGTACGAGACGAGCCCTTGCGACTGCGCAGAGGCGTGCCAGTCGATGCGGCAAAACTGCATTGATTGGAATAGCGGCGAGAGGGTCATTCACAGAAGACATCTGTTTGACAAGCCCGATGCAATTTATGACGACATCCGGGTTTGCCACCACGAAAATCTTGCTTAGTCCATCAAAATTCTCGACGTCGCCTGTGTCGATCAGCGTCGCCCGACCTTCTGGGAAAGGAGGATGCAAATTATTTGAACGGGCGGAGCCAAAAACTACGTAGCCGTCGCTTTTGGCAAAGAATCTGAAAACTGCATTTCCCAGCATGCCCGAGGCACCGAGGACAAGGATTCTAGGGTGCGTCGGTTTAGCCATGGTATCTCTCGCTATCTCCGTGATGATCGTCGCTCCATTAACGCCCGGCGGAAATGTTCAACTAAATCAAGAGCGAGTGGACCAGGCGCGAAATGCTGATTGAAATACTCACGCCCCGCGGTACCCATCGCCTCCCGCGTTTTTCTTGGGAGGCCCTTCAATCGTATGATTGCCTCTGCCAGGGCTATGCTGTCTTCGGCTGGCACAATTAGGCCCGCCTTGGCCTCGCTTACGATATCGGCCGCCTCGCCATCAAGGCACGCCAAGATGGGGCGCCCAGCTGCTAAGTATGTCGGGATCTTGCTCGGCACCGTCAAACCTAAACCCTTTGCCCGGTTAAGCGTGACTAGGAGAGCAGAGGCCTGCGCAAATACCGCCGGCATCGCCTCTGGCGGAAATCGTCCTACTAGCAGGACATTGGTGAGATGAAGTCGCTCAATTTCGGTCCTGAGCCACTCAGACCGGCTTCCACTTCCAACAAGCACGATGTTAATCTCAGGATCTGATATTCGGCCTGCCGCGTCTAAAACTGTCTCCAGCGCCTGAGCTGACCCGAGATTACCAGCAAACACGACATTGAACCCGCGCGTAAGATCCAGAGGCGAACCCGTGAATTTGCTATCTACCGCCAGATTCAAATCGCCAGGATTGGGGTGGTATGCGATTGGCACCGCATCGCCGGCAACGGCGCGTATCTTTGCGATGAAACCGCGTGACTGGGCTAGAAGAAGGTCGGAACGTTGGTAAATGAAGCGAGTGAGGGCCTCCACAGCGCTCAGCACTCGCTGGTTGCGAACAAACCCTGTTTCTTCCAAATTGTCCGGCCACAGATCCTGGACCCAAATCACATGAGCGGCAGATTTGAACTGTCTGAAAACGGCCCCTACCAATCCTTGCAGAATCGGGGAGTTCGCATACACGAAGACAATATCGTATCGCTTGGATCGCGTTAAAAATAGCCCGATGATGCTCCCCGACACGACGAATGAGAGGTAATTCCACACTCTCCGTAGCCCCCCGCCTTTGCCTCGCGGCACAACAGGCACCCGGTGTATCAGGTACCCGGACGGATGAATTTGCGTGCCTGAGCTAAGCGCTCGGTAACCTTCAAATATTTGGCCATGCGGATAGTTCGGCTGACCAGACAAAACCTCAACGTCGCACCCACACGAGCGAAGCGACTCGACAACCTCGTTGATCCTGAACGTTTCAGGCCAAAAATGCTGACTCACGACCAGCACCCGCATCTTCTCGTTAATTCGGTCTGGTGACGGGCTGCCGCACAAAGCCGCGGTCGCGAAGTTCATGACTTAGCCGAACGCTTTATGCTCATCAGCAGGTGATCTTCCATGCCGGGAGTGAACTCCGGCACAGTCGATTTGAGGAGCTTCACTGCGCCTTGCAGATCCCGGGCGCTGACTACGCATTGCATTTCATCAAAAATACGCACAATTACAGCACGTTTGATCGACCGCGACGATGCCGCCAAGATGCCTGAGGCTCCTGTCTCACTCAAGGTCTCTTTGCTGTCGAACAGCTCCTCGTAGAGTTTCTCTCCGGGCCGCAGCCCCGTGTAGACAATCTGAATATCCTTGTCCGGTCGACGTCCCGAGAGCCGAATAAGATTTCGCGCCAAATCGACGATTTTCACGGGAGACCCCATATCGAGCACGAAAATCCGGCCTCGCTCATGCTGTGGCGCGGGGGTGTATGCCGCCGCCTGGAGAACGAGGAGACAGGCCTCAGGGATCGTCATGAAAAAGCGTTCCATGTCGGCATGAGTGACGGTCACAGGACCACCCGCCTTGATCTGCTGTTCGAAAAGAGGGACGACCGAGCCGGCCGACCCCAAGACATTGCCGAACCGAACTGTGATGAATCGCGTGCCGATGACCTCCGGGTCGAGGTCCAACGCCTGGCAATACATCTCCGCCATTCGCTTGGTTGCCCCCATAACATTGGCGGGATTTACCGCCTTGTCGGTCGACACCATGATCATCCTGGATACATTTGCACTGAGCGCCGCATCGGCGACATTTCGTGTTCCGATTGCATTGGTGAAGATGCCTTCGAGCGGCTGAGCCTCAACCATCGGCACGTGCTTCAGTGCCGCAGCATGGAACAGCACATCAGGTTTGAAGCGTTCAACGATCGTGCGCACTGCCTCTTTTTCCCGCACGTTGCAAAGAGCGGCTTGGATATCGATATTTTGCCATCTCTGAGACAGCTCGGACTTGATTGTGTAGAGCGCGAATTCGCTGGCATCGAGAAGAATTAGGCTTCCGGGCTCCAGGTCAGCAATCTGTCGTGCCAACTCAGATCCAATGGAGCCACCGGCCCCTGTAATCATAATGGTCTTACCCTGAATCATCGACTGGATCTTGGGCACGTCCAGTCGAACGGGGTCTCGTTGCAGAAGGTCTTCCAGCTTGATGGGCCGCAGTTCGATCTTCGCATCGATGCTTTGCATATCGAGCAGATTTGGAAGCCGAAGGATTTCTAGCTTCTGAGTTGCGGCAATTTCGACCAGCGCTTCAATGCTGGCATGACGTTCATAATCATCACGTGATCGCGTGAGGATTATCGCCTCTGGGCGGCGCCCCCGAGCCTCAAATCGGGAGAGAATCTGGGGAAGCCGTTCCAAAGGCCCCATAACTGGAACTCCGCGGATAGATCGGCCTGTTCTTCGTCCTCTCTCGTCAATGATTGCCAGCACCTCAAATGAGGTACGATCCCTTTCCTTTATAGCCCTCAGGAAAGCTTCCGCATTGTCGGTAGCTCCGATCAAGAGCACGTTTCTTCCCCCGGCGGGTTCGGCCTTTCTTCGTCGTTTGCTGTCATGGTGATTGCGGTAAACTCGATACGCAGCGCGAGGTCCGGCCAACAGCACGACAGTGAACGCCCAGGCTATAACAACAGAAGAGCGTGGGATCGCATTCAGCCGAATCAGAAGGAACTCAGCGACAATAAAGAGCGCGATGGCCACGCTAGTCGCGCCAGCGATCGCTACCAAGTCAGGAAGCGACGCATAGCGCCATATTCCGCGGTTTAGTCCCAGCAAGAACCCTGCCGTACTGACCATGACCCCGAAGAGGGTAGCTGCTCCAAGCAACACCGGCCAATTCAGCAGGAAGCCATCAAAATCAAGTCGCAACACAAATGCTAGTAGCATCGCGACAGCACCCATTATGCCATCGTGCGCTAGGGCCATTCCTCGCAGCGTAATTGGCCTAGGGATAGTTAGACCCCTTCTAAACTTTATCCTGACATCAGATAACTTTATCCTGACATCAGAGCTACCTGGAAGGCCGCATCTGGCTTCCGGCACCTGTTTAAGGCTTTCGTTCAACACGGATGGTCACGTTGATCAGGCGGTTCACGGATGTCTCAACCCCAAGACGAGCTGTCTCCTCGGAGCTCGTCCAAGGGATCGAATCCAATTTGAGCCAATTTGTCCAACTGTATAGACCAGCGAAGACGCTTCGAGCACGGATAATAATCTCCCCGGCAGGAAGCCGCGGTCCAATGATAGCTTTCGCTGACGAAGCACGATCACGTAGCGAGCCGTGATCCGGCCGGTGATTCTATTTGCATGATGTATTCAGTCCTCCACTACGCAACAACTACTTGGTGGATTCCATAAGGGCAACGATAATGATCCAGTCGCCCCCACTTTTTGAACTTGGGCTTGATTCAGGCGGCGCCATCTCTGCGGAAGAGTCGGCGATCGCCGACCGATCGGACTGCCGACTTCGGATTTTGCCAGGACAGTACCTTGGTCTATTTGGCGATTGGATAAGTCTTCGTTGCACAGCCAGGCCAGAGTGATGATGTCCTAGGCGTTATCGACTGAGTTTCTTGTGGGCAGAGCCCGCCGCGGCGCTGTTCCTGACGCACGCACAGGGGGCGATCCTTACGCGTCGAAGGCCTGGAAACGATGCTCACTTTCAGGGACCGTAGCTTATTGATGCGGTGCCATGCTATGCAGTCTTTCAGGAGAAGAGGTTGGAAATCATTCTGGCCATTGTTGGCATCCTGATTTGCGTCGGACTAGCGAACGTCGTGTTTTCGCTGTTTGGGGACGCGAGGGAAGATGCGCGAAGCCGCCGACGTCTGAAGCGTATTGAGCAACGGAAGGCGCAACATCAGCGCGCGCCTCGCGGATCCTGAAGCGTCTGCCCGCTTTCGAAGAGCGTGCGCAGTCCCGCTTCGGGATAGCTGACCATCGGCCGCCGATCGCGAGCTGCGCGCGTGCGCTGGACCGCCTCCGGCCCTGTCAGGATATCGCCCAAATGCGCCAGGTTGCCTCGCAATTGCGCCCGCTTCGCCGCATCGCCGGCTTGCGTCAGGAAGCTGGCACCGAGCGACTTGGTGAGGTCGATGACCGTCCCTATGGGCGACCTCGCCCCTAGATCACCGTGTATCAACTGATTGGCGGCTGTGCTGCTGCCCGGAGCATCTCGCCGCATCGTCGCCTGCAGCACGTCGAGCAATTCAGGCATGGCGGCGCCAGCTTGCCCGCCGGGCAGATTTCGCAGCACCGCGTCCAGCACCGCCTGGCGCTGGTCGTTGCCGGCCACGCTGCGATGGAACTTGGCGCCGGCCGATTCTCGACTGCCGCCCTGAGTCTCCGTCTGCGCCGTTGAATACCGATCGGCCAAATTCTGGCGAACGAGCGCGGTCGTCGTTTCGGGATCTTGCCGCACAAGGCGCTGAACGGCGTTTGCGGCTTCAGGGGCCGAGCCAGAGAGTGGGTTCTGCGGCAACAGTGCATTGCCGGCGGCGGCGGTGTCCTTGGCCTCGGCCACCCGATGCGGCCCGACGCGTCCGTTGCTGGTGGACGAATATCAGAACTTCACGCCCACCGTGCTGCGGGAGCTGCTGCATCTTCAGGAGCGCTGCGGCTTCGCTTTACTGCTCGCCGGCAACACTCATCGGTTGGCGGGCACGAGGCGTGATATCCACGCTCTGGATCAGATCGAAAGCCGCATCGGCATGCGTTTCGAGATCGGGCAGCCGACGCGGGAGGACTGCATAAGGATCGGCGCCGAAAACAACGTTGAGGGAGCCGACGCCTACGAAGCGATTGTTATCTACGGTGAGAACACCTCGCTTCGCGCGCTTTGCCACCTCCTCCAGAACTGCGCTGCCGTTACCAATGGCGTTGGCAACATTCGTCTTTCTCGGATCGAGACCACGCTTCGTGTCGTGTCGTGCGGCAGCGATGCGCTCAAGCTTTTACACGAGCGCGGCGACGACATCCGAAGATCGGCTTAATTCCGGACAGCGACAGATAATTTCGGACTGCACACCGTCCAGAAATATTTGTCGTTGGTGAGACTCCAAGTCCAGAATTATCTGTTGTCGGCCTGACTGCTAAGTGGCTCATATTCCCCCGGTTTTCGCCGGAAGAGGTTACCAACGAACTTCGGTCAACCAGGTCACCAGCGTGCCACAACGACAAGTAATTCCGAACTGGCGCTATGAGACTGTCTTCATTAAGCTTATTGCGGCGCTGATTGGTAACCTGAGGCCACCCAACACGCGGTTTGGTAACCCTAAGGAACAAGTTTGATAACCCGTATCGAGTGAATGCCGCTCGCACTTCTCGGCGGATTCTTTTCAGTTCTAAGACCGGCTTAATTCCGGACAATGACAGATAATTCCGGACGGCACACTGGGATTGGTGAGATCGCGAAATTGACGCGCTTAGCTGATCAGCCCTATCCGCCTCATTCCTCATCATTTGAAGCGGTGGGATGCGGTTGCTCCTCTGGCGAGCTCCTTCCGGGTAAAGTTGTTATTGGCATCCTGCCTCTCAAGCGGAGGTTGACCGTCGGAAACGAGTTGCCCAATTGCGGTCATTCGAACAGATGGATTCTAGTTCTGTCCGCGTCCGGTGATCTACCCGAAGCGATCGATCCTGAAATCGTCGAGTGGCGTTTCGCAACGTCCGGTCGTGATCAGTTCGGCCATCGCGTCGCCCACGCCCGGACCGAGCTGGAAGCCATGTCCGCTGAAGCCGAAGGCGTGGAACAGGCCTGGCGTCGTCGCCGAGCGTCCCATGACCGGCAGCATGTCCCGCACATAACCCTCACAGCCGGACCAGGTGCGGATGACCGCGACCTTTGCGATTGCCGGCAGCAGCCGAGTGACCGCGCGCAATTGCAGGGGAAGGCGCATGGGATCGGCGACCGCATGGCCTGGATCGAGGTTCACCGATACCCTTTCGGCGGCGCCGCCGAAAACGATGTTGCCCCGCTCGACCTGACGCAAATAGGCGCCATGGTCCTTGTCGCGCGTCCAGATGCCGACCACCGGCAGAATCCGATGCGGCAGCGGCTCGGTCACGCCCATTTGCGGACCGCGGGCGTCAAGCGGGACCTCTTCGCCAAACTGTGCGGCAATGCGCGCGCCCCAGGCTCCGGCGGTGTTGAGCAGGCAGTCGGCGGCGAATGCACCTTTCGAACTGGCGACAAGGAAACCGGAGCCCGTATGGGTGATCTTCTGGACCTCAGCTCCCTCGATGATTTGCGCCCCCAGTTTGCGGGCCGCCTCGGCAAAGGCGGGTGCGATCAGCCGTGGATTGCCGCTGCCATCTTGCGGAGAGAACGACGCTCCGATCGCGTCAGGGCCGAGGCCGGGAAACCGGGAACGGATCTCACGCGGGCCGAGTTCCTCCAGCTCAAGCCCCCACGGCCGCGCGGCTTGGGCATAGGCCCGCATGTCGGCAAGGCTTCCTTCATCGAAGATCAGCCGGATATGGCCGGTGGCGCGGAACTCGACGTCGCGGCCAAGCATCCTTTCGGCCTCACCCCACAGCCTGAGCGAACGGTGGGCCAGCGGAAGCTGAGACAGATGGCGCCCCGTGCGCCGGATGTTGCCGAAGGAGGCGACGGTCGCTCCGGTGCCGATCCGGTTGCGCTCGACCAGCGTCACGCGCGCGCCGCGCCTGGCGAGGAAATAGGCCGAAGCCGTCCCCATCAGTCCACCGCCCAGCACGATCACGTCCATGGTTATTCCTTGTGCGGAGCGGATACTCCCTGAAGACGCCGATCTTGTCGGCACCGCTTCATTGCGTCAAAGATGAGTTTGGACAACAGCCATAAGCCAAACCTATGGAGTGGCAATGCGGGCCCGTCAGCTCGAAGTGTTCATCGCCGTCATGCGCGCGGGCACCGTGACCGCCGCGGCGCGGATGCTGAACATCTCCCAACCCGCTTTGAGCCAGATCCTGCTCCACACCGAGGACGAACTCGGCTTCATGCTGTTCGAGAGGGTGAAGGGCCGGCTGCGGCCGACCCCGGAGGCGCTCGAGATCTTCGCCGATGCCGAGCGGCTGTCGGCGGGGCTGGAAGGCTTACGCCGCAAGACCACCGACCTGCGGCTTGGCCGGACGGGGTTGGTGCGGGTCGCGGCCTCGCCACCGCCGGCCATGGCCATCTTGCCGCACGCGTTCACCAGCTTCCGGGCGCAGCATCCCGACATTTTGTTGCGGTCGCATATGGCGCCGATCGCCGCGATCATCGACATGCTGCGCGCCGGTGATGCCAGCCTCGGCGTCGCCATGGACGACCGCCTGCCTCTCGATATCGAGGCGGAAGTGATCGGCAGCGTCGGCTTCTCATGCCTGCTGCCCACGGGGCACGCGTTGGCCGGGAAGACCGAGCTGGCGCTCGCCGATCTCGCCGGCGAAGAGTTGATATCCTATCGCGCAAACACCCGTCCCGCCGACGAGTTGGCCCACGCTGCCCGTGCGCAAGGTGTGGCGCTTTCGCCGTCGCTCGAGATCGATGTCTCCATCTCGGCAGTGGGCTTCGTCCAGGCCGGTCTGGGTGTCGCGCTCGTCGACGCATTGCTGCCCTGGCATCAGTTTGCCGGGCTTGCCGTCCGGCCGCTGGCGAATGGGCCGGAGTTTCCAATCGCGCTGCTCACATCGCGTACCCGGGCGCTTTCGCGGGCCGATGAGATGATGCGCGACCAGATCCGCGCGGCCTGTTCCGCCGTGCTGGGCGCTGACAAGGCAAGGGCATAAGCAGGACTTATGGCCCTGCTCGTCATCCATCTTGGACCCTGGCCATCCTGTCGTGTCAGCTTTGGTTGGCAGACAGGAAGGGACGCATCATGGATGGTGCCATCGCGGCGGACGAGACGCGCAACGAAGCCGACTGGAAGGTCGGCGTCGATATCGGTGGCACATTCATCGATTTCTGTGCGCTCGAAGCAAATTCGGGGCGTGTCGCCTCGCTGAAGGTGCTGACGACGCCGGAAGATCCGGGTGCCGAACTGATGACGGGCCTCAGGCTTCTGGCCGAACGCGAAGGCTTTGATCCCAAACGCATGACGCGCTTCGTGCATGGGACTACGGTCGGCATCAACACCATCATCCAGCGAAAGGGCGCGCCGCTTGCGCTGTTCACCAATGCCGGCTTCGAGGACATCATCGAACTGGCGCGGCTTCGCATGCCGGACATGTATTCGCTGTTCTGCTCGCGGCCGGACCCGCTGATCTCGCGCGACATGGTTTTCGGCATTCCGGCCCGCATGCGTGCCGATGGCAGCGAATCCCGGGCGCCTGATATGGCGGCGGTGGAAAGGGCGGTGGCAGCGGCGAAAGCCAACGGGGCGCAAGGCATCATCGTGTCCTTCCTGCATGCCTGGCGCAATGCCGCTCAGGAAGCTTCGGTGAAGGCGACCATCGCGCGTCTTGCGCCCAACCTGTTCGTCTTCTCCTCGGCCGAGGTCTGGCCGGTCATCCGCGAATATGAGCGCAGCTCGACCGCCATCCTCAATGGCTATGTCCATCCGCGCGTCTCGGGCTATCTGACGGCGCTGGAACAGCGGCTGAAGGAGCACGGCGTGCCGGCCCGCCCCATGCTGACGAAGTCGAACGGTGGGCTGATGAACGCTGCCGAAGGCAAGCGCGCCTGCGTCAACATGCTTTTGTCGGGAACGGCCTCCGGCGTCATCGGCGCCTCGTGGCTGGCGCGGCAGGCCGGCGAAGACAAGGTTCTTACCCTCGACATCGGCGGGACCTCGGCCGACTTCGCGCTCATCGTCGGCGGCGAGGCGCAGTTCGGCACCGGCGAACTGATCGGCGAATTTCCGCTCCATATCCCTTCCGTGTCGGTGAGCTCGATCGGTGTAGGCGGCGGCTCGATCGCCAGTGTCGATGCGCAGGGGGTGCTACGGGTCGGGCCGGAATCGGCCGGTTCGACGCCAGGACCGGCCTGCTACGGCCGTGGCGGCGAGCGGCCAACGGTGACGGACGCCATGGTGGTGTGCGGATGGCTGGGCCACAGCGAGATGGCCTACGGCCAGTTGCGGATCGATACCGGACTGGCGCATCGCGCGGTCGGCGAACTTGCCGCGCAGCTCGGTCGCCCAGTCGAGCAGACCGCACAGGCGATCCTCGACATCGCGGTGTCGGAGATGTTCGTCGAGGTCGAGAAACTCGCCTCGCGTGCCGGCGTCGACCTGCGCGATTTCACGCTGATGCCCTTCGGCGGCGGTGGCCCCATGCTCGGCGCCTTTCTTGCCCGCGAACTCGGCATGAAGCGTGTCATGGCGCCCCGCCGTCCCGGCGTGGTGTCGGCGCTGGGCGGGCTGGTGGCGGACCTGCGCGGCGACTTCATCCGCACCATCTTCAGCCCGCTGTCGGGCACATCGCTGCCCACAATCCGCGGGGCCTTCGAGACCCTCGCGCAAGAGGGCCGCGAATGGCTCGCGGCGCAGGGGCACGACGGGGCCGCGCAACTCAATCTCTCCTGCGACATGCGCTACATCGGGCAGAGCTATGAAATCGAGGTCGTGTTGTCGCCGGAATGGCTTGCGGACGGCAACGCGGCCGCCATCGAACAGGCTTTCCACCGCACCCATGAGCGGCTCTACGATTTCCACGACCCGGACGGAGAGATCGAACTTGTGAATGTCCGGCTATCCGCAGTTGGCGCGGGGCCAAAACTCTCCTTCCCGGAGATCGACATGGTCGATGCCCCGGCCATTCCGGCGCGCCGGCTCCCGGTCTATACGGGCGTGAGTGTCGAGACCATCGACCTCCACAACCGGCAGACCCTCGCCCCGGGAAGCACGTTCCACGGGCCTGCCGTGGTCGTTCAGGAAGACACCACCTTTGCCATTCCCGCCGGAACGCAGGCACGGGTCGATCGCCACCTCAACCTTCTTCTGACTTTCGCGGAGTGACGCCTTGTTTGACCGGACAAACCTTCAGGTTCTGGCTAACCATGCCCGCGCGGCGGCCGAGAACATGGCCCACACGCTGCACCGCACCGCGCACTCCGCCTTCGTCAAGGAGACGCAGGACTTCACCGTGATGCTGATGGACCGTTCGGGGGCAACCTTCGCTGTCCCGATGGAACTCGGTGCCACCTGGTATCCCGGGCTTTCGTATCACCGCGCGATTGCGATGGTCGACGACTACCGGCCGGGAGACGTCGCCTTCACCAACGATCCCTATTCCGGCTACGTCGCCACCCACGCGCCCGACACGCATCTGTGGAAGCCGGTCTTCGTCGACGGCGAGATCGTCGCCTGGACCGGAGGGCACATCCACAACACCGACATGGGCGGAGCCGTGCCGGCTTCGCTCAGCCGGGCGCTGACCGAAATCCATCAGGAAGGCATCCGCTTTCCGCCCATGAAGCTGGTGAACGAGGGCGTCTTCGACGAGATGATCCTGCGGATCATGAGCACCAATGTGCGCAAGCCGGACCTCAACATCGGTGACATCAAGGCACTGGTGGGGGCGCTCAACACCGGCGAGCGCAAGATCCAGGCGATGGTGCGGAAGTTCGGCAAGGCCGGCTTCATCGAAGGCGTTGCCGCGCTTCTCGACCAGGCGGAAGCGCAGGCGCGCGACGTGCTGCGCTCCATGCCCGACGGCACGTGGGAATTCGCGGACTATGCCGACGAGGATTCGGTCGAGGCCAATCCCTGCCGGCTGAAGCTGACGCTGACGATCAAGGGCGACGAGGCGGTGCTCGATTTCACCGGCTCCGATCCGCAGCTCGGCTCCTCGCTCAACGTGCCCTCGGGCGGCGACCCGCGACACACCATGCTGCTGGTGGGCGTCTATTACGTGCTCTACACACTCAATCCGAAGATCCTGCTCAATACGGGCCTCACCCGGCCGTTTACCTGCATCGCACCCACGGGTTCGGTGCTGAACCCGGTATTCCCCGCTGCCGTTGGTATGCGCTCGCTCACCTGCGCCCGATTGCGGTCGGTCATCTTCGGCGCCTTTTCGCAAGCGGTGCCGGCGCGCCTGCCCGCGGCGCCGGCCGGCAACAACTGCATCGTCAACGTCATGACCACGGACGAGCGCACCAGTCGCACCGTCATCGCGGCGGTGAATCCCGTGGTGGGCGGCGGCGGCGCGATGCCGCATCGCGATGGGACCAACGGATCGGGCGCCGATGCCGCCTATCTCAAGAACACGCCGATCGAGATCACCGAGACCGAGGTCCCGGTCGAATTCGTGAAATACGGGCTCGCCCGGGTCGCTGGCGCGGCGGGCTGGCGACCGAGATGGCGTTCCGCGTCTTTGCCCCCGATTCCAGGATCACGGCGCGCAACCGCGACCGCAGCTTCTTTCGTCCCTGGGGCGTGCTGGGCGGCAAGGCGGCCGGCCTGTCGGACATGGTCGTCAATCCGGGGACCGGCCACGAACGG
This sequence comes from Mesorhizobium sp. M7A.F.Ca.MR.245.00.0.0, assembly GCF_003997415.1. Lineage (NCBI taxonomy): Bacteria > Pseudomonadati > Pseudomonadota > Alphaproteobacteria > Hyphomicrobiales > Phyllobacteriaceae > Mesorhizobium > Mesorhizobium sp. M7A.F.Ca.MR.245.00.0.0. Next base: position 44,037 of record NZ_RZTE01000009.1, on the reverse strand, counting down.
CGGCTGGGCAACATCGACACGGCGGTTCTGCAACCTGGCGACGTGCTCGATATCCGCTCCGCCGGAGGCGGCGGGCGCGGCGATCCGCACGAACGCGAGCCCTGGCGGGTCGCGCAGGATGTGCGGCGCGGCTATGTCTCGCCAACGGCTGCCGAGCGCGACTATGGTGTCGTCATTCGCGACGGCGAGGTCGACGAGCAGGCGACGGCAAGGCTGCGCGCGGGGCACAAGCTGTCCGCCGGCCATTTTCATTTCGGTCCGGAGCGCGAAGGCTACGAAGCGCAATGGACTCCGGCGGCCTATGACAGGCTCACCGCCATACTGAGAGACCTGCCGATCCACTGGCGGTTTTTCTCCAAGACGGAAATCTTCCGTCGCATGAAGGGGCACTCTGGGCCGGAGGGCGTCCAGGCGGCGTTCGATGCGGCCTGCGAACGGTTCCCCGGACTGCCTCGTCCTGGCCCGGTGCGAGAGGCTGCGGAATGATCACCGCCGGCCGCATCGTCCGGCTGGCCGAGTACGACCGGGCGCAACTGCATTTCTTTCTCGACGGTGAGATGCGCGACGCGCTTGCGGGGGACAACGTGCTGACCGCCATGCTGGCATCAGGGCAGGCCTTGCGAAAGTCCGAGTTCGGATCCGAACCACGGGCCGGGTTCTGCCTGATGGGGGCCTGCCAGGATTGCTGGGTGTGGCAGGACGAGGGACCGCGCGTGCGGGCGTGCTCGACACTTGTCACCGAAGGCATGCGGTTGCGCACAACGCCATCCGAGAGCTGGCCGTGAGCGAGATCTTATCGCCGCGGATCGTGATCGTGGGCGCCGGTCCAGCCGGCATAAGGGCCGCCGCGACCCTGGTCGAGGCCGGGCTCCATCCGGTAGTGATCGACGAAGGACAGCGCGCTGGCGGGCAAATCTATCGCCGCCCACCTGCCGGGTTCACCCGCACCGCGAAGCAACTTTACGGGTCGGAGGCGGCGAAGGCGGGAGCATTGCATGCGCTCATCGACCGGCTGGCCAAGGAGGCGCGGCTCACCCATTACGCGGCAAGCTCGGTCATCGCAGTGCAAGAAGGTCGGCTGCATGTGCTGGGAGAGGGTGGCGTGCAGCTAGTCAGCTATGACCGCCTGATCCTTGCCACCGGCGCATCCGACCGTGTCGCTCCGGTCCCGGGCTGGCAGAGCGCCGGCGTCTACAGCCTTGGCGCTGCGCAGATCGCGCTCAAGGCGCAGGGCGTGGCGCTGGGGCAGCGGATCGTCCTGATCGGATCGGGGCCTCTGCTGACGCTGGTCGGCGCCCAGCTCGTCAAGGCTGGAGCGGATGTGGTGGCGGTGCTGGATACCTCTTCCCGGCGCCAGCAGATGCGGGGGCTTTGGGACCTTGCCGCCCGGCCGTTGGTCGCGCTGCGCGGTCTGGCCCTGCGGGCGAGGCTCGGCGGCCGCTACCATGCGGGCGTGACGCTTGAAGCGATCGAGGCCGACGGGAAGGGGGTGTCAACGATGCGCTGGCGCGACGCCGGCGGAAGGCAGCGCCTCACTTCATGCGACATGATCGGCATGGGCTGGCACCTGCGGGCGGAGACCCATCTGGCCGACCTCGCGGGATGCGACTTCACCTATGACGAGCAGTGGCGGCAATGGCTGCCAAAGACCGACCGGATGGGTCGCGCCGGCAACGGCGTCTATCTGGCGGGCGATGGAGTTCGTCTGCTGGGAGCGGACGGCGCGGAAATCGCTGGGCGTCTTGCGGCGGCGGCATGCCTTGCCGATCTCGGATTTCCGACGCCCGCCACCAGCACCGATCTGCGTAAGCTGGCGCGGCTCGAGCGCTTTGCCCATGGTCTGGCTTGCGCCTTTCCCTGGCCGGCCGCGATGGTGCGGGCACTTCCCGACGACGCGGTCGTCTGCCGTTGCGAAAGCGTGAATGCCGGAGCCGTACGCGAGGGCGCGGGTTTCGGTGGCGGCGAAGCCAACAGGGTGAAATCGCTGTCGCGCGCCGGTATGGGGCGATGCCAGGGACGCTATTGTCAGTTGGCCGCCGTCGAACTCGTCGCGGCGCAGGCCGGCTGCGCGCCGGATGCTGTCGGCCGGTTTCGCGGACAGGCTCCTGTCCGGCCCGCGCCTATCGGCGCCTTTCTGCGCAACGGCTGATGCAGTTGCGGAGGCCGCGCAGATGAGGATCACATGCTAGAAATCGGCGACCTTCCCCCAGGCAGAAGCGTCGAAGCGCCGGGGATTGTAGGATGTCGCATCGACGATCGGTTCCGACCCGGTCACCAGATCGGCGACGAGGTGCCCGGCGCCGGGTCCAATGCCAAAGCCGTGTCCCGAAAATCCGGCAGCCAGGAAGAAGCCCGGAACGGTGTCAATCTCGCCGATGGCGGGCACGCCGTCAGGCGTGCTGTCGATGTAGCCGGCCCAGGCCGCGCTGATCCTGGTCTGGCGCAGTGCCGGCAGCAGCTCGAGCGCGCGGGCATGGGTCAGGCGGATCGTCGCCTGGTCCGGAGCCGGGTCGAGGATGCGCATCCGCTCCATCGGCGTCGGCCGGTCGAGCCGCCAGCGTTGCAGCGTCTCGTGGCCGGAGCGCACGCCCTGCAGGCCGCCGGGCGCGAGGCTTCGCCACCGCTTCATGAACATGGGCAGGAACTGCGAGGAGAAGCGCAACTGCTGCGGTGTCACGTCCACGCGCCCGCGTCCGCTTATAGCGAGCGTGTAGCCGCCGTCGCCGCGCCGCGTGACCGAGACCCCTGCCGTATGCAGCGCGTCCGGCAGACCCTCGGCGCCTGGCGAAACGGACAGGATGGAGGAGCGGATCGACGCTTGCGGAAAACGGAAACCGAACTGCCGGCAAAAGGAGGAGGCCCAGGCGCCGCCGGCCAGAACCGCCAGCTTGGTCCGGATCGTTCCGTTTTCCGTAACCACGCCGCTCAGGCGCCCGCCCTCGGTCTCGATACCGCGCGCGGCGCAATTCTGGTGCACGGAGCCCCCGAGCTTGAGGATGGCGTGGGCGACCGCGGGCGCGGCCCGCGACGGATCGGCGGTGCCATCCGTCGGCGAGAAGACGCCGCCCTTCCATGTCCGCCCCGTGGCGCGGCCCCGCTCGCTGGCCTCGGCGCCGTCGAGCATATGCGTGGTGACGCCGGCCGTTTTGGCGAAGTCACGCCAGCGCACCCAGCCGGCCAGTTCCGTATCGTCATTGCTGAGATAGAGCAGGCCGCAGCGGCGAAAGCCGGTGTCTTCGCCAGTCTCTGCCCCAAAGCGCTGCCACAGGTCGATGCTTCTTGTCGCCATCGGCAACTCGCGCGCGTCGCGGTTCTGCTGGCGGCACCACCCCCAGTTCCTCGAGGACTGCTCGGCGCCGACGCGGCCCTTTTCGACAAGCGCGACCTTCAGGCCGCGCCTGGCCAGATAGTAGGCCGCGAAGATGCCGACGATACCGCCGCCGATCACCACCGCGTCCGCTGTCTGTGGCAGTTCGCCGGATGTCTCGATTTTCTGCAGTGGTGCGCGCATGGTCTCTCTGCCTTGAAGCGCCAATTTAACGCGTTGCGCAGGCAGCCGCTGCCGCAGTTGCGGCCGAAGCAGAATTTTATTCCGGCAGCCGGGTAAAAATCGGGAGCCGCTGCGTTTCAAAGCGCTGTCCGCTTGGATGGACAGGTCAACGGGCTGTGGTAGTGTCAATGTCTATGAGCAAGGCAGCATTTTGTGCTGCGGCGTGTTCTGCGGAGACGACCGTGAAACTGGATCGGATCGATATCAAGATTCTGTACGAGTTGCAGAAGAACGGCCGCATCACCAACGTGGAACTGGCTGATCTGGTGCACCTGTCGCCAAGCCCGTGCCTGATGCGGGTCAAGAGACTGCAATCGGAGGGCTACATCGAGGGCTATTCCGCGCAGATCAATATCGGCAAGCTCGGCCAGACGCTGACCGTGTTCACCGAAATCACCTTGAAGAACCATCGCCAGGTGGACTTCGCCCGCTTTCTCGCCGTGGTTGAGAAGATCGACCAGGTCATCGAATGCCACCTCGTGTCGGGTGGCTACGACTATCTGATGAAGTTCGTGACCGCCGGCATCGCCGAGTACCAGACGATCATGGAACGGCTGACCGACATGGATATCGGCATCGACAAGTATTTCAGCTTCGTCGTGCTGAAGTCCCCCATCGTTAAAGCGCACATGCCGCTGCCCAGCCTGTTTCCGAGGTAGTCCGCGGCGACCGCGCCGTGCTTGTCGCCTGCAGCCCGCTACAAGGTGTCCGGCCGCAAGATCGGGTGCAGTGCTTTCAATTCGGCTTGCATCTCGGCGATCATCCAGGCGCAGATGTCGGAGACGACAGGTCGTACCGGCCTTGAGCGCGGTGCAATCAGCTGATGGATCCGGCCCGTCTTGATTTGCCTGTCCGAGGCCGGAACAAGGGTTCCCTGAAGCAATGCCCTTGAAACGTTGCTGAGCCAGCCGAGCGCCACGCCTTCCCCGTTCATCGCGGCTTGAAGCACGACCGCGTAGTCCGAGAATTCGAGCCACTTTGCCCGGCTGGTCTTACGGTCCGCCACACTGCCCCAGGCGTCCAGCCACTGCTCCTTGGCGTCGGTCAGGTGAAGCAGGGCATGACCTTCCCCGGTTCCGGCATGGATCAACCGGCCGTGGGTCGACAAATAGGATGGGCTGCACACCGGAACGATGATCTCAGGCGAGAATGCCCAGTGGTGATAGTGGGTATCGTCATCGGCCAGGATTCTCGTGGCGAGGTCGACAGTCTCGGCGGGTCCTCGCAGGACGCCCGCGATCAGTTCGAATCTCAGGTCGACGTTGGGAAACCTGGTGTTGAATGCCCCTAACCTAGGAACGAACCAATAGGTTGCCAGAGAACTCGAAAGGGAAAGGGTCACCACCGGCTTTGCAGCGCTGTTCTGCTTGATTCTCCGGATCGCCTCCGCGATGCCGTCAAATCCCTCCCGCACCGCCGAATAGAGGGCGCGTCCGTCCGGGGTCGGGGTCAACCCCGTTGGGCCTCGTGTGAAAAGGGGAACACCAAAATCGGCCTCGAGCTGGGCAATGCTGCGGCTGATCGATGGTTGGGTGACGTTGAACTCGCGCGCCGCTGCCGTGAAGCTACCCGACCGGACAGCCGCTTCGAAGACAAGCAGTCCGCGCGCGGAGGGAACGAGTTTAGCAAAACCAGCCATACGCCCAGCGTACAGGCACCCCAATAATTTACAAACTTTCTACGACCCCGGAAATGGAGAACTATAACCCTGATGAATGGGGCGGAGCAGGACGTGAAGGCAGCGGGATCTCAAGCAGGCAGCCCATCCAGCGATCCTCTGCTTCAGCCGTTTCGGCTCAAGGGTCTGACGCTGCGCAACCGTGTCGTCAGCACCAGTCATGCTTCGATGCTGGACGATGGCGGCCTGCCGCTCGAGCGCTACCAGCGCTACCACGAGGAGAAAGCGCGCGGCGGCCTGGCGATGACCATGGTGGGCGGCTCGGCGATGACGTCGCCCGACTCGAGTTGGGGCGGCGGTCAGCTGGACCTTTCGACCGATCGCATAGTGCCTCATCTCCAGTCGCTGTCGCAGCGGGTGCATCGCCACGGCGCTGCCGTCATGTGCCAGGTTTCGCACCTTGGCCGGCGCGCCACCGCCTATGCCGGGAACTGGCTGCCGCCGGTGGCGCCGTCACGCGTTCGCGAGACGCGGAACCGGAATTTTCCCAAGGAGATGGACGCCGCGGACATCGACAGGATCATCAAGGATTACGCCAGTGCCGCCAGGCGCTGCCTGGACGGCGGTCTGGATGGCGTCGAAACCGTCACCGGCGGGCATCTGATCGGTCAATTCCTCTCGCCCAGAACCAACAGGCGCACGGATGGCTTCGGCGGCTCGCTGGAAAACCGCGCGCGCTTCGGCCTGATGGTTCACGAGGCAATCCGCCGCGCGGTGGGCGACGACTTCGCCGTCGGCATGCGGTTCGTGATCGACGAGGCGGTCGAGGACGGGTCGGATTTCGAGGAATGCCTTGCCTTCGCCAGGCTGTTCGAGCGGGAAGGCCATGTCGACTTCTTCAACTGCATCTTTGGCCGCATGGACACCGACCTGTCGCTGGCTGAGCAGAACATGCCCGGCATGTTCAGCCAGAGCGCGCCGTTTCTGCCGCTGGTCGGACAGTTCAAACGGGAAACCAGGCTGCCCGTGATCCACGCCGCAGGCATTCGGGACATAGCGACGGCGCGGCATGCCATCCGCGAGAACCTCGTCGACCTGGTCGGCATGACCCGCGCGCATATTGCCGACCCCCATATCGTCAACAAGGTGATGCGCGGCGAAGAAGAACGCATTCGCCCGTGTGTCGGCGCGTCCTACTGCCTGTACAAGAAGGTGCAGTGCATTCACAACCCGGCCAGCGGCCATGAAACGATCATCAGCCATACCATCATGCGGGCCGAGACGCCGAAACGGGTGGTCGTGGTCGGCGGAGGTCCGGGCGGTATGGAAGCGGCAAGGGTCGCCGCCGAGCGCGGCCACCGGGTGAGCCTGTTTGAAGCCGGAGCGCGACTTGGTGGGCAGGTGCTCGTCGCGGCCTCGGCGTCCGACCGCAAGGATCTCATCGGCATAGTCGACTGGCGTACCGACGAACTCGTGCGGCTTGGCGTGGAAGTCCGTCTCAACACCTATGCGGACGCGGAAATCGTCCTTGCCGCAAGACCGGACACTGTCATCGTCGCCACCGGCGGCATTCCGGATATGGAACGGCTGGAGGGCGCTGAACATTGCGACAGCGTCTGGGACGTCCTGACCGGGGTCGTGCCGGCGAAGGACGACGTGCTGATCTACGACGAGACCGGACGCCAGGCCGCAATTTCCTGCGCCCTGCATCTTGCCCGCGACGGGCGCGTGGTCAGCTTGGCGATAGCGGACGACACGCTGGCGATCGAGACGCCCTATCCGGACAGGGTAAGTTTCCGCAAACGCGCCTCGGAACGCGGCATCCGCGTCGTCGGCGATGTACGCCTGGTCAAGGCAGTGCGCCAGGGCAACGGCATCGCCGCCACGTTCCGGCATGAACTCACCGGTGCGGAAACGGAAATGATGGCGGCCCAACTCATTGTCGAGCGCGGCACGGTCCCGATGGAGGATACCTACCAGGAATTGCGGCGCGCTCAGCCAACAACGGCGTCACCGACATAGCACTGATGACGGGAACGGAAACGAAGCGGGACAATGGTCCCCAAGCTGCCGGATCGTTCGTCTTGCACCGCATTGGAGACGCAGTTGCCAGCCGGGACATCTACTCATCGATCTATGAGGCCTACCGGCTCTGCTCGCAATTGTAACAGGGTGAAAGCCGGCTGCGGCAGGCTGATTTGCCCTGACAGGAAGCATCCTAGCCCATGAAACTCGATCGGATCGACATCAAGATTCTGTACGAGCGCAGAAGAACGGCCGCATCACAAATGTGGAGCTGGCGGAACGGGTCAATCTCTCCCCCAGCCCCTGTCTGATGCGGGTAAAGAAGCTGCATGCCGAAGGCTATATCGTGCGTTATTCGGCGCAGATCGACATCGCGAAGCTGGGGCGGACGCTCACCGTCTTCACCGAAATCACGCTCAAGAACCATCGCCAGATCGACTTCGCGCGTTTCCTTGCCGCCGTCGACAAGGTTGATGCGGCCGTCGAATGCCACCGTGTTTCCGCCCGCTACGACTATTTGATGAAATTCGTGGCCGCCGGCATCGGCGAGTACCAGGAGATCATGGAGCGGCTGAGCGACATGGATATCGGCATCGACAAGTATTTCAGCTTCGTGGTGCTGAAGTCTCCCATCGTCAAGGCGCACATGCCGCTGCCCAGCCTGTTTCCGATGTAGTCAGAGCAATTCCAGGAAAAGTGTGAAGCGGATTTCCCGGGAAAAGCGCGTAGCGCTTTCCCTAGGGAATTGCTTTAAAAACAAATAGATAGGCGGTTAGCTGTTTCCATGAAACGGCTAACCGCCCTATCGCTGGCCGAACTGGCTGACGAGTTCGGGGTCGCGGACGAGGCCATCGAGCCATGTCGGATCGAGCTTCGGCACGGAGGAGAACAGAAGCTTGGAATAGGGGTGGGTGGGCGCCTGCAGCCTGTCGGGCGTGATCTGCTCCACCCGCTCGCCATTGTACATGACCATGATCTCGTCGCAGATCGCTTCCACGACGGAGAGGTCGTGGCTGATGAAAATGTAGGAAAGGCCCAGCTCGCGCTGCAGCTCCTTGAGCAGTTCGATTACGGCGGCCGCCACCACCGTGTCGAGCGCCGAGGTGATTTCGTCGCAGATGATCAGCTTGGGTCCGGCCGCCAGGGCGCGCGCGAAGTTCACGCGCTGCTTCTGCCCGCCAGAAAGCTCCGACGGGCGACGGTAGCGCAGCGTCCTGGGCAGGCGAACCATGTCGAGCAGTTCGTCGACGCGCTTCGAGCGCGCCTGCCGGTCGAGCCCGTGATAGAAGGCCAGCGGCCGGGAAATGATGTCCTCCACGGGCTTCGCCGGATTGAGCGCGGTGTCGGCATACTGGAACACGATCTGCATCTCGCGCAGCTGGTCCTGGCTGCGTTTGCCTGCGGCGCGCTGCAATTCCTTGCCGTCGAATATGATGTCGCCGGCCGCCGCCGGATGGATGCCGGCGATGACGCGCGCCAGCGTCGATTTTCCGCAGCCGGATTCGCCGATGACGCCGAGATTGCGCCCCTTCTCGACGACCAGACTGACGGAATTGACAGCGCGGACAAGCGGTAGTCCGTCAGCCCGCACCGCACCATAGCCGGCAGTCACATTGTCGATACGCAGCAGCTCTTTCGTCCCGGCATCCGCGTCCGCATGTGCTTGCCGCGGGTTCGGCTCGAAGGCAGCCAGCAGTTCGCGCGTATAGGGGTGCTGGGCAGCCGAAAGTATCTGAGCCGTGGTGCCGGTCTCCTGCACTTCGCCGCCTTTCAGCACCACGATGCGGTCGGCGATCTGGGCGACGACCGCGAGATCATGGGAAACGTAAACGCCCGCTATCCCGCCAGCCCGCATGACCGACTTGAATGCCTTGAGCACGTCGATCTGCGTCGTCACGTCGAGTGCCGTCGTCGGCTCGTCGAAGATCATCAGCTTGGGATCGCCGATGAGCGCCATGGCCGCCGACAACCGCTGCAATTGCCCGCCCGAAACCTGGTGCGGATAACGCGCGCCGATCCCTTCCGGATCCGGCAGCGACAAGGCCCGGAACAGCTCGACCGCTCGCTTTCGCGCTTGCTCGGGCGGCATCAGGCCGTGGATGCGTGTAACCTCGATCACCTGTTCCATGATGGTGGACGAAGGGTTGAAGGAGGCGGCGGCACTTTGCGGAACATAGGCAATGTCGGTGCCGCGCAACCTTGCGCGTTGCTTTTCGGAAAGTGCCGCCATGTTCTTGCCGTTGACATTGATCTCGCCGCCGGTGATCCGGCAGCCAGGCCGCGCATAGCCCATCAGCGAGAGCGCGATCGTCGTCTTGCCGGAACCGCTCTCGCCGATCAGGGCGACGATCTCGCCATCGGCGATGTCGAGGCTGACGCCCTTGATGATTTCGACGACACGTCCGGCGTCGGTCGTCGCCTCGATCTTCAGGTTCCTGAGCTCGACGAGATTGCTCATAAGTCCCTGTCCCTGATCTTCTGCGGCAGGTTGTCGATCAGCAGGTTGACGCTGATGGTGAGGCTGGCGATCGCCAGCGAGGGAATGATGACGGCGGGGGCCGCGAAGGGCAGGCCGCCGATGTTCTCGCGCACCAGCGCGCCCCAGTCGGCGAGCGGCGGTTGCAGGCCGAGTCCAAGGAAGGACAGGCCGGAGAGTAAGAGCACGATGAAGACGAAACGCAGGCCGAAGTCGGCCAGCACCGGGCGGATGATGTTGGGCAGGATCTCGGACCCGATGAGATAGGCGGTGCTTTCGCCGCGGACGCGGGCGACGGTCATGAAGTCCATGCTGTTGATGTTGACGGCGAGCGCCCGCGCGAAACGGTAGGCGCCCGGTATATAGATGACGGCGAGCGTCAGGATCAGCGCCGGGATCGACGAGCCGACCGCGGCGACGACCACAAGGCCGAACAGCTTGCTGGGGATCGAGTTCATGGCATCGAGGAAACGGCTGAGGCAGCTGTCGAGCCAGCCGCCGGTGACGGCCGCGATCATCCCCAGCACGACGCCGGAGAAGCAAGCGATGGCGACGGCGGCGAGCGATATGCCGACGGTGTAGCGCGCGCCCATCAGCACCCGTGAGAGCATGTCGCGCCCCAGATAGTCCGAGCCGAGCCATAGGCCCTGACGCATCGGGCCGAAATAATCGTCGTCGACGATGTCGCCGATCGAATGGGGAATGATATAGGGCGCGAAGATGGCGATCAGCGTCCACGCCAGGATGACCAGCGCGGCCACGACGCCCACGAGATTGTAGCTGTGACCCAGGAAGGACCGTCGGGAAGTTGCCACGCGCGCCATCGTCACCTGAGCCTCGGGTTGGACATGATGGCGATGATGTCGGCGATCGTGATGAGCAAGAGATAGCCGAGGCAGAAGATCATTGCGCAGCTCTGGATCAGCGGCAGGTCGCGGGTCGCGACCGCATCGACCATCAGCTTGGCGATGCCGGGATAGTTGAAGATCGTCTCCACGATGATGACGCCGCCGACCAGATAGGACAAAGACAGCGCAACCGCGTTGACGATCGGCCCGAGCGCATTGGGAAGTGCGTGCTTGAGCACCATGCGACCGCGTGAGGCGCCTTTGAGAAGCGCCATCTCGACATAGGGCGTGGAGAGCGTTTCGATCACCGCGGCGCGGGTCATGCGGATCATCTGGGCGGAGATGACGAAGGTGAGCGTGATCACCGGCATGGCATAGATGCGCACGAGGTCGGTCAGCGTATGTGCCTCATTGACCGAGGACAGCGCCGGCAGCCATTTGAGATAAACAGCGAAAAGCAGGACCGCCAGCGTCGCGACCATGAACTCCGGCACCGAGATGACGCCGATCGCAAGAATGGTGACGGTGCGGTCGTAGAAGGAGCCGCGCAGCATCGCGGCGGTGATGCCCAGCGTCAGCGCCAGCGGCACCGAAAGCAGCGTGGTGATGCCGGCGAGCTCCATGGTGTTGACGAAGCGCCCGCCGATCAGCGCCGCGACCGGCATCTCATTGGCATAGGAGGTGCCGAGATCGCCGTGGAGCAGGCCGAGAAGCCAGCGCAGGAAGCGCAGGATTGCCGGATCGTTGAGATGCATGGCCTCGCGCAAGCCGGCGACGGCTTCAGGCGTAGCCGCCTGGCCGAGCAGGATCGACGCGGTGTCGCCGGGCAGCATGCTGGTGGCGAAAAACACGGCGAACAGGACGATCAGAAGTGTAACGACCGCGATCGCCAGCCGCTTCAACACGAGGTTTAAAACCCCAGACGTCATGGAAGCGCTCCTGCGGTTGCGTTCGGCCAAGCCATGTTGCGCAATTGTACCGGGGACCGGCTGTCCGGTCCCCGGCAGGCGCCTCTCAGGCTTCGAGCCAGAGATATTCCGCCATTGCGTAGCCCATCATGCCACCGAGCGGGTTCGCCTCCAAACCCTTCGCCTTGCTGGAGAGGGCATCCACGTTGGAAATGTAGGCCGGGATGATGGTGCCGGCCTCCTCGGAGATCATGGTCTGCATCTGGCCATAGATTTCCTTGCGCTTGGCCTGGTCGAGCGAGCCGCGCGCCTCGATCATCAGCTTGTCGAACTTCTCCGACTTGTACTGGCTTTCGTTCCAGGGCGCGTTGGAGGCGTAGAGCAGCGAGAACAAGATGTCCGGCGTCGGGCGTGGATTGATGTTGCCGAAATGGATCGGCGCCTTGAGCCAGTAATTGTCCCAGTAGCCGTCGGACGGGACGCGCTGGACGTCGAGCTTCATGCCGATGTCGGCGCCGGCGGCCTGGATGATCACCGCCATGTCGATCGACGAGGTCGCGGCGTCGGAGGCGATCACCGGGATGGACTGGCCGAGCAAGCCCGATTTCTGGAAGTGGAACTTGGCCTTGTCGGGGTCGAAGGCTTTCGGCTTGAGGTCGGCATTGTGGAAGATGTTCGCCGGCGAGACGGGCTGGTCGTTGCCGACTTCGCCAAGGCCGCGCAATGCCGATTTGACGATCTGCTCGCGGTTGACGAGGTATTTCATGCCGGCCACGAAGTCGGCCTTGTTGCCCGGATCCATGTCGAGCCGGATGTTGAGGTCCGTGTAGTTGCCCGAGGTCGTCTTCGACAATTCGAAGCCCTGCTGGCCGCCAATGAGCTTCATCGCGCGCGGATTGATCGAGGCGGCGAAGTTGATGTCACCGGAAAGCAGCGCGTTGACGCGGGCGCTGTCGTCGCTGATGGCGATGAATTCGAACGAGTCGAGATAGGGCTGGCCTGATTTCCAGTAGTTCTTGTTCTTGGTGACGACCGACCGCACGCCCGGTTCGAACGTCTGCAGCACGAAGGCGCCGGTGCCGTTGCCCTTGGAGAAATCGGTGGTGCCGTCCGCCACGATCATGAAGTGATGCAGCGCCAGGATGGTCGGGAGGTCAGCATTCGGATCGGCGAGCGTGATTTCCACGGTCGACTTGTCGACCGCCTTGAAGCCGGTCATCTGCGCGGCGATCTTGGCGACTTTGGAACCGACCGCCGGATCGAGATGGCGCTTCATCGAGAAGACGACGTCGTCGGCGGTGAGGGCCTTGCCGTCGTGGAAGGTGACGCCCTTGCGCAGCTTTACGGTCCAGGTCTTGGCGTCCTTGCTGTCGAAGCTTTCGGCCAGCTCCATCTGCGTGACGCCATCCTTGTCGAGGAAAGTCAGGCGGTTGTAGAGCGAACAGCAGCGGACATAGTCGGTCGACAGCGACGCCTTTGCCGGATCGAGCGTGTCGGCGGTCGACGACGACCAGCCGGCGGCCTTGAAGCTCCCGCCGGAAACCGGCGTGGCAGCGACGGCATTGGTGGCGCGGCCAAGCACCATGCTGCCCGCGGCAACCGCGGCGCCGCCGGCCAGCAGCATCTTGAGGAGTTCGCGGCGGCTCGCGCCCCGCCGAATGGCATTCTCGACCATGGCATCGTCTGCGCTGGTCCAGTTCGTGATCTTGTCGGTCATATCATTCCCCTTTCGTTTGTTTTTCCGGGTTGCTCGTCTTGCTGCGGCTTTCCGGGCTTGGGCTCAGGTTCGTTGCTTCAGGCTTTCCCGCACGGCGGCGGCAAGGGCCGCCATTGAGGTGAAGTGGTAGTCCGGCGCGGTGAAGCGCTCGGGCTCGATCGTGCCGCCATAGCCCTTCTGGGCGTGCCGGCGCTCGATCCAGCAATTGGTCATGCCAAGCGCCCGGGATATGCCGATGTCGTGGTACTGGCTTTGCGCGACGTGCAGGATGTCGTCCTTGCTGTCGCCCCGGGAGGCCACGAAATCGAAGACCTTCTGGAAGAAGGCCGGGGCCGGTTTCTCCGTGCCTGTATCGTCGGCCGTGAAGGTGGCGAAGAAGGGCGATCCGAGCTGCTTCTCGAAATGATCGAGCGCCCAGCGCCGGGCATTGGTCATGGCAATCAGCCTGTGCGACTTCGCAAGGTCCGCCAATGCCGCCGCGCTGTCGGGGAAGCCTTGCCAGACGCTGGCGGAATCCCGTAGGCGGACGCCGTATCTCTCCTCGGGCGGCAGGCCGAGCCGCGGCGCGATGACTGTGTAGACACGCACGAGATCGTCGGGAAACACGCTTGCATCGGGCATGTAGCGGGCCTGCCGGTAAAGGCTCAGCGCTTCCTCGCCATTGAGCGAAACGCCGGCCTCGGCGGCAATCCCGGCCAGGCAAGTCGTGATGCCGCCTTCGAAGTCGATCAGCGTGCCGACGACATCGAAGGTCATGTATTTGGATTCGCTAAAGCCCCTGGCCAAGACTGGGTCTCCTCTGCGCGCGGCCGAATTGCATGTGTTGAACAGAACAAAATTCCGTGCTGTCCGGGGCGTAGGCCTTTTTCGAAGGCCCGGATATCCGGGCTTCTGGCCTTGTCGTATCAACAGTCTGGCACTTCCCCCGCGCTGGATTCGCCGAAAAGGCGTGAGGGGGCGGCACAAAATTGCGAAATCGTCTGCCCGGCGATATTTCGAGACACGACATATTTCGCCCCCATCATGCCAGAGCCTGGCGGACATCGGGATCGGCCAGCGTCTGGTCGAGCGTCCGGCGCGTGCGTTCGATGATCGCGTCGATGTCGCTGTCGGTGCAGCAGAGCGGCGGTGCGTAGCCGATCACCCCGTTGGCAAAGGCACGGATGATCAGGCCATTGTCCCACGCTCTGTCGAAGACGCGCCGCGTCGGCATGGCCGACGCCGGAAGCGGTGTCTTCTTCTGCTTGTCGACCACCAGTTCGATCGCGGCAAGCATGCCGCGGCCGCGCACGTCGCCGACCAGCGGATGGTTCCTCAGACCCTCCAGGCCAGCCATCAGCCGGGCGCCGGCCTTGATGCCGTTCTCGAGAAGGCCGTCTTCGTAGAGCTTCAAAACTTCGAGCGCGACGGCGGCGCTGACGGGATGGGCGGAATAGGTGTAGCCGTGGCCGACGGCCGAGGCGCCTGCGCCATCGGCGATGACGTCGTAGACATGATCGGCCATGAACACGGCCCCCATGGGAACATAGCCCGAGGTCAGCCCCTTCGCGGTCGTCATGAAATCGGGAACGATGTCCTCATCGGCGCAGGCGAACAAGGGTCCCGTGCGGCCGAAGCCGGTGATGACCTCGTCGGCGATGAACAGGATGCCGTGCTCCCGGCAGAGCTCGCGCATAGCCTTGATCCAGCCTTTCGGTGGCACGATGACGCCGCCCGAGCCCTGGATCGGCTCGGCATAGAAGGCGGCGACCCGTTCCGCCCCGATCTCCTCGATCTTGGCCTTCAGCGCGGCGAGCGATGCGGCGATGATCGCGTTGCCGTCCTCGCCCACCGGGTTGCGATAGGGATAGGGGGAGGGGATCTTGTGCTGCCATTCGAAGGGAATGCCAAAACCGGCGTGAAAGGCGGGCAGTGCGGTCAGGCCCGCGCCGACCACCGACGACCCGTGATAACCCTGCTCGATGGAAATGAACTGGTCGCGCGTTGGCTCGCCCCTGGCATTCCAGTAATAGCGGACGAAACGGATCGTGCTGTCGACCGCGTCCGACCCGCCAAGCGTGAAAAAGACGTGATTGAGGTCACCTGGCGCGCGCTCAGCCAGTTCCGAGGCGAGGCGGATGGCCGGCTCAGAGCCGAGGTCGAAATAGGCGGTGGCGTAGGGAAGCTCGCGCATCTGCCGGGCCGCCGCCTCGACGATGCTGTCATGGCCGTAGCCGGCGTTGACGCACCACAACCCCGCGAAGCCGTCGAGAAGTTGCCGGCCGGACGCATCGGTCACGGTCGCCCCCCTCGCCGATTTCAAGACGCGCACGCCTTGCGCCTCATGACCACGGTATGAAGAGACCGGGTGGATAAGATGGGCGCGATCGAGTTCGATCAGGGAATTGGCGAGCATTGTTGTCCTCCGGACTAGCCCAGCGCCTGGTTGGCGAGGGCGTAAACTTTCGGTCTGGCCTGTTCCATGTTCGTCTTGGGTGGACGGTCCATGGCCACGCCGCCGCCGACATGGGCGAGGCCGATTTCCTCGAGCCAGCCGGCGATGCCGGTCCCGCTGCCGGTATCGACGCGCAGGAAGGCGCCGGGACGCGGCGCGGCGAAGAAGCCGATCAGGGCCTTAGCCTCGTCGGTGCTTCCCGCGATGACCGGACCGATCACCTCGCCGCGTCCGAACGGGCGGATCGCGGCATAGGCCTCGATGGCGCCGTTACGGCGGATGACCGCGAATTGGCCGCGCTCCGCCAGCGCATCGATCAGAGCTTCACGGTCGGCGCCGTAGGCATCGCGGTCCAGCGCCTTGATCTCCGCGAGGTCGGCGGTGCCCGCCGCTTCCACGCCGCCGGGCGCACCAAGCTCGGCAACGCTGCCCTGATGTTGCCGGATCGTACCGGACGGCACGAAGCCGAGTTTTTCATAGAGCGGCATGCCGTCCGCTGTCGCGACGAGCCGCAGCGGACGGTCGCCGGCAAGTGCGAAGGCTTGATCCATCAGCCGGCGCCCAAGCCCCTTGCCCCGCACATTCCTGTCGACGATCACCATGTTGATCATGGCGCAATCCATGCCATAGGGCGTCACCAGGATGGTTCCGGTGACACGGCCCTGATCGTCGAGCGCGACCGCACCGTTCGAGAGCTGCAGCGCCATCTGCCAGTCCTGCGGCCGATGCGGCCAATTCTCCTGGCGCGAAAGCACCACCGCTCCCTCAATATGGTCCGGCCCGAAGGCCTGGAGTTCGATCTCGCCCTGCTGCATGAGGCATCCTTCCGTCTAGTGCCCAAGTCTCGGCCATCGGCGCGCCGCAGATCATCTGAAGGCATTGGCTTCGGCGGTATCTTTCGCCGTAGCGCAAGCGGTGCGCCGCATCTTGTGCTGGCATCGTCCGCGGCGGATGCGTTTCACGCCGATCGCGGCGCCGCGATCGGCACGCCAGATGCTACAGCGTGCCAAACCGGATGGCGGATACGGAACTTTCTGCTTTCGGGAGGGCGATTTCGGTCAGGTGGGTCGCCACCTGCCGTCCTATGATGAAATACATCCCAGCGCGGATGTGCTTCCACCGGAGATCGACGGACATGGCTTCCTTCAGGCCCAAATACATCACCTTCGACTGCTACGGCACGTTGACCTTTTTCCAGATGGCGGAAGCGGCGCGCGACCTCTATGGCAGCCGGCTCGACGAGCCGCGCATGCAGGAATTCATCAAGAACTTCGCGGCGTATCGGCTCGACGAGATCATGGGCGACTGGAAGCCCTATGCCGACGTCGTCCACAATGCGCTCGAGCGCACCTGCAAGCGTAACGGCGTCGCCTTCAGCGCCAACGATGCCCGAATGGTCTACGAGCGCGTCCCGACCTGGGGGCCGCACGCCGACGTTCCGGCCGGCCTGGCGAAGGTCGCCAAGGAAATTCCGCTGGTCATCCTGTCCAACGCCATGAACGCGCAGATCATGTCCAATGTTGAAAAGCTCGGCGCGCCGTTTCATGCCGTCTACACCGCCGAGCAGGCGCAGGCCTACAAGCCCCGCTTCAAGGCCTTCGAATACATGTTCGACAGGCTGGGCTGCGGCCCGGAAGATATTCTTCACTGCTCGTCTTCGTTCCGCTACGACCTGATGTCGGCACACGATCTCGGCATCAAGAACAAGGTCTGGGTCAATCGCGGCCATGAACCGGCCAACCCGTACTACGGCTATGTCGAAATATCAGACATTTCCGGTCTTCCAGGCGTCGTTGGGCTCTGAAACAGGCGGATTGCCGATGAAGTTCGTCTCCTACTGGCACGACACGGCCCCTGTCTTTTCCGGCGGGGCGCAAGGCCCGGTCGAGGGGCACTACGATGCCGCCATCATCGGTGGCGGCTTTACAGGTCTCGCCGCCGCGCGCCAATTGGCGAAGGCTGGAGCCAAGGTGGCCGTGCTGGAGGCGGAACGTGTGGGTTGGGGCGCATCTGGACGCAATGGCGGACACCTAAACAATGGCCTCGCCCACGGCTATCTCTCCGCCAAGGCGGAGCTCGGCAAGGAACGCGCCATCGCGCTCTACCGGGCGCTCGACGACTCCGTCGACACCATCGAGGCGCTGGTCGCGGAGGAAGGCATCGACTGCAATTTCCGCCGCGCCGGCAAGCTGAAGCTCGCCTCCAAGCCGCAGCATTTTGATGCGATCGCCCGCAACTTCGAAGCCCTCCATGCCGAAGTGGATCCCGATACGGCGCTGCTGTCTGCGGCGGATCTCAAGTCCGAGATCGGCTCGCCATTCCACGGCGCGATGCTGTCGAAGAAGAGCGCCATAATGCATATGGGCCGCTATGTGGCGGGTCTCGCCACTTCAGCCGCCCGCTATGGAGCCGTGATCCACGAGAACGCGGCGGTTACCGACCACACGCAGGCCGGCGGCAGGCATGAGCTGACCACCTCGCGTGGCCGGATCAGCGCCGACAATGTGCTGGTGGCGACCGGCGCCTACACCACGCCTGATTTCGGCTATTTCCGCCGCAGGATCATCGCTGTTGGCAGCTTCATCATCGCCACGCGGCCGTTGAGTGACGCTGAGATCACTGCCACCATGCCGGGCAACCGGACATGCGTGACCTCGATGAACATCGGCAATTACTTCCGGCTTTCGCCGGACAGGCGGCTGATCTTCGGCGGCCGCGCGCGCTTTTCGGCGACATCCGACCAGCGCTCCGATGCCAGGAGCGGAGAGATATTGCGGGCAGGCCTCGCGGCGATCTTCCCGCAACTCGCCAAGGTCGAGATCGACTATTGCTGGGGCGGGCTGGTCGACATGACCAAGGACCGCTTTCCGCGCGCCGGTTACCATGACGGTGTCTGGTTCGCGATGGGCTATTCCGGCCACGGCGCGCAGCTCTCCACCCATCTCGGCATCATCCTCGCCGATGCCATGCTCGGCCGCGAAGATCGCAATCCGATGAAGGGGCTCGAATGGCCGTCCATTCCCGGATACTCCGGCAAACCCTGGTTCCTGCCGATGGTCGGCCTCTACTACAAGGCGCTCGACCGTATTCAGTGATCGCCGATCCGGCCCGATCGGGGCTTCAGCCCAGCCCGCCGATGTGGAAGCTCTTCATCTCTAGATACTCCTCGATGCCGGCCTGCGCGCCCTCTCGCCCGAGGCCGGACAGCTTGACGCCGCCGAAGGGGGCGACCTCGATCGAGACCGAGCCGGTGTTCAAGCCCACCATGCCGAACTCCAGCGCCTCACCGACGCGCCAGGCGCGTTTCAAATTCTCGGTGTAGAAGTAGGACGCAAGCCCATAGGGCGTGCCATTGGCCAGCGCGATCGCTTCCTCTTCCGTCTCGAAACGAAAAAGCGGCGCGACCGGGCCGAAGGTTTCCTCGCCGGCGAGCTGCATGTCTTTCGTGGCGCCGGTCAGCACCAGCGGCGCGACATATTGAGGACCGTCCGGCAGAGCCGGCTTCTCGGTGATGATCGCAGCACCCTTGGCGAGCGCGTCCTCGACGTGACGCTTGATCTTTTCGACCGCCGCCATGTTGATCATCGGCCCGATGGCGACGCCCGGCTGCGTGCCCGGCCCCACTGTCATGGCGTTGACGCGTGCGCTGAGCTTCTCGGCGAAGCTTTCGTAGACTCCGGCCTGGACGAGGATGCGGTTGGCGCAGACGCAGGTCTGGCCGCCATTGCGGAACTTGGAGACCAGCGCACCCTCGATGGCGAGATCGAGATCGGCGTCGTCGAAGACGATGAAGGGTGCGTTGCCGCCGAGTTCGAGGCTGAGCCGTTTCACGCTGTCGGCCGCCCCGCGCATCAGCAGCGAACCGACCCGCGTCGAGCCGGTGAAGGAGATCTTGCGGACGGCCTCGTTCGCCATGATCTCGTTGCCGATCTCCGTGGGCATGCCAGTGACGATGTTGATGACGCCGGCGGGGATGCCGGCGCGCTCGGCAAGCACGCCGAGCGCCAGCGCCGAATAGGGCGTGAACTCGGATGGCTTGATCACCACCGTGCAACCGGCAGCCAATGCCGGCGCGACCTTGCGGGTGATCATCGCATTGGGGAAGTTCCACGGCGTGATGATGCCGCACACGCCGACCGGTTCCTTCAGCACGATGATGCGGCGGTCGGAGGTGGGCGAGGGGATGGTGTGGCCATTGATGCGGCGCGCTTCCTCCGCGAACCATTTGACGAAGGACGCGCCGTAGCGGATCTCGCCCTTGGCCTCGTCCAGCGGCTTGCCTTGTTCGGTCGTCAGGATCAGCGCGAGATCGTCCAGATGAGCAAGCATCAGGCCATGCCAGGCCTCCAGCAGGGCAGCGCGCTCGGCGTTGGTTTTCTTTCTCCAATCGCGATAAGCGGACGCCGCGGCCTCTATGGCCGCACGTGTGTCCGGACCGGCCATGTCGGGGACTGTGCCGATCGCCGCCTGGGTTGCCGGATCGATGACGTCGACCGTCCCGCCGGAGCCGGCAGCGACCCACTTGCCGCCAATCAGGCCGGCTTGGCGGAGGAGACTTTTATCTTTCAGGTTTTTCATCGAAAACAACCTTGCAATCAGGTGAGTGCCGCGACGACAGCGGCGGTGATGGCCTCGGTCCGGTCCTTGCCGGCAATGGTGCCTATGCCTCTGGCGGTGGTGGCTTCGACCGTCTTCATAACGCGGTCGGCCGCAGCCTTTTCGCCGAGATGTTCGAGCATCATGGCGCCGGACCAGATGGTGGCGATCGGATTGGCGATGCCCAGATGCGCGATGTCGGGCGCCGAGCCGTGCACCGGCTCGAACATCGACGGCGCCGAGCGGCCGGGATTGATGTTGGCCGAGGCGGCGTAGCCGAGCCCGCCCTGGATCGCCGCGCCGATATCGGTGAGGATATCGCCGAACAGGTTGGAAGCGACGACCACGTCGAGGCTCTCCGGCGCCATGATCATGCGCGCGGCGAGCGCATCGACATGATAGCTTGTCACGGCGACGTCAGAGTACTCCGCGGCCAGCTTTCGCGTGATCTCGTCCCAGAACACCATCGAATATTTCTGCGCATTGGACTTGGTGACGGAGGCCAGCTTGCCCCGACGCGACCGCGCTTGCTCGAAGCCGAAGCGCAGGATGCGCTCGACGCCGGCACGGGTGAAGATCGAGGTCTCGACAGCGACCTCATCCAGCGTGCCTTGATGCACGCGCCCGCCGGCGCCGGAATATTCGCCTTCGGTGTTCTCACGGATGCACAATATGTCGAAACCTTCCGCCCGCAGCGGGCCGGTCACGCCCGGCAGCAAGCGATGCGGCCGGATGTTGGCGTACTGCACGAATGCCTTGCGGATCGGCAGCAGCAGCCCGTGCAGCGAAACGGAATCCGGCACCTCCGCCGGCCAGCCGACGGCGCCGAGGAGGATGGCGTCAAAGCCGCGCAAGGTCTCGATGCCGTCCTCAGGCATCATGCGGCCAGTCTCTTTAAAGAAGCGGCAGGACCAGGGAAACTCGGTTCCTGTCAGCGCAAAGCCGGAGTGTCGGGCCGCCGTTTCCAGCACTGTCCATGCGGCGGCGGTCACATCGCTTCCGATGCCGTCACCGGGGATCAGGGCGATCGAATAGGACTTCATCGGCATCTCTTCTATAGGCTGATCAGGACGCTCTTGGTCCTGCGGTTGGCGAGATAGGCCTCGCGGCCGAGATCCTTGCCGATGCCGGAGCGCTTGTAGCCGCCGGTCGGCAGGATATGGTCGCGTGAGCGGCTGTAGCGGTTGACCCAGACAGTGCCTGCTTCAAGCTTGCGCGCGAAGCGGATCGTGCGGGACAGGTCGGAGGTGAACAGGCCGGAAGCCAGCCCGTAGGTTGGATGGCTGGACAGCGCCAGCGCCTCTTCCTCGGTCTCGAAGGTCTGGATGGTCAGGACCGGGCCGAAGATTTCCTCGACGATCGCCGGATTGGCCTGATCGACATCGGCGATCAGCGTCGGCTGGTAGAAATAGCCGGGGCTGTCCATGACGCCGCCACCGGTCAGGCATTCGCCGCCGGCCGCGATCGCGGCGCGCACGATGCTGTCGACACGCGCCCGCTGCCGCTCCGAGATAACAGGCGAATACTGTGTCGCGTCGTCCCAGGTCGGGCCGGGCAGCACCGCCTTCATCCTCTCCAGGATCGCGGCCGTCAGCCGGTCGGCCACGCTCCGCTCGACGATCAGGCGCGTGCCGGCGACGCAGGCCTGGCCGGCATTGAAGGTGACGCTGCCGGCGATGGCCGTCGCCGCCTTCTCCAGATCGGCATCGGCGAAGACGATTTGCGGGCTCTTGCCGCCGAGTTCCAGCGTCATCGGCTTGACGCCAGTGCGGGCGACGTTCTCCATGATCGCGGATCCGGCGCGGGTCGAGCCGGTGAAGCTGACCTTGGCGATTTCGAGATGGCCGGTCAGCGCCGTGCCGGTCGTCGGACCGTCTCCCAGCACCACGTTTATGAGCCCTGCCGGCAGGCCCGCCTTGACGGCGAGTTGCGCCATATAGACTGCCGAGAAGGGCGTCATTTCCGACGGCTTCAGCACGACCGCATTGCCCGCGGCCAATGCCGGACCAAGCTTCCATCCGGCCATCGAGATCGGAAAATTCCAGGGCGTGATCGCGCCGACCACGCCATAGGGCTCGCTCATGATCATGCCGAGAGTGGCGTCGTCGGTCGGCACGAGCTCGCTGCCTTCCTTGTCGGCGAACTCGGCAAAGAAGCGGATCTGCTCGGCGGTGATGGCGATGTCGCCGGCAACGAGCTGGCCGACGGGCCGGGTCGAGCACAGCGCCTCGATCCTGGCCAGCGTTTCGGCCTCCGCCTCGATCAGGTCGGCCCAGGCCTGGAGCGCCTTCGTTCGTTCGCGCGGCCGAACACCACCCCAGTTGCTGGACTTCAGCGCCGCCTTGGCGCTTTCCACGGCACGGTCGACCATATCGGCGCCGGCCACCGGGCAGGCGGCGTATGGCTCGCCGTCCGACGGTCGGTGCATCTCGATCGCACCCTCGGCCGCGATCAGCTCGCCGCCGATGAAATGGCCGACGGGGAGGGAGACGGTATCCGGGTCGAAGCTCAGGCCCATGGCACCCACTCTGGAATATTCCGCAAGAGCCTAACGCGGGCAGCAGCGCAGCATGCACCGTTCGGCGATCGGTCGCGGATGATTGTTGTGTGCCGGCGATGACAGACGGCAAAATCTGTTGCGGAGGCCGGCGCCTCGAACGCTCCCGTTATCCTACGGTTACGTAGATCTTGCGCACCGTTTCGATGGTCTTCCAAATCCCGGTGAAGCCAGGTTTCATCACGAAGCTGTCGCCGGCGCGATAGGTCACCGGTTTGCCGCCGTCGGGCGTGATTTCGATCACGCCGGAGAGGATGTGGCAGAACTCGAACGTCTCGCCCTTGATCGAGCGCGTTTCGCCAGGCGTCGCCTCCCAGACGCCGGTATGGACGAGGTCGTCCTTGGCGGCGTCCTGCGCCCAGGTCTTGAAGGCGGGGTTGCCGGAAATCAGCCGTTCGGGCAGCGCCCCGGATTCGCGCGGTGGGAAGGCAGGACTGGTATCGACGGTCTTGAGCAGGGACAAGGGATGGCCTTTCATGTTGAGTTTCAATAGCCGCGCGATCGGTCGACGAGCCCGATGGGGTCAAGACCGGCGCGGTATCGCCTGATGTTGTCGACAACGGCCTGTGCGGCGCTGGCGGGCTGGGTGACGCTGGCGACATGCGGGGTCAAAATGACCTTTTGATGCGACCAGAACGGATGGCCCGCCGGCAGGGGTTCGGGATCGGTGACGTCGATCATCGCCGCCGAAAGGTGGCCGCTGTCGAGCGCGGCGACAAGGGCTTCCTGGTCAAGCTGCGGCCCCCGACCGGCGTGGACGAGCGCCGCGCCCTTGGGCAGTTTCGCAAACAGTTCGGCATCGAGAAAATCGCGCGTCTCGTCGGTCAGCGGCAGCAGGCAGATCAAAATGTCGCTGGCCGCGAGCATCTCGTTCAGCCCGAGCTCGCTATGATGACAGGTCACGCCCTCGATCCGCCGCGGCGAGCGGCTCCATCCTGCAAGCGGGAAGCCGAAGGGCTTCAGCCGGTCGAGGACGGCCTGGCCAAGCTGCCCGAGGCCGAGCACGCCGACCCGGCGCGACCCGGCCTGCGGCTGCGCGATATCGGTCCATTCGCCGGCGCGCTGCTGCGCCAGATATCCAGGCAGGTTGCGGTGGAGCGCGAGCACGGCAAGCGTCACATATTCCTGCATCATGCGCACGATGCCGTCCTCGATCATGCGTACGATCTTCACGTTCGCAGGCACCGCATCGAGGCGAAACTGGTCGACGCCGGCGCCGATGGAAAACAGGATTTCCAGGTTCCTGTAGCGGCCGAGATTATCCGGCACGGTCCAGCTGATCAGATAACGCACGGCGTCGGGATCAACCTTTGCGGCATCCATCGTGAAGGGGACGTCCGGCAGCTCTCTCGCGAAGGCATCGGCGAAGACCGCCCCGCGGCGCGCATCGGAGTTGAACAGAAATGTCATTCCGGTTCCTCGTCAAGCCGCGCAGCGGGCGCCCAAGGCCTCGATCAATCGCTGGCAGGCCGTGAGCTCGCTGGCAAGGATGTACTCGTCCGGCTTGTGGGCGCGGTCGATGTCGCCGGGGCCGCAGATGATCGCATCGAGCCCGGCGGCCTGGTAAAGCCCGGCCTCCGTACCGTAGCTGACGGCGGCAAGCGGCACCTCGCCGATCAAGGCATGCAGCAGTCCCGCTAGCGGTGCGTCTGGCGGCAGCGACATCGCCGGATAGGCGCTCATCGGTGTCCACTCGATGCGAAAGCCATCGGCTGCAAGGGCCTCGGCCCGCGCCTTGACCGGCGCCAGCAGGCTGGCCGGGTCGACGCCAAGTATGGCGCGCGCCTCTAGGTCCAGCGTGCAGGTGTCGGGGATGATGTTGACCTGATGTCCACCCGCCACCACACCCGCTTGCAGCGAGGAGTAGGGCGGTTCGAAGGCAGGGTCGAACGGACCGTGCGTCAGCCGTTCGGCCTCGTTCACGGCCGCGCCCAGCGCAGCGGCCATGGCATGGATGGCGTTGAGCCCGAGATCGGGCCGGGAGGAATGGCCGGAGCGCCCGTTGATGATCACGCGGGCGGCCGCCTTGCCCTTGTGGCCGCGCACGGCGCGCATCCCGCTCGGCTCACCAACGATGACGCCGAGCGGCTTTGCGCAAAGTTCGGGAAGGCGGGCGATCAAATGCGGCACGCCACGGCATCCCACTTCCTCGTCATAGGAGAAGGCGAGGTGGATTGGCCTGGCAAGGCGCAGTCGCGCCAGCGCAGGCACCGCCGCGAGCACTGCTGCAAGAAACCCCTTCATGTCTGTGGTGCCACGTCCGTAGAGCCGTTCGCCCTCCTTCCGTAACGCGAAAGGATTCGAACTCCATTGCGGCTCGCTGGCGGGAACAACGTCCATATGGCCGGACAGTATGTAGCCCGGGACGTTGGCGGGGCCGATCGTCGCGAAAAGATTGGAACGATCACCTTCCGGCCCTGGAACCACGGTGACCTGGGTTCCGTGTTCCGCGAGATAGGTCTCGATCCAGCCGGCGATATCGCCGTTCGGCCTGCCGGCGACCGATGGAAAGGCGACGAGACGGTCGAGGATGTCGAAGACGTGCATTCCAGCCCTCAAAGCGTTTCGGGTTCGCCGGAATCGGTGCCGTCGACCATAAGCTGCCAAATTTCCAAAGAGGATGTGCGCGTTCTTTCGCGATTGCGTGCCGAAAGCTGAAATGTTTCAGTTGAATCTTGCGTTGCAGCGCGGCTTTCGAGCAAATCGTACCGGTCGGCTCGTTTAGCGTTGGCGGGCAGAGGGTGGCATCAGTGGGTGGCGCTCTGGTGAGGAAATCTTGCAGGGGCATGGAATTGAAGCCGTCCGGAAGCTTGAAAATCGATACCTTCTCGATGCGCATTGGCGACATCGAAGACGTCGAACTGGACCGTTTGCACGCGCTCTCGCTCTCCGTGGGATGGCCGCATCGCGCCGAGGATTGGCAATTCGTGCGTGAATCGGGGCAGGGGTTGGTGGCGCTCGATGAGATTGGCCGGGTTCTCGGCTCGGCCATGTGGTTCACGCATGGTGCCGATTTCGCCACCGTGGGCATGGTCATCACCTCACCGCGACTCCAGACGTTGGGGGCGGGGCAATGGTTGATGAAGCGGGTCTTCGACAAGGTCGTCGGCCGCGACTTGCGCCTCAACGCAACGCGCGCGGCAAGGCGGCTCTATCTCTCGCTCGACTTCCAGCCGGAGAAGACCGTTTATCAATGCCAGGGCATCGTCCGTGCGCAGACGACAGTTGGGCAGGAAAATACCCGCGGCGAAGTCCGGAGTTTGGTCGAAAATGATATTCCCGCCGTGATCGCGCTCGACGCGGCAGGGTTTGGCGTGAGGCGGGCGGCGCTCATCGAGAAGCTTTTCGCACACTCGGCCGGCTATGGTCTTTTCAAGGGTGACACGTTGAACGCGTTCGCGCTCTGTCGGCCGTTCGGGCGGGGCCATGTCGTGGGTCCGGTCGTGGCGGACAGCGACGCCGACGCCGTGGCGACCGTTCGGCCACACGTCGCCGACCACTCGGGGTCTTTCCTGCGAATCGACACCCACATGAACAATGGCGAGTTCGCCGCCTTTCTGTCGCACGCTGGAATGCCGGTCTTTGACACGGTGCTGACCATGTCGCTGGGCAAGGGCATCGCCGACATTCCGGACGGCAACTCGCTGAGGACCTATGCCTTGGCAAGCCAAACCCTCGGGTAGTTGCCTTCTGTCGCGCCATGGTGCCGGCCTGGTCGGCCCTATGCTCCCGGACCACCATGCGCCTCATCTCGGAGAGTACAATCTTGCTGGTTCCTTGAAAGCAAACATCGTGGCTGTCATGAGCATCAGCAATTCCGGGTCGCATGCCTCTGGTCTGCACTGTGCTTCCTGGCGACGATCCCTATCGGCTCCATTGTCGACTCCGTTGCCTCGCTTCGCAGCCGGCATGCGTTGCCTTGGCCGTGACGGTTCCGTTCAGTTCGCAGCGTGGATCATGTCAGCAACGCGCTCGGCCATCATGATCGTCGGAATATTCGTGTTGGCGCATGGAATCGAGGGCATCAACGATGCATCGCAGACACGCAAACCTTCCGTTTGGTAAACCTTGCCGGAAGGCGACGTTACTGCCATTGGATCATCAGGCGTCCCCATGCGGCAGGTGCCGGAGGGATGCCAGGTTCCGGCGACATGCCGGGAAATGAATTCGGTCAGCGCGGTATCGTCCTTCAGCAATCCGCCCATGGTTGTCCCCATCGTAATCACGGAATGCACAAGACCTGCGCGCAGCGGCCCGGCTATGTCGAGCATTGCCGACAGGGCGCCCCGCTGCAGCGCATTCCAATGACCGGGAACGGCGACTTTCGCGACGCGCGGCGAGTAGCTGGAGGGGAAAACGGTGCCGCGAGCGCCGTCCATGGTCGGATCAAACAAGGTCTGCGCACCGAGCCGCAAAGCGCTCTTCAGCCGCTCAAGGTCGCGCTCGTCGCTGAGCATGCGAAAATCGACCTCCGGTTCCGCATGTGGATCGGCGCTGGAAAGACGCACAACTCCGCGCGAATAGGATTTGTTGACCCAGAAGAACAAGCTGCCCATGCGCAACCCAACGGAATGCCAGCCCGAGCGCGACAGGATGGCCGCATGCATGTCCCCGGCCGGCGTTCCCTCAAGGTTGGAGGAGAAACGCCAGACCGCCTGTTCGTGATGCTCGCCTTTGTCGCGCACCCGCATGTGGGAGGGAAGGAAGGCTGCAACGGCGATCGAGGGGTGCTCCATCAAGTTTCGTCCGACCCCGGATCTCGATGCCACAACAGGAATGCCGAGAGCCGCAAGCTCGTTGCCGGGCCCCACGCCGGATCGCAGCAGGAGTGCTGGCGAATGAATGGCGCCGGACGTCACGATCACCTCGCGGGCCATGATCGTCCCTGCGTGGTGCCCCGATATCTCGGCGCCGATTGCGCGGGCCCCATCGAAGAGGATGCGCGTTGCCATGCTGTCGGTCACGATTTTGAGGTTCGGCCGTTTGCGCACTTCGGGCCTCAGATAGGCGATGGACGTCGGCAGGCGGTCGCCCGCATCGCTGACCGCGATCGCGCCGCGAAAGGCGCCGTCCTGCCAAGGGCCGTTCTGGTCTGACTTGATCGGATGTCCCCGTGCCTCCAGCGTTTTCATCACGCGTGCGACGAAGGGTGAAATCTTTGCATCGCTGATGCGGCGGATGGTCAGCGGGCCATCCATGCCATGCAGCGGTCCTTGAAAATCCCTGTCTGCCTCGAGCTTCCTGAAGTAGGGCAGGCACTCCTCCCAGCCCCAGCCGGTGGCGCCCAGCGACACCCATTCGGCATAGTCGGAGGGCGCGCCGCGATTGGCCATCAGCGCGTTGATGGCCGAGCCGCCGCCGAGAAGTCTGGCCTGCTCATAGCGGCGCGACAGACGCGGCGCGCTGTTGGAGCGGGCGTACCCCATCATCGCGGTCAGGGAAGACCAGATGTTGCTTGTGTCGAGATAGGCGCGGCCGGGGTAGCGGCTGCGCACCGCCTCTGGAATGTCATCGGCGGATATGTTGCGTCCGGCTTCGACCAGCGTCACGGTGCGGTTTGGATCCTCCGACAGCCGTGCGGCAAGGACGCAGCCGGCCGAGCCGCCCCCAAGGATCAGATGATCGACGATCATCCGGCTTTCTCGGTGCGCCGCTTACTGCCGCGCGCGTTGATCGCCACCAGCATCAGCATGATGAAGGAAACGGCAGTCAAAAGCGAGCTGATGGCGGCGATTGTCGGGTCGATCTCGTCGCGCAGCGCCGTGAACATGCGCTTGGTCAGGGTCTGGTATTCACCGCCCGAGATGAACAGCGAAACCACCGTTTCGTCCATCGCGGAGATGAAGGCAAACAGCAGGCCCGAAATGACGCTGGGCCGGATCTGCGGCAAGGTGACGATGAAGAAGGTGCGCAGCCGATTCATGCCGAGGCTGCGCGAGACCATCTCTTGCGTATGGTCGAATTTGCGAAGGCCGACCAGCACCGAGGTGATCACATAGGGAAGTCCGAGCATGGTATTGGCGAGAATAAGGCCCGTCATGCTCGCCAGCAGCCCGATTTGCGCATAGACGAGAAAGACGCCGACGGCGGTGATGACGATGGGCACGACCAGCGGCAAAAGCAGGAGCAGCTGCAAGCTGCGCACCAGTTTCGACGATGTCATGTTGAGCGCATAGGCGGCGGCCGTCCCGAAAATCGTGGCCAGCACGGCGCTACTAACCGCGACGATCAGGCTGACGCGGGTCGCCTGCATCCAGGCGGCGCTGCTGAGGTATGCCTCATACCAGCGCAGCGACCAGGACGGCGGCGGGAAGGTCAGGAACCGGGCGCTTGAAAAGGACATCGGCACAATGATGACGATGGGTATGACCAGCCAGGCCAAAATAAGAGCAACGACGGCGTAAAGCAGGAGACTGGAAACGCGCATGCCTCACCTCGTTCCGATGATGCGTTCGAAGGGAATGAGAAGGCTTGCCAGCTTGAAGACGAGGAAGACGCAGATCATCAGGACGACGCTGATCGAAGAAGCAGCCCCCCATTCGTTGTAGACTTGGATGTTGCGCGATACGAGCATGGAAACCATGTAGGTGCGCCCGCCGCCGAGCAATTCTGGCGTGATGTAGAAGCCAAGCGTCAGCACGAAGACCAGAACCATGCCGGCAATCATGCCTGGCAGCGACAGCGGCAGGAAGACACGCAGAAAGACATGCATCGGGGATCCCCCGAGGCTTGAGCCGGCCATGACCAGCTCCTGCGGGATCTTCTTCATCGTGGCGTAGAGAGGCAGCACCATGAAGGGCAAAAGGATGTGAATGGTGGCAAGCACGGTGCCGAATTCATTGTTAACCAGCAACAGCGGGCTGTCGATCACTCCGGCACTTTTCAGCGCGGAATTGACGATGCCAGTGCGCTGCAAAAGGATCAGCCAGGCATAGGCGCGCACCAGAACGCTTGTCCAGAAGGGCAATAGGACCAGCGCCAGAACCACCATGCTCCAGCGCTGTGGAAGTCCCGCCGCCACATAGGCGACGGGATAGCCGAGCAGAACGGTTACCAGCGTGACGACAAAGGCGATGCGGAAGGTCTCCAGGAACGTCATCCAGTAGACGGAATCGGTTAGAAATCGCTGATAATTGACGATGGTGAAGCCACCATCCTGCCAGACCGACTGCCAGGCCAGCCAGCCGAGGGGCACGATCAGAAGCGCACCGACGACCAGCAGCGCGGGCGCCAGAAGCAGAAGCATCAGCCTCTGCTCGCTGCGCTCGTGATTGTCGGACGGGGTTGCTATCGCTGTCGTCATCAATGACCCTCCCAAGACGTCTTTGCGCTTTCTGATGCAGGTCGCTTCCCGCAGCCGCTGCGCACTTGCGGACGACATGCTTTACTGCTGGATAAAGGACGCCCAGCGCTTTTGCGCGTCTTCGCCAGCCTTCGAGCTCCACCATTCGTCGGACACCAGAACCTGTCTGGCGGCATTTTCGGGGGAACTTGGCATTTCAGCCGCGCGCTCGGGCGTGATCTTACCGGTCTTGTAGGCTTCCGGATTGCCCGGACCGTAATCGATATAGGCCGGGAAGTTCGCTTGAATATCCGGCGTCATCGCCGCGTTGATGAATTTGACCGCCGTGTCGAGGTTTGGCGCACCTTTCAGGATGCACAGCGAGGTATATTGAAGGAAGCCCTGATTGAATGTGTAGCTGACGGGGATGCCTTCCTTGGCGACTGCGGTGACGCGGCCGTTCCACGCCATTTCCATATCGACTTCGCGATCGGCCAGAAGCTGCGCCGACTGCGCGCCCGATGTCCACCAGACGGTGACATAAGGCTTGATTTCCTCGAGTTTCTTGAAGGCCCGATCGACATCCAGCGGATAGAGCTTGTCGGCCGGTACGCCATCCGCCAGCAGGGCCGCTTCGAGCGTTGCGAGCGGATGGTTGCGCAGCGCCCGCGTGCCCGGAAATTTCTTCACGTCCCAGAAATCAGCCCAGCTTTTCGGCGGATTGTCACCGAACTTGTCCTTGTTGTAGGCGAGCACGCTTGAATAGAATTCGTAGGCTACGGAATAAGGGCTCTTGTACTGCGCCGGCATCTTCTGTGCATTGGGGATCTTGGAAAAATCGAGCTTTTCGATCATGTCTTGCTGTCCGCCGCGAATGCAATCCTGCGTCGGCGTGTCGACGACGTCCCACACCGGCTTGCCGGTTGCCGTCTGGGTCTTGATGACGGGCCAGGCATCCGGCGCGCTGTCCTGGTTGATGGTGATGCCTAGCAGTGCGGCCACCGGGTCGAGGATAGCCTTGGTCTGGGCTTCTTGATAGGCGCCGCCTTGCGAGACGAACGTGATCTGTTCGGCCGACGCAAAACTGATGGAAAGACCGATGACTGAAGCGGAAAGCACGAGCGTGGAAAATTTCGGTATCATGTCCGTTCTCCTCTTGTTGGCAGGGTTTCAAACCCTGTTTTGACGCTTGAATGCTGGGTCTTAGCGCCCGATTGCATCGAGGAACTGGTAACATCCGGCGACAAGCCGGACAGCGGGTTCCCGGATGGGATAGAAAGGAACGGGTTTCAGCCGTTCCGAAGTCAAAAGCCCCAGATCCGGGCTTTCGCCGGCTACGATAGCGGCGACGTGTTTTCCCATATTGGAGGCCAGCGCCACGCCGGTGCCGTTGTACCCGACCGCATAGACGATCCGGTCATCAAGCCGGCCGGCATGAGGGATGCTGTCCATCGTCATCGCGACCAGACCGGACCAGCGATGGGTAACAGTTGCCTCGGCAAGCTCCGGGAACTGACGAACCATAGCCTTGTGCAAAGCCGTAAAAGCGCTTTGCGAATCCTTCTTGCCGAAGGCGCCACGCCCGCCATAGAGCAAGCGGTCTCCGGCCTTGCGGAACCAACGCATCATTCGCCGCGTCTCGGTGTAGCTGCGGTCCTTGGCCAGAAGATTGGCCCCGGTTGTGCCTGTCAGCGGTTCCGTGGCGATCATGGCCGAACGAAACGGGATGATCGAGGTACGCACGGCAGCGGTAGCCGGCGTCAGGTCAGAATAGGAATTGGTGGCGACCACCGCCTGTGCGGCGGTCACCGCACCGGAAGGCGTTTCCAACAGAACGCCCATCCCCTCGCGCTTGAGCCCCGTGACGGGCGTGTTATCGAAAATGTCGATGCCGGCCGCTTTAAGCCCGGCCGCGATGCCGAACACGAAATTAAGTGGATGGATGATGCCGCCGTGGGTGTTTAGCATGCCGCCGACGAAATCCCGAGATCCGGTTTCCGTCCCCATCTCCAAGCCTGTCAGAATAGAACAGGCCGGGTCGCCGAGTGCCTCGTGCAGCCACGCAGCTTCCTTTTTCAATCCTTCGAGCGAAACCGCATTGTGCGCGCATCGCAGCGATCCGGTCGAACGATAATCGGCCGACGCAATGTTGTAATCCTCCACCAGTTCGCCGACATGCTCGATCGCCTCGATGCCGAGATCGTGCATTCGTCGGGCGGCCTCCAAGCCGAACCGTTCGGAGATCTGCGAAAATGCGATGCGGAATTTTCCGGAAACCACGCCACCGTTGCGACCGCTGGCGCCCCAGCCGATGCGGTTCGCCTCGAGAACCACCGGTGACAGGCCTCGGCGAGCGAGATACCGGGCCGTTGATAGGCCGGTGTAGCCGCCACCGATAATCGCCACGTCGTAGTGGCGATCTCCTGGCAGTCTGCCGAAAACAGGCCGTGGACCAGCCGTCTCCTGCCAAAGCGAGTGGATATCGGGAAAGGGTGGGTGCGTGGTCATCACTCAGGCCGCGCTGGCGATCCTGTGGCCTGCGGCCAGATCCGCGTCCACGGCGTCCGCCAGTTGCTTTAGCGAGGAGAAATGGAAGTCGGGCCTGGTGAGCATCTTGGGTTCCGGTGTGCCGCCAAATCCTGCCTGGCCCTGACGTCGCTCGATCCAGCAGGTCGTGTAGCCAAGTTCCGTAGCGACGCCGATATCGTGATGCTGGCTCTGGGCCACGTGCAGGATTTCCGATTGCTTGTAGCCGGAGGCGGACTGACGGCCCTTGTTGAAGGCGAAAAACTGTGGATTGGGCTTGGCGCATCCGGCTTCATCACAGGTGACGCTGTCGTGGAAGGGACTGCCCAGGGTCGCCGAATAGGCCGAAAACGCCGTGCGATCGGCATTGGTCATCGCCACCAAGCGGAAGTTGCGACGCAACCGCGCCAAAGCCTCGACGGAATCGGAAAAGGCCGGCCACCGCAGGACCGCAAGTTGGAAGGCTTCCGCCGTTGCCTCCGCTCGGGCGAAGTCCATTTCCGTAGCCAGCGACAGATAGACATCCTTCATGGCGAAGGACGAGCGGCCGTAGAACTTGTCGCGGCCGCGCTTGTAGGATTCGAAAATCGCATCGTCGGAAGCAGCCTTTGCCTTTTCGCCGCCGAGCGCGCGAACGGCATTGAGCACGCCCGTTTCGAAATCGATCAATGTGCCGACGACATCGAAGGTCATGACCTTGAATTCACTGAGTTTCATGATGCGGTTTCCTTTTGGCAAGTCGGGGCGTTCTCAGGGGGCGTCCGGGACGACGATCGTGTCTTCGGGGTGTAGGGCTACCGTGATCGGTTCGCCGGGTTTCTTGAGGTGCAAGCGTCCGGCATGATTGCTGGGAAGCCTGAGGCTCAGCTCTCCGCCGGATGACAATTTCAGAAATACCCGGATGCTTTCGCCCTGGTAGAGCGTTTCGATCACCGTTCCCGAAAGCCTGTTCGACGCATGCGGCGCGTTGTCATCGGCGACCACAAGTTTTTCCGAATGCACCGCGAGAGACAGCGCCTTACCTTGGGGAACGCTGCGCGATGTGCGCAGCACGGCGTCGCCAAGCGTTACTGTATCGTTGCCGGCGCGCGTGACCGGCAAAAGGGTTGCTTCCCCGATGAAGCGCGCGACGAAGGAATCGGCGGGATGGTCGTGCAGCTGTTCGGGTGTGTCGATCTGGACGAAGCGACCTTTGTTCATGATGGCGACGCGATCGCTCATTGTCAGAGCTTCCCGCTGGTCGTGCGTGACATAGACGATCGTCGCGCCGAGCTTGCGGTGCAGCCGTTTCAGCTCGATCTGCATGGATTCGCGCAATTGCTTGTCGAGCGCCGACAGCGGTTCGTCCATCAAGATCAGCCGCGGCTCGAAAATGATGGCGCGGGCAAGTGCAACACGCTGGCGCTGCCCGCCGGACAGTTCGTGGACGCGCCGGTTCTCAAATCCGCCCAGTTCGACCATATCGAGCGCGCCTTGCAGCTTGTTGGCCCAGTTTGACTTCGGCAGGCGACGCGCGCGCAGCGGAAAGGTGATGTTTTCCCCGACGCTCATATGCGGGAAGAGAGCATAGTTCTGGAAGACGATTCCGATATCGCGTTTGTGCGGCGGCTCGAATGTAATATCGCGGGCGCCGAGCCAGATCGACCCGGATGTCGGTTGGACGAAGCCGCCAAGAACGCCCAGAAATGTCGTCTTCCCCGATCCAGACGGACCGAGAATGGAGACGAACTCGCCTGGAGCGACCTCGAGACTGACATTGTCCAGTGCGCGAAAATGTCCATAGCTCTTGCTGGCCGCGCGAATGGAAACGCCTACTCGATCTGCTTTTGTCGCATCAATCATATGATTCCACTACAAAATTCATCAGCAGCCCCTTGGTCTGGCGCATGCTGCATTCTTTGATGAGTAGAAGTCTGAAGGTATATTTCATGCCCGCACCTGCCACGTGCCGCATGGGTACACAGTCCATTTCTCTGAAATTTTCTTGAAGGTCTAACGCCTTCCATCATAGCCAGAAGACCAAAGAAAATGGGGCTTCGCAATTGAAAAAAAGTTCGGGCTTATGTTACATCGTGTAATGGAAAAATTGAGACGCTCCTTGCCATCCATGAATGGCCTCTTTACTTTCGAAGCCGCCGCTCGCTGCGGCAATTTTTCCAGGGCAGCGGAGGAGCTGAACGTGACGCCTGCGGCCGTCAGCCGTATGGTGGCAAGGCTGGAAGAGCATCTCGAGACGACGTTATTTGTGCGTCAACCCGGTGGTGTCCGCCTGACCGAATCTGGGCGGCTGCTGTTCGACGCGATCGCCAGAGGGTTTTCAGGGATCGAAAATGCCTTGCGCGAGATCGAGGATCGCCGCATCGGCATTCAAACGGTGTCCCTATCAGTATCGACCGGTTTCACCACCCACTGGATGATGCCGCGGATGGCCGACTTCAAAAAGGAGTTTCCGGCTGTCGATCTGCGGTTTCAACTGGTTATGGGAGCGCTTGCGGGGCCGGTGAATGATGTGGATCTCGGAATGCGCTTCGTCAATGGCTCGGACGAACGACACGAGGCCGTCTTCATCATGCCGGAAATTCTTATTCCCATCTGTAGCCCATCCTACATAGAAAGCCATGGTTCGGAGGCAACCCATGTGAAGCGGATGCCCGACACTACGATCAATCTCAGTGACGCACAGCCGAACTGGTCCGGTCTATTCTCGCCACTGAACAAGGGGGACGCTGTCAATTCGATGATCTTTTCCGACTATGCCATCGTCGTTCAGGCCGCCTTGCTCGGGCAAGGCGTGGCGCTCGGTTGGCTGAACGTCATTGCCCACTGGCTGCGGACGCGGGCTTTGGTGCCGGCGCGCGAACAGCTCATGATTACGGGCCGCCAGTGCCATCTCGTTCGCCTGCGCGACAAACCCGCGCGCCCGATCGTCGCGCAGGTTAGGGAATGGATGATTGGCGAACTAAATGCCGACATTGTCGCAGTTGATGCGCTTTATCCAACGCTGGGGCTGAAGTCGGCAGGCCTTTCAAAATCCGCTGGGTAATCGGGCCCAATGCATACGTTTCAGCATTCCTTTTGAAAGTTCCTTGATTCCCCGATCTGCTGTCGGATGAGGCGCTCCGACGCGGCGCAAGAGGCGATTGGAAATCAATGGTCACGCGGCTGCAGAGTTCATGGTTGTGCCTCGAAAGTCGCATAAATGGCAGTCTGGAATTGTAGCCCATTGGGTACCGAGCTCGTTCCAATTGAACCTACATAGCGGTTCGACTGCGTTGCTTCATCTCACCTATACGGATGGTCCCGGGCAAAGCGCCCCAAAGTTCGTGTAGGTTGGGCGAATCGCTTCGAAGCGTTGCGTTCTGATCCGCTAGCGCCGTTTGGCCAAGCGCACACCAGCACCGCCGCCATTCTCCGGAATGAATTCTATACCAGCAGCTTCGAGCGCTTCACGAATGGCACCGAGGTTGTTGCGATGTGGGACGCGCAAGCCTCTTTCGAAATCCACGACCGTAGCGCGCGAAACATTTGCTGATTGGGCCAGTTCAGCTTGGCTCCAGCCGAGCATCGCTCTGGCGCCTCTGCATTGCTCCACGGAAATTTGGCTCATCAAGCTAAAATCAGTCTTTTGGTTGACTTTGGTGCGAATGTCAGCTTAAATGACTGACGTTAGACAAATTGCTTGACGGGCTGATGATAGGCATCTGCCCAGGCTGACCACACCCAAGCTTCAGCGAGCTCGGATCATGGCTGATTCCGACAGTACCACGACTTTGCCTGTCGTCACCGCAGGAGATACCTTTGGCAAGTGCAACTGTGCGAGCCCTTCCGCCAACGGGACATTCAAGCACGAGGATCTAAGAGCCGTACACCTTCACCCTTTTGGCCAGCGGACAGGAATTCGACACCCGCTTTTATCAGAGCCGCCTCAATAGCCTGCAACGTGCTGATACGGGAATCGACCTTGCCGTTTTCCAACCGGGTTAGCGCATTCAGCGAGACAATGGCCTTGTCGGCAAGCTCCTGCTGCGACCAACCAAGCAAGGCCCTTGCGGCTCGAATCTGTCGTGGACTGACCATGAGTCCACAATCGGCAGGCGGATTTTCTTTGCCACCTATAGGGTTATTTTGAACCCTATAAGGTATATTAAATGGCGATTCGATCTGCAGGTGACCTCGGAGGAAGAGGCCCGGAGCGCGCGCGACAGACTCTCTATCCGGCTGACTAGTGGAGGATCGAAAGGCCTTGTTGAAACCGCAACGCACCGTCCTCCTTCGGACGGGGCCGAAGCCAAAGATCGACAGTGACCCTCATCCGGCCGATCAGCATGTCGGCAGGCAGATTGCGACGGTTCGCGTCCAATCCGACGTCTCGCAGGCGCAGCTTGCCCGATCCATAGGCATCAGTTTCCAGCAGCTCCAGAAGTACGAAAACGCGCGCAATCGCGTGAGCGCGTCGATGCTCTACGAGATCGCCAGCTCGTTGGGCGTTCCTGTCGGCCGCTTCTTCGCAGGCCTGCCGGGAAACGGTGAGACCCGCGTCGAGGCGCGGACCCTGCCGGTCGATGAGCGCCTGGATTTCATTGCCAGCGCGGAGGGCCGGCGCCTGATCGAGGGGCTTGTGAACCTTCCGCCGCGTGTGCGCGGTCGCGTCTCGTCCCTGATCGCAGCGTTAGGAGAAGAACTGGCCCTGCCAGACATAAAGGCGGATAGCGAGACGGCCGGCGAAGCCGCGCCTGCCGAATGCAAGACCGGCTGACGGCCGGTCGGGGCCGTCAGCCGAATTTTCGTGCGGGCAGGGCGATGCGGACGCAGGTCGAGGATACTTCGATCTCGACGCCGAACGCCCGCGAGCGGGTCGCGAATCCCTCCAGGATGTCTCGCGCTGCGGTTCCCGTGACGGCGACGGGCACCAGTCTGCCCGTTGCTGAGCCAAGGGACTGGGGGTCCGCGCCGATCGCTACGGGCAGGAGGTCTATTCCCGCTAGATTTCCGCTCCCATCATAGCGGCATGCGGCGACAATGCTTTGCCAGACTTCCGGGGGATTCCATTCGGTTTCTTCGGGGTGGACGTGGAAAAGGAAGTTGCCGAGGCCGTAGAAGATCGGCGCGCCATTGTAGATTTCCACGGCCTGCAGCACCGGAGCGCCGTGGCTGACGAAAAGGTTGGCGCCGGCGTCGATGCACATCCGGGCAAAGGTCTGCACCCAGCGCGGCACGTCCTGCCAACCTGGTTCCCAGTGATGGTGGTGCAGATAGGCAATGACGAAATCGCCTTGTGCCGCCGCATGCCGGATGGCGGACAGATGGACACTCGCGCTCCGCTGATCGACTTCGACCAGACGGCCGAAATCGGCGGCTTGCGTGAACACGGTGCCGTAGAAATTGATCTCCTTGTCGGCCGACACCGCCACAGGATCCTCCGGCTGCGCATAGTTGGCCAGTTCAAAAGGGGAGCTTTGCAAATGAGCGCCCAACCTTGCCAGTCTGCGGAAATGTCCGTCCGGCACCCCCATCTTGCGAACGGTGGTCAGACGATTGACGCCGGGCCGAGCCGGCCGGAAGGCCGTGCGGTCTTCGGCATACATGTTGGTCGGGCCAGGGCCTGCATCCATCGCGAGAAGCGCGACCTGGCTCGCGCCCAGGCGGCGGCCGCCCGGTTTCCTCGCGTCTGTCTCGTCGGCTCCGATGCCGGCATGGAGGAAGCCGCGCGCTTCCACTTCCTCCAGCGTCGAGAGGATGCCGTCGGCGCCGAGATCGAAGGCGTGGTTGTTTGCGAGCGCAAGCGCGTTGAAACCGATGGCCTGCAACGCGTCGAGCACTTCAGCCCTGGAATAGCCGAAGTATTTGCCCTTGGTCGGCCAGCCGCCGTGCTTGCCCAGGATCGTCGACTCGAAGTTGGTGAAGACGACGTCGCCTTGGCGCAGGAAGTCCGTAACGGCGATGAAGCGTTCGTCTTTGACGTCACGGATGTCGTGCGTGATCAGGGATTGGCCGGTGACGACCGCGCAGAACTGGTCTTTCATGGAACTCGCCTTGAAGGAGGGGAGGGCGCTGGCGTTCCGCGCCTGCGCCCCGTCAATGTCGAAGTCGGGTGCCCGCCTATTGCGAGAGGGCA
Organism: Mesorhizobium sp. M7A.F.Ca.MR.245.00.0.0; assembly: GCF_003997415.1. Lineage (NCBI taxonomy): Bacteria > Pseudomonadati > Pseudomonadota > Alphaproteobacteria > Hyphomicrobiales > Phyllobacteriaceae > Mesorhizobium > Mesorhizobium sp. M7A.F.Ca.MR.245.00.0.0. The sequence goes on along the minus strand of NZ_RZTE01000009.1, from coordinate 5,385 downwards.
GGCGAGATGTCGCTCTTGAACCATTTCAGGCTCAGCGCCTTGATCGTCCCATCCTTGGTGGCGGCGGCGATGGCTGCGTTGAACTTGGCGAGCAACTCGGTATCGTTCTTTCGCATGCCGGCGCCGACGCCAGGCCCCCAGAGCCCGCCCTTCAGTTCCGGCCCGAAAAACACCGCATCCGAACCGGAAGGCGTCTCCAGAAAATCCCGCCAGGTGAAATAGTCGGCGAGGCCGCCGTCGATGCGACCCGCGGCCAGGTCGAGCTTCAAATTGTCCAGGCTGTCGTAGCTGCGGATGGTCACGACATCGCCCAGGATTTCCTTCACGACGGCTTCCGAATTCGACGAGCGCAAGGCCCCGATCGCCTTGCCGGCGAGCGTCGACCTGAGGCGTTCAAGGGTCGCCTTTTCCTTGTCCCCGATGGTCGAAAGGTTGACCTTCTCCTTGGTGTCGCCGGCGTCGAGACCCAGCTCCTTGCGCACCACGAACTGGTTGAAGCCGGCGGCGTAGGGGATCGAGAACGCGATCGACTGCTTGCGTTTCTCCGTAATCGCCATGCCGGACATGATCACGTCGAACTTGCCGACGAGCAGCGCCGGGATGATACCGTCCCAATCCTGCGGGACGAAGGTACATTTGATCTCGATGCGACGGCAAAGCTCCAGTCCGACATCGATATCGTAACCGTAGAGCTGACCGTTCGCGTCGGTACCGTCCCAGGGCGGGGAGGCGCCTTCAGTGGCAATCACTATGACGCTCTTGCTTTGGGCGCTGGCAGGAAATGCCGACATCAGGGATGCGATGGAAACAGCAATAGCCAGGGGTATGCGCATGATGCACCTCTTCGTTGGTTGGATGGAAAGGGCTGCCGAAAGACCCGCGGGTCAGGGCAGGGGCGTCGTGGTCTCAGGGTCAGGCAATGGAGGGCGCAATCGCGGCTTTCGTCGACGCACGCGATGGCCGTCGGTCGACAGTCGCCGTTCCAGGAACTGGATCGCTTTCACCGCGATCGAGGTGAGCGATAGGTAGATCGCTCCGGCGACGATGAAGATCTCGTAAGGCGCGAACGTCGTCGAAACCATCTGTCTCGCCATGCCGGTGATCTCGAGCAGCGTCACGGTGCTCGCCAGGGACGAACCCTTGATCATCCCCACGACCTCGTTGCCGTAGGCCGGAAGCGATATCCTGAAAGCGATCGGGAAGGTGACCAGGCGAGCGATCTGGAAGCGCTTCAAGCCGAGAGACGTGGCCGCCTCGGTGACACCCTTGGGCACCGACTGGAGACCGCGGCACAGGATCTCGGTGGTGTGTGCCGCGCTGTTCAGCGAAAATGTCAGAAGGGCGCACCAGAAAGGATCGCGCAGGATCACCCAGAAGATGCTGGTTCGCACGGCCTCGATCTGACCGAGGCCGTAGTAGAGCAGGAAGAGCTGAACCAGCATCGGCGTGCCGCGGATCACATAGGTGTATGCGAGCACCGCGAGCGAGAGGCCGGGACGTCCGAACGCGCGCATGAAGGCGAGCGGCACGGACAGAACAAATCCGGCCGTCAGCGACGAGACCGTCAGGGTCAAGGTGAGGCCAATGCCCGAAGGCAGGACAACCATGGCGTCAAACATCAAGCCGAGATTCATGCGGCGGTCCCTCCTACCGGTCGGGGGCCGGATAGCGTCGCTCAGCCAGCCGGATCGACAACAGCGTGACGGTGGTCAGCGAGAGATAGAGAGCGGAGGCCGCAAGGTAGAAGGTCAACGGTGCGCGCAAGGACCCGGCCCCCACATACGCCACGCGCATGATATCGGTCAGTCCGACGATCGAAACCAGCGCGGTATCCTTGAAGAGCGAAATCCAGAGATTGCCATAGGCAGGCAGCGCCAGCCGCAGCATCTGCGGTCCGATGACGAACATCCAGCGCTGCCAGGCGTTCAGCCCAAGCGATTTTGCCGCTTCGGTTTGACCCGCTGGCACTGCCGCAATGGCACCGCGGAACACTTCGGTGGCATAACCGCTGAAGACGACCGAGAGCGCGATAACGCCTGCGGTGAATGCATTCACTTCCACATACCGGCCGGCGATCTTGCTGGCGAGCGTGGTTCCGCCGAAGTAGATGAGCAGGATAATGAGAAGTTCTGGTACACCACGGACAACCGTGGTGTAGGCCGTCACGACACGGTTGAGGCGCGGTTGTGCCGTGCCCTTCGAAATCGCCAGAAACAACCCAAATGCCGTACCCAGGCAGCCGCTGACAAGGGCCAGGCCTATGGTCACGGTGAGTGCGATAACAAACTGAGTAGTAAAACCACCCATGGGGCGCTTTCCTCGACTCGCAATAC
>NZ_RZTE01000009.1:0-3042 GCF_003997415.1 Mesorhizobium sp. M7A.F.Ca.MR.245.00.0.0 | reverse complement strand
CAGATACGCTGATCTTTTTCACTCAGACCAAGCTGCTTAACCCAAGGTTGCGAATTGTTTTATTTGTAATTCGGAGTTAATTCGAGATATTGTCTAATTCTAGCGCTTGGAATTCCACACTCAATCTATAATTTTTAATATTTTATCTATAATGCGCCGTTATATACTGGGATGGCTTATTGCTTCCCCAGGTTGGCGGTATCTGCTTCCCGGGTGGCGTTATCAGGGAAAGGAGCGCCGGAATGGAGTTGCTGCAGAGCGACCTGAAGCTCCGTCAACTGAAAGTCTTCCGAGAAGTGTTGCGGGCCGGTTCGACAAGGCGAGCAGCGGCAGCCCTCGGGATAAGCCAGCCGGCTGTCAGTCAACATGTGAAGCAACTCGAGACCACGCTCGGCATCACCCTCTTTAAGAGGTCAGCCAACCGCATCGTCCCCTTGCAGGAAGCATGGGAGCTCCTGCGAAACGTTGAACTTGCCCTGACGTCCCTGGATCGGCTGGAAGCGTCAATCTTCGCGATGAAGAACGAGGAAAAGCAAAGGATTGCGATTGCCGCGCCTTCTGTTTTCGGTTTCGTGACCTTGCCCAACGTGGTGGCGATTATCCACGCAAAGACCGCTTCGAACGTCCGGTCAATTTCTGGAAGCTACGACCAGATCGGCGAGCACATCTTGGCCGGTCGCGCGGATCTGGGGATCTCGAGATTGCCGCTGGACCCACGCCTGTTTGAATGGGCGCCGCTCGGGTCGGCGCGCAACGTGTGCATCTTTCATCCCGACCACCGCTTTTCACAACAGACCTGTATCCAGGCGCACGACCTGGCTGGCGAAACGATCGTCGATATCGATCCCCAGTTCGCCGCCCACCAGATGAACTTCAATGCGTTGCGCTTCGCCGGCGTTGAGCCGAACATACTGGTGGAATTCGACTGCAACGGTCACGAGGCCGGATACGTTTCGGCTGGCCTGGGCATTTCCATAACCAATGAAATCATTGCGCGTGAATACGAAGCGTTTAACCTCGAAGCAAAACCGGTGGAACCGTCAGCTCTTTATCATTACGTCGCGATTTGGCAGAAGGGCAGGACCTTTTCGAATGCTCTGAGCGTGTCGCTCGAGGCGATTATCGCGGCCTTTTCCACCGCTCCTGCGAAAGGATGAGATTTCTCAGAGGGCGGCTAGAGAACGACGCTAGGCAGCCGGCGCGGCGCCTGGGGCCGCACCGGGAACTCAAGCCGTTTCCAAAACGCCCTGGAATTGAGCGAGTTGCTTTGGAAAATGTTGAGCGAGGTAGCGTACCAGTTTGGGGCTATCCATCAGCCGGTTGAGGTGTCCTCGTACCGCTACAAGTTCGAGGCCCCACGAACCAATGTGCTCAGCGGAGTTTCGAAATTCCTGGCTCAACTCGGCCTGGCAGGGGCTGCGTGAAAAATGAGCTGCCCGCATTCGTAAACCGGCTAAGCCACTTGCTGCTGACTAACGGCTTGGAAGTGCGGCAGCGTCGCCTTTTGAAAAGCATGAGCTCGAGGCAGCCATTTCATACGGTTCCTGGCCGCATCAACCAGTTCCTCCTCGCGGGTAAGGCCGTTCATAAAGAGCTTTAGCAGGTGAGAAGCCGCTTTTTCGGCATCGGGCGAAGTAAGCGGCAATTTGCTCTCGTCGCACACAGTCCGGGAAATGCGAGACAACATTTCAATCTCGCACGGACCAAGGCAGTGACCAGGGTACAACATAAATTTTCCTCCATACGGCTGTGGTCAAAACTGACCACCCACCGTGTCACTGGAACCACTTTACCGGACTAGCCTACGGACTGGGCCTGCCAGTGGTTCAACCTGGCGCGCATCAAGACCATCAGCACAGTCTCGTCTTTGATGCCTGTTTGAGACAGTCGAACCAACTCTGAGGCGAGTTCCCCGGCCTCACCGGAAGTGGTTAGAATCTCGTGTTCCTCACAAAGCTGCGAAAATACAATCCTCAGCGTGCCCAGTTCCTCAGGGAAAATAGGTTGCGCGCCGCCGATGGGGAAATTCATATGAACGTCCTTTGAATAATACTGATCTTGAGCGCTGAAGAATGGCTCCAAAGCCAGCAAACGGTCATTATCATTTGCGTACAAGGCGGCGCTTGGTAAAAATCGTACAAATTTCTTTGGAGGCGCCGGCGTGTGTTCCGAGACGCCAGAGCACGCAAGGATGGGCCGGAAACTGCACTACTTAAGCGGCCTCTATCTCTACCGACTAAAGAATGCTGTTCGTCATGTTTTTGGCGATGGATGATCCCTTCGATGACTCTCGCCTCGGCATCGCATTCCGCCGCCCGGGCGGCCATGTGCCAAGCTGTGTCTTTCCCGAGCGGCTTGACTTTTGCCGTCCGGATCTGGAACCCGTCGCTGATTTCCCTGAAGTCCAGTGACGGGCCTACTTCGTCAGACGTCGGCTAGCGCTAGATCTTTCTCGTAGGGCTGGAACAAGCATCCGCAATTGAAGTTGGAAATGTGCTTGGTTGAGATGTCCCCTCCTCAAGTCCAAGCTCTGGTGCAAGGCCCGTCGCTGTCCGTGCCTTCAGCGGCGGGCTTCCTTCGTCAGACGCTCGACGGTCTCAATGATCGCGTTGGCCAGAGCTTCGCTCAGTTGCCACAGGGGCATCGGTTCCATGTGTCAAAGGGGAGGTGGGCAAGATCAAGTTACCACGCACCTGTAACGGTGAGCATGCCGACCCATCTGGGGCTAAATGACCAGGCCTGCAAGCTACTGGCAGAATGAAAGCGCAGCAATTAATCCTGTTGGCCTAGACTGCCGTCAAGCCATTCCGCGATAGCACCATAGGCATGAGAGTCGGAGATATATTAGCTTGAGCTTGCGGCGGCCCACCTCCGCCCGCCCGGCCGGCGCCTAACGTCCCAACAAACCCGCCACAGGCGCCGGCCACCCCTCGCACCGGTCGCTTCCCGAGATGTGCATTGTGGGCGATGCGTCGCCGCGTCGGCCTGTCATGCCTTTGCCTCCCGGATCGCCCGCAGCGTGGCGTGGCGTAGTTTATTTTC
>NZ_RZTE01000099.1:0-1353 GCF_003997415.1 Mesorhizobium sp. M7A.F.Ca.MR.245.00.0.0 | reverse complement strand
AATCCTGAGTACGAATGAGCCGCAGGAGGCATTTGACGAACGGGGAAGCAAGGGCTTCTTCGTCATTGTTGACAGCAGGGCCAACCGGAGGAATTTCGTTGTTCGTCATTTCAGTCTTCGTCTTCGAGGTACGATTTCCTTTTCCTGCGATGCCCACTCCGGGTCCGCTTGCGTGGCCGACGAATGGCTTGGGCGGGCCAACCCCAAGAGTGCCCCGTGGCCGACCTCGACATGTCCACGAGTGCGAGACCTGCGGCGCGAATTCGCGGCGCACATCGTCTGCGCCGCGATCCGACCGGTGGTCAACGCAATTGAAATCCAACCTGCCGCAAGCCGCCGCCCTGCTGCATCGACATACTTGCTGCGAAGAGAGCTTCGATGGGCGGATTGGCCAGTGTTCAATTCCAATTGTCAGTCCCTTCGCGATTCTTGCTCAGGAAGTGACTGCGTTTTGAGTTTCGGGTGCCTTCTTTTGCGGAGCCACACAAAGATCCGCGTGACAGGCAGGCTCACCCGTGTAGTTGGCCAGTGCTTCGAGCAATGGGGTAAGATAGTACTGTTTGGTGTGGTCCGGAATTGGCCCCAGCCGGTCCACCGATTTCAGTGCCACCTCGATCAACTCGATTGCGCGATCTTTGTTGCCGCTCTCGTAATAATACTGAGCTACCGGGAGGTACCGGCGGTATTTAAACGGGCCATCGCCGTTCGGGGGATTGAGTGCCAGTATCTGTTCCGAGAGCTCGTTGCCCATCGCAAAGCGCTCCGCGCGCGGAAGATGGGAATTGTCCATCGTGGGATCGAAGAGTTGGTTGAGGGCCAAGGCCATCCACGACACCGCGTCGGACGTTTTGTCGATCGCGTCCTCGACCAATTCTCGCATGACCGGCATGCCGGTCTTGATGTCGCGCAGCTTGTGAAGCAGAAGATCCGCATGAATCTGCCGAAAATCAAAAGAGTCTGGCATCAAGGCGAGGCCTTCTTCGATGGCCAAGAGCGCCGCCGTCCAATTCTCGGCCTGCATCGCCGGCTCAAGTTTGGCGTATATCGGCCCGGTAAGCGACATTTCGCGCGCTGCAAGTTGGTTATGCGCGATGCGCTTTGCATCGGCGGCTTTCGCTTCATAGCTGCTGCGCCAGCTGCCGTTAAGGACTTTCGGCAAAACGTCATCGAGTTCCGCCGGGTGGCCGATAAAAGCGATGTGGCCGTCGCGGTCGACCACGAACGAGGTGGGAATCCCAATCGAAGAGCTGGGATCCATCCAGAGCTTGTTCATTTCGCCAATGTAATCGAACCCGATACGATAATTCAGATTCGGGAACTTCTCGGTCAGCCAGGCATCCACGTTGGTCCGCG
>NZ_RZTE01000098.1:0-1608 GCF_003997415.1 Mesorhizobium sp. M7A.F.Ca.MR.245.00.0.0 | reverse complement strand
TCACTATACGGGGAGAAGTGCCCGGCAGGGCGATGAGGGGCGGCGCCGACTTCGACAATTGTTCATTTGGAACGACCACCCCGAGCCGCGCCATCGCCCCGCTGCTCACGTTACTCCTCTCCATCCTCTTCCTCATCCTGCCGGCACTCACCGCGCGGGCCATGGACATCCAGTCCGTCACCTCGCCAAAGGGCATCACCGCCTGGCTGGTCGAGGACTATTCCGTGCCGGTTGTCGCCATCCGCTTCGTCTTCGGCGGCGGCTCGACGCAGGATCCGGTCGGCAAGGAAGGGCTGGCCAATCTGATGACCGGCCTGTTCGACGAAGGCGCCGGCCCGCTCGACAGTGAAGACTTCCAGATCAAGCTCGACGATGCCGGCGCCGAGATGAGCTTCGACGAGAGCCGCGACGGCATCTACGGCTCCATGCGCATGCTGGCCGAGCAGCGCGACCAGGCCTTCGACCTGTTGCGGCTGGCGGTCAACGAGCCGCGCTTCGACCAGCTGCCGATTGACCGCATCCGCTCCCAGATCCTGTCCGGCATCATCGCCGGCGAAAACGATCCCGACACGGTGGCGCAGAACAAATGGGCGCGAGCGCTTTATGGCGATCATCCCTATTCCCGCTCCGACCAGGGCACCAAGGAAAGCATCGCCACCATCACGCCCGATGATCTCAAAGCCCTGCACAAAGCGGTGTTCGCGCGCGGCGGGCTGCGTGTCGCCGTTGTCGGCGCCATCGACGCGGAGACGCTGAAGAAGAAGCTCGACATGGTGTTCGGCGACCTGCCGCAAAACCAGGCGCTGAGGCCAGTGGCCGATATCGACCCGAAGCTGGCGCAGCATATCGAGGTCGACTACGACCTGCCGCAGACCTCCCTGCAGCTCGCTTTTCCCGGCGTGAAGCGCAAGGCGGCGGATTTCTTCCCCGCCGTGCTGATGAACGAGATTCTTGGCGGCGGCACCTTCACCTCGCGCCTGTTCCAGGAGGTGCGCGAGAAGCGCGGGCTGGCCTACAGCGTCAACTCCTCGCTCATCAACCAGGACCACGCCAGCGCGCTGATCGTCAGCACCGGCACCCGCTCCGACCGCGCGTCCGAAACGCTGGGCATCATCCGCGATGTCGTCAAGCAATTGGCCGAACAAGGCCCGACCGAAGCCGAGCTGGCGGCCACCAAGAAATACATGATCGGCGCCTACGCCATCAACAATCTGGACTCGTCCAGCGCCATCGCCTCGACGCTGGTCGAGTTGCAGCTCGACGATCTCGGCATCGACTACATGCAGCGCCGCGCCGGCTACATCAACGCGGTGACGCTAGATCAGGTCAAGGCGGCGACGAAGAAGCTGCTGACCGCCGAGCCGACCATCATGGTCATCGGCCCGAAGCTGGCAGGAGCCGGCAAGGGATGAGAGCGGGCACGCATTTCTCTTTTCCGGACGCCGGCGCCGCCCCTCATCGCCCTGCCGGGCACTTCTCCCCGTATAGTAACGGGGAGAAGGGGGTTGGCCGCAACCTCGGCCCCCACCTGGCAACCTTGGTGATTGGCGAAATCGGCGATGGCAGCACCCTTCTCCCCGTCACTATACGGGGAGAGGATGCCGGCAG
>NZ_RZTE01000097.1:661-1611 GCF_003997415.1 Mesorhizobium sp. M7A.F.Ca.MR.245.00.0.0 | reverse complement strand
TGGCGTTCCCTGGAACACCCCTCATCCGTCGCCTTCGGCGACACCTTCTCCCACAGGGGGAGAAGGAAGATGCGGCGCTAAAGAAATCCGATGAACCGTCCGGCGAACAGCACCGAAGTCCACAGCAGTATCGAGAGCACAGCCAGGATGGCGCTGCCGGCCGGCTCGTCACCGCCTCTGGCGAAGCGCAGGAAGGCGAAAAAATTGATGCCGGCGAGAAGGATGAGTGCCATCTTGGCGAGGAAAATCGGCATCCCCGCATAGGTGCTCGCCTTGACGGAAAACAGCAGCGAGCCGGTGACGAGCGCACCCACGAATGCCGCCAAAGCGGTGCGGCGCAGCAGCGCGACGAACGCCGCGTATGGCAGCGAACGGAAGGCGCCGCAGATCCTGAGGTCCATGAGAACGACGCTGGTCAGCAGCGCGCCGATCGACATGATGTGGAGCGCATTGACCACGGGGTAGGCGATGAAGGAAGCCTTCAGCCACCGCGCCAGGGCAAGGTGCTCGATGCCGGCGAAAAACTCCGTCATCTAGGCCGGCGGCACGCGGTCGGGATAGACATCATACGTCTTGCCGCCGACGATGACGCGCACCGCTTTCATGCGCTTTTCGCTCGCCTCGACCGAGCGGTTGCCGATCGCGGTCACCTCGTCGCCGACCTTGGCCACCTCCTCCGTGAAGCCGGCGGCGATGGTGCGGGACGGCGGCGCCATCTCCACCCGCCAGGCCTCGCCCTCGGCGTCGACATCCAGCGTGGCATGAGGATTGCCGATATAGATGGCCGTGATCTTGCCCTTGAGCTCGAAAAACCCGTCCTGCGTCCACGACCAGCCATGATGGGCATAGGCCGCGGTGCCGGCGGCAAGGATCACGGCCGCCGAAAGCGCGACGCTGCGGATTCCATTGAAAGGCGACTGCATCGCTCGTCTCCTCGATTCGTCCAGCAG
>NZ_RZTE01000097.1:0-651 GCF_003997415.1 Mesorhizobium sp. M7A.F.Ca.MR.245.00.0.0 | reverse complement strand
GTCCAGCAGCATTCGAGAGTAGGACACGGCGCGGCAACGTCAAATCACATCGGCCAAATGACCGGAACCGCCAGGCGTCCCGCTCATCACCGGCGTGAACGATCCGGCCTTGCTAAAGACATCCATGCACGCCACTCTCGCCTTCCCTGCCCGCTTTTCCCTTGGGCTGAAGATCGGACTCACATCGAACGAGGCAAACCATGAGCAGCATGAGAGACCGTCAGGAAGGCTTCGAAAAGAAGTTTGCGATGGACGAGGATACGAAGTTCAGGGCCATGGCGCGCCGCAACAAGCTGCTCGGCCTCTGGGCCGCCGAAAAGCTTGGCAAATCTGGTGCGGACGCCGACGCCTATGCGAAGGAAGTGGTGCACGCGGATTTCGAAGAGGCCGGCGACAACGACGTGTTCCGCAAGGTGCGCGCCGATTTCGACGCGGCGGGCATCGCCGAGTCGGATGCTCAGATACGCACCGCCATGGAAGAGCTGCTGGTGACCGCGGTGGAGCAGATCAGGTCGACCTGAGCGCCGCTCAGCCTTGATCGGGATAGGGCGTGCCGTCCTTGAGGCACAGGGCCACATTGTGGTGTTGGTTTGCCAGCGGGCTGACTCTTCCATCGTAGCGCTCTACGGCGCCCCCCTCTGTCCTGCCGGA
>NZ_RZTE01000096.1:0-1698 GCF_003997415.1 Mesorhizobium sp. M7A.F.Ca.MR.245.00.0.0 | reverse complement strand
TTTTCGGAGCCATGTTGCAGTGGGTCCGCCCCTACTGGCGGGCAGAGGCGGACCCGGCCCAGGCTTGGGGCCTCGGCCCGGCAGCGGGGGACGCTGCCGCCGTTTCCAACCTGCCTCGACATGTCAGGTTCCACTAATGCACTAAAAAGCCCGCCACCTTTCAGCAGCGGGCTTCCAAGCTGCAATTCTCTTGATAATCGATAATCCCGGAGACCCCGGATGAGCTGCGCGAAGCCGTCACCGACGACAGCCGCTCACGTTTCGTGAATGCGGGCTTCTGATAGCTCTTCTTCTTCAATCTACCCTTTGCCAATCCGCAATGTGCCACTCTTTGCCTTCGACCAGTCGTGGCAATCGGCCGACAAAAAGCCCGCCACCTTCCGGAAGCGGGCTAGGATGCCTCACTGCTGGCCGGAGCGACTGCTCGCACCAGCGGCATCGGTCCAGGCGAGGCATCCGGCAATGACAGGCGTTGTGCCGACGACCAGGGCGCCGCGCGCGTGCAGGGTCATCAACCCGCGCCATGAGACCCTATCGACCGCCCAGATGGTGCCGCTGGCGTCGACCCACTTGAGGTCGGTGTCGGCGGCTTGAACCGCCCGCATCATCGCGTCCGGTTGCATCCCAGCTCGAAAGACGATGACGGAAGTGGCGGCACCGTTGAAGAGCGGGCCGGCGCCCGCAGCCAGTCCTGCAAGCAGGACGATGCTGGTCAGAGCCGCCGAGGCACCGCGTGCCGGTCCATCGCGGTTGGGCAGCACCAGCACCAACAGCAGCGGCACGATTCCGAAGATGACCAGCCACCCAATATCCCAGGCGAGCGGCATGTCGCTGTTCATCTTGATCCGATGCAGGCCGAGCAGCCAATGGAACACAATGGCGTCCACCAGATGCCAGACGCCGAACCCGATGAAGGCTAGCCGAAGGATCTCGGTCGTCGTTCCGGCCCGCCCGCCTGCTGCCCTCGCCGCCACCAGTAGCACCGTGCCGGCAACGGCGAACACGTACATGAACAAGTGGAAGAGGCCGTCGGCCATGATCTGGAAGCGCAGGTCGGAACCCGCTGGGTCGGCGAGGCCCGAGAGAAGATGATGCCATTGCAGAATCTGGTGCAGGACGATGCCGTCGAAGAAACCGCCCAGGGCGAAGCCGAGCAGAAGCCAGCCGACTCTCGTTCCCGGATGGAGTTTCGCGGTGATGGTGTCCATATCAGGACGACTCCGCCGAAGCCGGAGAGCCAAGTCTGGTTAGCAGCTCCAGGTGCATCGCCCTGTCCGCCGTCGGGTCGTGGAGATCATGACGGGCCTCGATCCAGAAGGCCGTAATCAGCCCGCCGACCACTGTCGTCAGAACCAAAGTCCCAGCAATGACTGCCAGCATGGAATGTCGATCCTTCAACCGCGGGCACGCCGCGCCCGACCCGAACCTTGGCTTCTGCCGTATGTTCCCTCGCGTCGGGCGTTCTGGGGAGGAACAATCAACTGACATCATGGTTCGGATGCCCTGTTGGAAACTGGCTGAAGCGGAGAACGCTCATGAGTGAATATTCGGCGGCGGCTCCGAGCAGCCGCGGAGACCACAAGCCGCGGGGCATCACCCGCTGGCTGTCTTCGACAAACCACAAGGATATCGGAACGCTCTACCTGATCTTCGCCTTCATCGCGGGGGTCATCGGCATGCTCTTGTCGGTGGGCATGC
>NZ_RZTE01000095.1:0-1731 GCF_003997415.1 Mesorhizobium sp. M7A.F.Ca.MR.245.00.0.0 | reverse complement strand
TTACCTATCTATCCGGTTCAAACTGTTACCCATCTATCGGCTGGACACCGGCAGGCGGATGAGGGGCAGCGCAAGCAGTTGCCCGTTGGCCCTCGCCAGTTACGTGTTCATCGAATCGAAGAAATCCGCATTGGTCTTGGTCTGCTTCAGCTTGTCGATCAGGAACTCGATTGCGTCGGTGGTTCCCATCGGCGCCAGGATGCGGCGCAGCACGAAGATCTTCTGCAGATCCTGCTTGGAAACCAGCAGGTCTTCCTTGCGGGTGCCGGACTTCAAGATGTCCATGGCCGGATAGATGCGCTTGTCGGCCACCTTGCGGTCGAGCTGGATTTCGCAGTTGCCGGTGCCCTTGAACTCTTCGAAGATGACTTCGTCCATGCGGCTGCCGGTATCGATCAGCGCGGTGGCGATGATGGTCAGCGAGCCGCCTTCCTCGATGTTGCGGGCGGCGCCGAAGAAGCGCTTCGGCCGCTGCAGGGCGTTGGCGTCGACGCCACCGGTCAGCACCTTGCCGGATGACGGCACGACGGTGTTGTAGGCGCGGCCGAGACGAGTGATCGAATCGAGTAGGATGACGACGTCGCGGCCATGCTCGACCAGGCGCTTGGCCTTCTCGATGACCATTTCGGCGACCTGCACGTGGCGCACCGCCGGCTCATCGAAGGTCGAGGAGATCACCTCGCCCTTCACCGAGCGCTGCATGTCGGTCACTTCTTCCGGCCGCTCGTCGATCAGCAGCACGATCAGATAGCATTCCGGATGGTTGGCGGTGATCGAGTGGGCGATGTTCTGCATGAGAACCGTCTTGCCGGTACGCGGCTGCGCGTTGATCAGAGCGCGCTGCCCCTTGCCGATCGGCGCGACCAGGTCGATCACACGCGGCGAGATGTCCTTGGTGGTCGCATTCTCGATCTCCATCTTCAGCCGCTTGGTCGGATAGAGCGGCGTCAGATTGTCGAAGTGGATCTTGTGACGGATCTTTTCGGGATCGTCGAAATTGATGGTGTTGACCTTGAGCAGCGCGAAATAGCGCTCGCCCTCTTTCGGGCTGCGGATCGGCCCTTCGACCGTATCGCCGGTCTTCAGCGAAAAGCGCCGGATCTGCGACGGCGAAATATAGATGTCGTCGGGACCTGGCAGATAATTGGCGTTGGCGGAGCGCAGGAAGCCGAAACCATCCTGCAGCACCTCGACCACGCCATCACCGATGATCTCGATCTCCTGGGCGGCCAGCTTCTTCAGGATCGCAAACATCAGCTCCTGCTTGCGCATGACGCTGGCGTTTTCGACCTCGAGCGATTCGGCATAAGCGATCAGCTCTGGCGGTTTCTTGTTCTTGAACTCGGCGAGTTTCATTTCTTGCATAGACGGACCTTGAATAGATGGAGTCTGGGTAGGCTTTGGGAAAATATCGGCGGGATGCGACAAATGCCGGGCGCGGCCGAAAACAACGAGGGGCGGCGCATGACGGGAAGGAAGACCCGTCTTTTATCGTCGGTCGGGTGAAAGAGCAAGCTGCGTTTTAACAACGGCAATTACAAGTCACAGTCGACTGGGAAGCGGTCAATCGGAGATGTCGGCGCCGCCCCTCATTGTCCTGCCGGACATTTCTCCCCGTATAGAGACGGGGAGAAAGGGGCAGGTTCAGCGCGGGCGCCCTTTCCGGCCACGCTGATGATTGGCGAAACCATCGATGACAGCGCCCCTCTCCCCGTCCCTATACGGGGAGAG
>NZ_RZTE01000094.1:0-1745 GCF_003997415.1 Mesorhizobium sp. M7A.F.Ca.MR.245.00.0.0 | reverse complement strand
TCGCGGTGAAGACCGCCAAGGGCGACTTCATCGGCCGCGATGCCGTGCTGCGCAAGAAGGAAGCCGGCCTGTCACGCCGGCTCGTCCAGTTCCGCCTGAAGGATCCAGAGCCCCTGCTCTTCCACAACGAGGCGATCCTGCGCGACGGCAAGATCGTCGGCCCGATCACTTCAGGCAATTACGGCCATCATCTCGGCGGCGCGGTCGGGCTAGGCTATGTGCCTTGCGAGGGCGAGAGCGAGGCCGATCTGCTGGCCTCAACCTACGAGATCGAGATCGCCGGCGAGCGTTTTGCGGCGGAAGCGTCATTGAAGCCGATGTACGATCCGAAGTCAGAACGGACAAGGATGTAGCACCCCTCTTCTTTCGCCCCGTTTACGGGGAGAAGGTGGCCCGAAGGGCCGGATGAGGGGCGGCGCCAACCTCTGCAATGTTCGTGCTGCCCCTCATCTGCCTGCCGGCATCTTCTCCCCGTAAACGGGGAGAAGGACGCTAATTCCCTAAAACCGCTCCAACTTCGCCCGCACCTTCGCCAGAAACGCCGCCCGCGTTGCCGGCGTCGAGGCATCCATCAAATAGTGCGCCAGGAAAAACGTCCGGCAGCGCGTCGCGCACAGCGCCCGCATGCCGCGCAGCAGGGTCTTGCGTCCCGGCTGGCCGACGACGACGCTCCACCAGGTCGGCGCGCCGCAGGTTGTGATGACGCCGACCTTGGTCACATGCGTCATCAGCGACTTGATCCGTCCCTTGCCGGCCGGCAGCTTGAAGGCGACGTCCGTCGCCCACACCCGGTCGAGCCAGCCCTTCAGCATCGCCGGCAGTCCGTACCACCAGGTCGGATAGACGAACAGGATCGCCTCGGCCCAGTTGAGCAGTTCGAAGTGCGGCTTCAGTGCCGGGTCCTGCGGCGCCTGGTCATTGTAGGAGCGCCGCTCATCGCAGCCCATCACCGGGTCGAATTTCTCCGCATAGAGGTCGAGCAGCCGCACCTCCCAGCCTCGTCGCATCAGCACGTCGATGGCGGTATCGCGGATTGCCGCACAGAAGCTGTCCGGCACCGGATGGCAGTAGACCACCAGCGCGCGCATCAGAAGGCGTCCATGCTGGCCGCGACCTTGATCGTGAAAGCCTTGCGCGTTTGGTCGGTAGACAGGTTCATCGCGTAGTGCGCGAGGTAGCTCACGGGCGCACCCGGTTTTACGGTGGCGCGCAGCATGCGCTTGATCAGCTTGCGTGGCGGATCGCCCATCAGCATGGCGCGGAACCGGCTGCCGCCATAGGTGGTCACCGCGGCAACCTTGCGGATGTTGTGCAGCGACGGCTGCGCCTTGCCGTCGACCAATTTGAACGACACGCCGGGCAGGAAGACGCGATCGAAAAAGCCTTTCAGGATCGCAGGAAAGCCGTAGTTCCAGACCGGATAGGAAAGCACCAGCGCATCGGCGCGCAGCAGGCGTTCGACATAAGGCGCGGCAGCGTCAGCGGGGCCGCGTTGGCTGTGGTAGTCCAGTCTTTCCTGGCGCGTCATCCGCGGATCGAAATCCTCCGCGTAGAGATCGCAGTCGTCCACCGCATGGCCCGCCGCTGTCAGCCGCTCTACGATCATGCGGTGCAGGCCGGCATTGAAGCTGGTCTCGACCGGATGGGCGTAAAGGACGAGGATGTTCATCGGAGGACATCCTGCAGGTCAGCGCGAGGCACCCCCCTCTGCCCTGCCGGGCATCTCCCCCTCAAGGGGGGAGATT
>NZ_RZTE01000093.1:0-1815 GCF_003997415.1 Mesorhizobium sp. M7A.F.Ca.MR.245.00.0.0 | reverse complement strand
GGGTCCGCCTCTGCCCGCCAGTAGGGGCGGACCCACTGCAACATGGCTCCGAAAAGGAAGTTTGGATCGCTCTCAGTTTCCCTGGCCGAGGATAACACCGGGAAGGCCCGTTACTGCTCCCTCAGTGGCGGGTTTTTCAATGGCAGGCCGGTGAAGCATCACGTCCCGGTTCTCAGGAACCCGTAATGCTACCCTGAATTGCTGGATTTCGTCGCCCTTGGCATCGCAGACCTTGCATCTCAGATCGAGACAGGAGCCAGCACCAGAACGGGCCAGCTCTGCCAGGATCTCGGTCAGTGCATCGGTGTCGGAAAGGTCGAAGCCAGTTCACTGACGATGGAACAAAACTGCCCTGTCGAACTTTGGTCGTCGCACTGCTCCCGGTGCTTTCCCCCATGAGAACTGCCCGCTGGTTCCGGCCGGCGGGCTTTTTGCGTCATGTGCTGGGCGATTCTCGGACCCCATTCGTTGGAACCGCCGCTTCATGCGAAGTTAGGTGTGCCCAGGGAGATTCAAACATGGAGTTGATTATGAAACAGCTACTTTTCGCGCCCGCCATTGTGGCACTGTCAACTGGGTTGGCCTTTGCCCAATCGAGCAACACCACCGGTACTGGCGGGTCATCCACGACGACAACCAAGACCATGCCGAGCACTATGACCGATCAGGGCACGGATTCGACCGCCACGAGTGGAACGAACTCGAACTCCGCCAAGGACTGCGCTCCTGGTCAGCAAACTGGCAGCGCCAAGCAGGCCGCGCCAGGCCAGCAGGATACAGACGCTAACTCGGCCGCTCCTGGCCAGATGAAAAAGACCACGGACGGCTGCTGAGCGCGCTTTCGGAACCTTTGCCCCTGTCTCAGGTTGGTACAAGCGGTCGATTCCTAGGATGTAGCCGCACATATAGCCCGTCGTGCAAGGCCAGCACGGCGGGTCTTCGCGATACGAGCGGTTTAGCCTTGGGATTGGCGACGTTAGCTCGTCATCGACTGCCTAGTGCTTTCGCTTCGCGCTCCAGCGTCTCACGGTCGTTGCCGTGCTTTTTGATAAGTTCCCGGACTTCAGGGATGGTAAGCTGGAATTTGCTGGCGAGATAGCCGACCTCGTATTCCTCGTCGCCCGATACGCGGTCGCGGTCACGAAAATCGCGCTTGCTTTTGTCATCTGGCATGGTTGTTCCTCCTGAGAGGAGAATAGCGAAAGTAGCGCCGGGTTCCACGTAAGGACGAGCCGGCGCTTGTCGCAGAGTTGGCCTGCGCCGGCTTGATTCTGCCTGCACGGGATCCTTCTCGGGAGTCTATCGATCTTGTATGGCGGCCTCGACCAAACGCCGTATCCTGCCGGAACGCTCAATGTTTTGGGCCACCATCTCTTTCGAGCGCTAAATCGCGAGCTCGGCCCGTTCCAGGCGTTGCTTGGCACTGGCGACTTCGGCCGCCATCGCTATTCCCTGGCGTTTCGGGATGTTTGTCATGAGATTGAAACACAGGGAGGACGGAATCGTTCCCTGACGCCGGCCGAAACGGGTGGGGCATGAACACCCAAGTGCCCTGGTGCATTCCTTTGCAACTATTTTAGCCTATTCTAATTTAAATTCGGTCCTGTCCGAGTTCGCGTATGTTGAAGTTCATCCGGCCAATGTTCCCCACGCTTGTCGAGGTGCCGCCGACAGGGGACAACTGGATTCACGAAATCAAGTATGATGGAAACCGGACGCAAGTCATTGTCGAGGACGGCACCGCCCGAACGATCACGCGGAGGGGCTACGACTGGTCATCGACGTACAAGACGATTGTCGAGGCGGCGGCAACCA
>NZ_RZTE01000092.1:0-1978 GCF_003997415.1 Mesorhizobium sp. M7A.F.Ca.MR.245.00.0.0 | reverse complement strand
TTGCGCAGCACGGCATCGCGGCCGATGAAGTCGCCCTTGGCGGTCTTCACCGCGAAGCCAAGGCCGGCTTCCAGCACATTGTCCTCGTCGGTGATGTCATGGCCGAAATGCCGGAAAGCCTTTTCGATGCGGCAGGAATCCAGCGTGTGCAGGCCGCAGAGTTTTAGGCCGACATCCGCACCTGCCTCATCGATCGCCTCGAAGACATGAGCCGCCTGGTCGGTCGAGACATAGAGTTCCCAGCCGAGTTCGCCGACATAGGTGACGCGATGCGCGCGGGCCAGGCCCATGCCGATCTCGATCTCCTGGAACGTGCCGAACGGATTTTTATCATTGGAAAAATCGTTGGGGCTGACCTTCTGGATCAGCTTTCTCGCGTCCGGGCCCATCAGGCAGAGCACGCTTTCGGCCGCCGTCACGTCGGTGATGACGACGAACTCGTCGGCGACGTGCTTGCGCAACCAAGCCAGGTCGCGCTGCAGCGTGGCGCCGGGGACGACGAGGAAGAAAGCCGTTACCGACAGCCGCGAGACCGTCAGGTCGCTCTCGATGCCGCCGCGCTGGTTGAGCATCTGGGTGTAGACGATCTTGCCCGGGGCGACGTCCATGTCGTTGGCGCATAGTCTTTGCAGGAAAGCGCAGGCGTCGCGGCCCTCGACACGGATCTTCCCGAACGAGGTCATGTCGAACAGGCCGACGCCATTCCTGACCGCGAGGTGTTCTTCGCGCTGGTTGTCGAACCAGTTCTGGCGCTTCCAGGAATAGCGGTATTCGCGCGCCTGGCCCTCGCGTGCGAACCAATTGGCGCGCTCCCAACCGGCGACTTCGCCGAAAACGGCGCCGCGCGCCTTCAGATGCTCGTGCAGCGGCGAACGCCTGACATTCCTCGAGGTCGCCATCTGGCGGTAGGGGAAATGGTCGGCATAGAGCAGGCCGAGCGTTTCGGAGACGCGCTCCTTGAGGTAGCGGCGGTTCTTCTGGAACGGCTGTGCGCGGCGGATGTCGACTTCCCACAGGTCGAAGGGGGCTTCGCCGTCATTGATCCACTGCGCCAGCGCCATGCCGGCGCCTCCGGATGAGACGATGCCGATCGAATTGTAGCCGGTCGCCATCCAGTAGCCGGCCAGTTCCGGCGCCTCGCCGAGATAGTAGCGGTCGTCGGGCGTAAAACTCTCCGGACCGTTGAAGAAGGTGTGGATGCCGGCGGTCGCCAGCATCGGCATGCGGTTGACGCCCATTTCGAGGATCGGCTCGAAATGCTCCATGTCCTCAGGCAGTTGGTCGAAGCAGAAATCCTCGCTTATGCCGTCCATGCCCCACGGCTTGGCCACCGGCTCGAAGGCGCCCAGCATCATCTTGCCGGCATCCTCCTTGTAGTAGGCGCACTCGTCCGGCACCCGCAGCACCGGCAGACGGGTGAGGCCGGGGATAGGTTCGGTGACGAGGTAAAAATGCTCGCAGGCATGCAGCGGGATGGTGACACCGTTCTGCGCTCCCAGTTTGCGTGCCCACATGCCGGCGCAGTTGACGACGATGTCGGCCTCGATCGTGCCTTGCTCTTCGCCCTGTGCCCAGGACACGCCGCTGACGCGGCCGGCCTTGGTATGGACCTTGGTGACCTTCACATTCTCGACGATGGTGGCGCCGCGCTGGCGCGCGCCCTTGGCCAGCGCCATGGCGATGTTGGCGGGGTCGCACTGGCCGTCGAGCGGCAGATGCACGGCGCCGACGACATCGGAAACATTGAGATGCGGGTACATCTCGCTGACTTCCCTGGGCGAAATCTCGCGCACATCGACATCGAAGGCACGCGCCAGCGACGCTTGCCTGTAGATCTCGTGCTTGCGCTCCTCGGTCAGCGCTACGGTGATCGAACCGACCTGGCGCATGCCGGTGCCGACCTCGGTCTCGGCTTCCAGCTTGACGTAGAGGTCGGCGGAATATTTCGCCAGCCGGGTCATGTTCTGCGAGCCGCGCA
>NZ_RZTE01000091.1:0-1984 GCF_003997415.1 Mesorhizobium sp. M7A.F.Ca.MR.245.00.0.0 | reverse complement strand
CTCCGTGTGGCAGTCGTCACGACGCTGGCCTGTTCGCTGCTGCTTCAGGCCGGCTCCTTCGGCCGCGTGCTCTTTCTGATCTGGCAGTCCTCTAGCCGCGCTCGTGGAACTCGCCACAGGGGCCAGCATGCCGATGGTTACAGGAAAGCTCGGGTACCAGTCGTCTGACTCTGATCAACTGCGGAATGCAATTTTCAGCTGTGTCCCGGCTTGGTCGAATGCCCAGCATGTGCTGCTGCTTTGATGCGCGGATGACAGGATCAGTGCTCAGACCCACACCAATTTTGGTCACCCTCTGATGACTGAGCTGATCGTATAGGGAATCTGTGTTCGGCTAACACGCGACCATACCCCTGGGCTGACCGGTGCGTAGCCGGTTCAGGTACTTTTTTGCTGGAGATAGCATGCTGGAAAAATTCGAACGTTATCCGCTCACCTTTGGACCCACGCCGATCGAGAGGCTCGACCGCCTCGGCAAGCATCTGGGCGACAAGGTGGAAATCTACGTCAAACGCGAGGACTGCAACTCCGGTCTCGCGTTCGGCGGAAACAAGCTGCGCAAGCTCGAATACATTGTGCCCGACGCGATCGCGTCAGATGCCGATACGCTCGTCACAATCGGTGGCGTGCAGTCCAACCATACGCGCATGGTCGCTGCGGTCGCCGCCAAGATCGGCATGAAATGCCTCCTGGTCCAGGAGAGCTGGGTCCCACATGATGATGCTGTCTACGACCGGGTCGGCAATATCCTCTTGAGCCGCATCATGGGGGCAGAGGTGCGCCTGGTTGACGAGGGCTTTGACATCGGCATCCGCCGCAGCTGGGAAAAGGCACTTTATGAAGTCAAGGCAAGGGGCGGCAGGCCATATGCGATACCTGCCGGCGCCTCTGTCCACAAATACGGCGGCCTGGGCTATGTGGGGTTCGCTGAGGAGGTGCGTGCCCAGGAAGAGCAGCTTGGGTTTGCCTTCGACTATATCGTCGTCTGTACGGTGACTGGTTCAACCCACGGCGGCATGCTCGTCGGGTTCGCCAAGGATGGTCGACAGCGCAACGTGATCGGTATCGATGCCTCCGCCATGCCCGCCAAGACCAAGGCGCAGGTGCTCGGCATCGCCCAAAATACAGCGAAGCTCGTCCACCTCGGAGCGGAAATTGTCGAGGCAGACGTGGTGTTGTTCATGGACTACGCGTACCCGGGTTATGGCGTTCCATCGGAGGAAACCAAAGAGGCAATCCGTTTGTGCGCGCGGCTCGAGGGCATGATTACGGACCCCGTTTACGAGGGCAAATCGATGCAAGGGATGATCGACCTCGTCCAGAGGGGCTTCTTTCCACAGGGATCGAGGGTCCTCTACGCACATCTAGGCGGCGCGCCGGCGATCAACGGGTACGGCTACACCTTTCGCAACGGCTGACGTTCGGCAGTCTGCGATTCCGCGGTCGCGCTCGAACGTGGGTAGGTAGCGTCGTTCGAGCGCTTGGCTGGAGAAGTGGAGGCAGCGACGGGCATCCACTAATTGGTACCATTACGTGCTGTCGGGGCTCAACGCCACGCGCATTGAGCGCATGCCGCCGTTGGCAACCGCGAGGCGAATTTTGACTCCGGGGCAAGAATCCACACGCGGCGGTGGCGGCACGAGGACCAAGCCGGCGAGTTCGCGCTTTCGAACTGGCGCCAAACTGCCACTGCTCGAGGACCGAGGCCAGTCTAATCACAGGCGAGCCGTCCAAGCTCTCAAGAGATAGGGCGAAACCCGACAGCGGCAGAAGACATGTCGGGTTCACGACAATCGGCCGCATTTAGCCTCGTGGAGAATTTCAAAGCATTTCCCGCCGCTTACCGGAGCTGAGGGAATTGGCACCTCCGTTGCAGCTTGATGTGCGGCAACACGGTGAGAGCTTCGCTGAAGCAAGCCAGAGGGAGCGATGCCCTCGAGACCGTGTCCGATTTTGACGGGAAAATATTCCGCGACAAAAGAGA
>NZ_RZTE01000090.1:0-2362 GCF_003997415.1 Mesorhizobium sp. M7A.F.Ca.MR.245.00.0.0 | reverse complement strand
GCCCCTCATTGCCCTGCCGGGCATTTCTCCCCGTATAGTGACGGGGAGAAAGAGGCCTGCTACAAAGCTTTCGCCATCTTTGAACGTTGCTGGAAAAGCGCCAAGGGCCATGACAGCACCCTTCTCCCCGTCACTATACGGGGAGAAGGTGGCGGCAGCCGGATGAGGGGCGGCGCCATGCTTTCCAAGAAGTTCCTTCGTCGCACGGCCGTTGCAGGAGCCTCCCTCATTGGACTCACCGCAATTGCCGCCACCACCCTCTGGGCGCTCGACCACGCCTTCCCGCCCCCGCTTCCAGCCGAACTGACGGTCTCCACCGAAGTCCAGGACCGCGACGGCGAATTGTTGCGCGCCTTCGCCACGCCGGACGGTTACTGGCGGCTCGAAACCCGCCTCGACCAGGTCGACAAGCAGTTCGTCGACATGCTGGTCACCTACGAAGACAAGCGTTTCTGGGACCATGAAGGTGTCGACATACTGGCGCTGGCCCGCGCCGCCGGCCAGTTCGCCACCAGCGGCCGCATCGTCTCCGGCGGCTCGACGCTTTCGATGCAGCTTGCCCGGCTGATCGAGCCGCGCGAAAGCCGCAGCCTCGGCTCCAAGGTCAAGCAGATGCTGCGCGCCATCCAGATAGAGCGGCGGCTGTCGAAACGCGAAATCCTCGAACGCTACCTGACGCTGGCGCCTTATGGCGGCAATCTGGAAGGCGTGCGCGCCGCCTCGCTCGCCTATTTCGGCAAGGAGCCGAAACGGCTCACCGTTTCCGAGGCCGCCCTGCTCGTCGCTCTGCCGCAGCTGCCGGAAAAGCGCCGGCCCGACCGCAATTTGAAGATCGCCCACGCCGCCCGCGACCGGGTGCTGACCCGAATGGTCTCCTCCCGCCTGCTCGGCGAGCGCGAGGCCGCACGGGCCGCCCTCGACGATGTCTCGGACCTGCGCCGCACGCTGCCGGCGCTCGCCGCGCACGCCGCCTATGCGATGTTGCCCAAGGCCGTCCCCGGCCAGCCCTTGCGGCTGACGATCCGCAAGAGCGTCCAGGAGGGGCTGGAACAGGTGGCGAGGGACGCGGCCACCAAGCTCGGCCCCCGCCTGTCGGTCGCTATGGTGCTGGCCGACTCCCGCACCGGCGACATCCTTGGCGAAGTCGGCTCGGCCAATTTCTTCGACGCCAGCCGCTCCGGCTGGATCGACATGACAAAGATCGTCCGCTCGCCAGGCTCGACGCTAAAGCCCTTCATCTACGGTTTGGCCTTCGAACAGGGCCTGGTGGCGCAGGAAACGCTGATCGACGACAGCCCCGTCGATTTCTCCGGCTACCGGCCGAAGAATTTCGACATGGGCTACCAGGGCGATGTCAGCATCCGGCAAGCGCTGCAATTGTCGCTCAATGTGCCGGCGATCCGCGTGCTCGACGCGGTCGGGCCAACGCGGCTGATGGCGCGCTTCCGCCAGGCCGGCGTCAGCCCCATACTGCCGGTCAACGAAGCCCCGGGCCTGGCCATCGGTCTTGGCGGCGTCGGGGTGACATTGCGCGACCTCGTCCAGCTCTACACAGGGCTCGCCAATGGCGGCAAGACGCACACGCTGCATGACGGCACCGAGCCTGCCGATGCCGAGCGCACCAGCGCCACCATCCTCGACGGTCAGGCCAACTGGCAGATCATCGACATATTGTCGGGCGTCAAGCCGCCCGAGGGTGCCTTGCAGCGCGGCATCGCCTACAAGACCGGCACGTCCTACGGATACCGCGACGCCTGGTCGGTCGGCTTCGACGGCCGCTATGTGCTGGGCGTCTGGGTCGGCCGCCCGGATGCCGGCGCGGTGCCCGGCCTTTCCGGCTATGTCTCGGCCGCTCCCATCCTGTTCGAGGGTTTTGTCCGCTCGGGCCTCGCCACCGTCCCCTTGCCGGGCAAACCGCCCGGCATGTTCAGCCCCAGACGCGAGGACCTGCCGGTGACGCTCGCCCGCTTCGGCGCCGGGTCGGATGGCCTGGTGCAGGCGACGGTGAGCGAACCCGCACCGACCATCATCTTCCCGCCTGACGGCGCCCGCGTCGATCTCGGCACCAATTCGGCCGACGCCTCGCCACTGGTGCTGAAGCTGCAAGGCGGCCGTGCGCCGTTCCGCTGGCTCGCCAACGGCAAGCCGCTGGCAGGCATCGATCGTCGCCGCACCGCGACCTGGCAGCCCGACGGCGCCGGCTATTCGACGCTGACCGTCATCGACGCCGCAGGGCGTGCGGCGAGTGTGAAGGTGTTTGTCGAATAGACGGCTGCAAGCGATTCATAGGCTTAGCTTTCCAAGGCAGAGGATAGCAGACACTTGCCCATGGTTGTTCCAAGGCACCCCCCTCTGCCCTGCC
>NZ_RZTE01000008.1:156847-183115 GCF_003997415.1 Mesorhizobium sp. M7A.F.Ca.MR.245.00.0.0 | reverse complement strand
CCACCACAGCTACTTTTTCTACACTCATCGGATTTTCCTCTCAGGGTTGGCGGGCACCGCAAGCGGTGTTTTCGGGAGTTGAACGTCGATATAGCTGGTTTTCCCCGCTGGTTCGAACCAGAATGCCTGAAATCAACCTGTAGAAAAACTCCTGCATGCCCGAAGCCTTCCTCAGCCTGCCGCCATTGAATGCGCTGCGCGCCTTCGAAGCCTCGGCGCGTCATCTCAACTTCCGCATCGCCGCCGAAGAGCTCAATGTCACGCAAGGGGCGGTCGCCCAGCACATTCGCGGGCTGGAAGCCGATCTCGGCACAAAGCTGTTCGAGCGGCTGCCGCGCGGCCTGGCGCTGACCGATGAGGGCCGCGCCTATGTCCCCAACATCCGCCGCGCCTTCGACCTGATCTCGGAGGCGACGCTGCTGCTTCGTCCCGAGCCGGCGCGGCTGACGATCAGCGTGACGCCGAGCTTCGCTACCAAATGGCTGATCCCGAGATTGCACGACTTCGTCGCGCACAACCCGCTGGTCGATTTGCGCGTGCTGGCCAGCGAGAGCCTGTCGAGCTTTCAAACCGATGGCGTCGACATCGCGGTCAGGCAAGGCCGCCCGCCCTTCGGCGCTGGGCTGATCGTCGACCTGCTGTTTCCCCAGCAGATCGTCGCCGTCTGCAGCCCGGCCTTGCTGCCGGAAGGTGTTGCTGAAATCGCAGCCTCCGAAATCCAGCACCATGTGCTGCTGCACGATGCCCACAATCTGTGGCCGGAATTCATGGAGAAAGCGGTCGGCCTGAAGATGACGACCGAATTGAAACGGATGCGCTTCAACCAGACGGGCCTGGCCATCGACGCGGCCGTCGCCGGCCAGGGCATTGCGCTGGCCAGCCGCTTCCTCGTAGCCGCTGATCTCGCCACGGGCCGCCTGGTTCAGCCCGTCAGCGGCGAAATGCGCGGCACGCAGGATTTTTATGTCGTGATGCCGAGAAAACAGCGCCACCCCGAGCCGACGCAAGCCGTGCGGCAATGGTTGCTGGATGCGGGAGAAAGGCCGCCGCTCTAGATCGGCAGCAAGGCGTCGGGCTTCACATTGGCGATCGAAGCGTAGGTGTGTGTCTCCCGCACCCCGGGCAGCGGCAGGATGACGCGCTGCAGGAAATCCTGGAACATCGCCATGTCGGCGATGCGCGCCTTGACCAGATAGTCGAAGCCGCCGACCACCATGTGGCATTCGATGATCTCGGGCGCCCGCAGAACCGCCTCGGCGAAGCGGTCGAACACATGCGGCGCCGTGTGGTCGAGCCGCACCTCGATGAAGACGAGCTGCGCCTGCCCGATCCGAGCAGGATCGAGCACCGCGCGCACGGCGCGAATGAAGCCTTCGGCGAACAGCCGCTTGACGCGCAGCGTCGCCCCGGTCGGCGACAGACCGACCCGGCGCGCCAGATCGAGCGTCGTGCGGCGGCCGTCCTCCTGCAACAAACGTAGCAGCGAGCGGTCGATACGGTCGAGATCGTCCATTTCAGGATTCACACTTTTTGACCAGAACAAACGTGATAATCACGCCAAAATAGCAAAAGCAGTATATTTCATCACGCTCCCGGACCGCAATACCGTTGTCGTGCAACCGACAACGAAAGCGGATCCCATGACATCAGCGATATCGACCTCCCGCAGCGCCCAGGCCAAGGGTGACATGCCCGTACTCATCCTGAGCGAGGCCGAGGTGAAAACCTGCATCGACCTGCGCCAGCTTCTCGACGTACTCGCCGGCGGCTTCAAGGCCTTGTCCGGCGGCAAGGTGGTCAATCCGGCACGGCCGCAGCTCGATGTTCCGCAGGCCGGCTATTCGCTGGCGATGTCGGCATGGATAGCGGGCATGCATCTGACGGTGAAGATCGTCAACGTCTTCGAGGGCAACGTCGCCAAAGGTATCCCCAGCCACCTCGCCACCATCCATCTGTTCGACCCGCAGACGGGCATGCCGGTCTGCGTCATGGACGGCACCTACATCACCGCCGTGCGCACCTCCGGCTCGGCCGTGCTTTCGGTGCGTGAACTCGCCCGCCGCGACGCCAAGGTCGCGACGGTGGTCGGCGCCGGTGTGCAGGCCGGCCAGCATCTGCATCTTTTGCCGCTGGTGCGCGATTTCGCCGAAATCCGCGTTGTCTCCAAGGAATTTTCAGATGCGCAAGCACTTGCCGCGCAACATCCGGGTGTCGTTGCCGTCGCCGATATCGAGGCCGCGGTGCGTTCGTCCGACGTCGTCTGCCTGGCAACGCATTCCTATGCGCCGGTGATCTCGGCCGAATGGGTGCGGCCGGGCACCCATGTCTCGTCGGTAGGCGTCGCCCCGCCGGGCGGCGAATTGCCGGTCGAGCTTGTCGGCCGGGCCAGCCTGTTCGTCGAGACCAGGGATGCCTTTGCCCCGACGCCGGTCGGCTCTTGCGAACTGGCGGGCATTGATCCGAAAGCCGGAATCGAGCTCGGCGACATGCTGCTCGGGCGGCGGCCGGGACGGGTCAGCGCCGATCAGGTCACCGTCTACAAGGCCATGGGCGTCGCCATGGAAGACATGGTGGCCGCCGATCTCGCCTACCGCGAGGCGGTTCGGCGGGGAATGGGACGTGTAGTTGCGCTGTAGTGGAGCCGCTCAATTGTTGAAGCCAGCGCCGCCCGTCGATAGGATCGTCCTTCTCCCCGTTTACGGGGAGAAGATGGCGGCAGCCAGATGAGGGGCAGCACCAACGTGGAGGGTTGGGACCTGCCCCTACCCCTCCACCGTCTCCAGCACGCTCAGCAACGCGCCCTCCATGTCAGGCTCGTCGCCGGAGCAGACGCACAGCATCTCGGCGTCGCCCTCGCCCACCGACAGGTAGGCGTGACCCATAGTGGAATCGATATAGACGCTGTCGCCCTGTTTCAGCCGCACCGGCGCGTACTGGTCGGTGTGCAGTTCGATCTCGCCCTTGAGCACGATCAAAAATTCCTCGCCGGCATGCCTGGTCAGCGGGCCGAATTCCTGCGGCGTGCGGGCGCGTGCATAGGCGTGGATCGGCACCATGCGCTTGCGCACCAGATCGGTGGCCAGATAGCGGTAATCGTAGTTGCGGGTCAGCTGGCGCAGCGTGTTGGACTGCGAGGTCACCGAACGGCGGGTGCGCGCGGCCGGCTGCTTGCGGTCGCCGCTCAGCAGCTCGGTGACATGGATGCTCAGCCCCTCGCAGATCTGCAGCAGCTTGTCGTAGCTCAGCGACATCTGGTCGTTCTCGACTTTGGACAGCGTCGACACCGCGACGCCGGTCAGCGTGCTGACCTCCTGCAAGGTCCAGCCATGCGTCTTCCTCAAGCCGCGCAGACAATCACCGAGGTTCGGTTGCTCCGACATCGTCAGCTCCGTTGCGCGGCCACTGAGCCGCTTCTCCTAGTAGTCCAACTCCCTGCCGCCATCAACAACGCTAATAATTTTCTTATACGCTAAATATTGACTGGATACGAAATTATTTCTACCCCTAGAACATGCAGTCCAAGTCTCTCCAAAAAACCGTCGTCATCGGCGGCGGCATTGCCGGCCTTTCGCTGGCGGCGGCCGTGCAATCCTGGGCCGAGATCACCGTGCTCGAGCGCGAGCCGCATCTCGGCTACCACGCCAGCGGCCGCTCCGCGGCGCTGTTTTCCGAAACCTATGGCAATGCGCTGGTGCGGGCGCTATCGCTGGCCAGCCGACAGGCGATCATCAATGGCGGCTTCGCCGCCCACCGGCGCGGCGCGCTGCACGTCGGCGGTGTCGAAGACAGTGCAGCCGTCGACCGCATGGCGGCCGAGATGCAGGCGCTGGTGCCGAGCGTACGGCGCCTGTCAGCAGCAGAAGTCACCGCGCTGGTGCCGGTCATCGCCACGGCAACCACCTGCGGCGGCGTGCATGAACCCGGCGCGCTCGATGTCGACACGGGAAAGATGCTTGCAG
The DNA here is from genome assembly GCF_003997415.1 of Mesorhizobium sp. M7A.F.Ca.MR.245.00.0.0. NCBI lineage: Bacteria > Pseudomonadati > Pseudomonadota > Alphaproteobacteria > Hyphomicrobiales > Phyllobacteriaceae > Mesorhizobium > Mesorhizobium sp. M7A.F.Ca.MR.245.00.0.0. Next base: position 179,156 of record NZ_RZTE01000008.1, on the reverse strand, counting down.
CTTCAGCCTCCGCGCTCAAGGCCGGCGACGGCGTGATCCGCACCGGCGAGGAAGTGCTGGAGATTTCCCGCGTCGCAAACGGCTTCAGCGTCACCACCAATGCCGGCGCCTACCAGGCCGACATCGTCGTCGACGCCGCTGGCGCCTGGGTCGATGTCGTCGCCGGGCTGGCCGGTCTCGGCGGTCTCGGCTTCCGGCCGAAGCGCCGCACCGCCTTCCTTTTCGATCCGCCCGCCGGCACCGACATCAGCGCCTGGCCGCTGGTGGTCGATTTGCATGAACAATTCTACTTCAAGCCCGATGCCGGCAGGCTGATCGGCTCGCTGGCCGACGAGACCGATTCCGAACCCTGCGACGCCTATCCGGAAGACATCGACGTCGCCATCGCCGTCGACCGCATCGAACAGGCGACGTCGCTGCGAATCGGCCGTCCGTCGACGCCGTGGGCTGGCCTGCGCACCTTTTCGCCCGACCGCACGCCGGTTATCGGTTTCGACCCTCGCCTGCCCGGCTTCTTCTGGCTCGGCGGCCAGGGCGGCTACGGTTTCCAGGTGTCGCTGACGCTGGCGCGGCTGGGTTCGGCGCTGCTGCGCGGCCAGCCGCTGCCGGACGATCTCACGGCTCGCGGTATCACCTCCGCCGCGCTTGCGCCCGACCGTTTCATCACCCCGGCGGCGACGCCATGAACTTCACCGGCCTGCCCTTCCCTCAACCCGTAAAGTGTCATCAGGAGCGTTTGCGATGAAATCCGTTCTGCGCGCAGTCCTTACCTCGTCCTTGCTGGCCTCGTCCGTCCTTCTTGGCGGACAGGCCTACGCCAAAACCCTGGTCTATTGCTCGGAAGCCAATCCCGAAACCTTCAACCCGGCGATCGGCACGGCGGACTCCACCATGGATGCCGCCGCCAAGACGATCTTCAACCGGCTGGTCGAGTTCAAGCCTGGCACGACCGAGGTCGGGCCGGCGCTGGCCGAAAGCTGGGAGGTCTCAGCCGACGGCAAGATCTACACGTTCCACCTACGCCACGGCGTGAAATTCCAGTCGAACGACCACTTTACACCGTCGCGCGAGTTCAATGCCGACGACGTGCTGTACACCTTCAACCGCCAGCGCGACGCCAGCAATCCCTACCACAAGCTCGGCGGCGGCGCTTACGAGTACTTCAACGCACTCGGCATGGGCTCGCTGATCGACAAGATCGACAAGGTCGACGACCACACCGTGCGCTTCACCCTGACGGCGGCCAATGTCACCTTCCTGCCCGGCATCGCTCTCGACTATCTCTCTATCCTGTCGTTGGAGCAGACCGAAAAGATGGTCGCCGCCGGCACGCCGGAACTGATCGATAGCGAGCCCGTCGGCACCGGCCCGTTCGTGCTGCAGGCCTATGTCCCCGACAGCCAGATCCGCTACGCCGCCAACAAGGATTATTGGCGCGGCCCGCCGAAGATCGACACTCTGGTGTTCGCCGTCACGCCCGAACCGACCACGCGCGTCGAGCGTCTCAAGGCCAATGAGTGCCAGGTCGCCGCCCCGCCCCCGCCCAGTGCAGTCGCCGATTTGCGCACCGATCCCGACATCACCGTGCTCGACCTCAAGGGCCAGAACATCGGCATTCTCGGCTTCAATGTGGAACATCAGCCGCTCGGCGATGTGCGCGTGCGCATGGCGCTGGCCAAGGCCGTCGACCGCAAGGCGATCGTCGACGCCGTCTATGCCGGCGCCGGCACGGTCGCCGGCAGCGTCGTGCCGCCGGCGCAGATCGGCGCCGTCACCGATGCCGGCATCGACTATGACCCGGATGGCGCGAAGGCGCTGCTGAAGGAAGCCGGCCACGAGAGCGACCTGAAAATCAGCCTGTGGGCGATGCCGGTATCGCGGCCCTACAATCCCAATGCCAAGCGCATGGCCGAGATGATCCAGGCCGACTGGGCGAAAGTCGGCGTCAAGGCCGAGATCGTCAGCTTTGAATGGGGCGAATATCTTAAGCGCACCGCGGCGGGCGAACAGGACGCCTATCTGCTCGGCGGCAGCAGCGACAATGGCGACCCCGACAACATGCTGAGCTACCTGCTGTCCTGCGACGGCGTGAAGGGCGGCTCCAACCGCTCGCGCTGGTGCGATCCGGCCTTCGAGAAGCTGCTGCAGGACGGTCGCGTCGCCGCCGATCCGAAACAGCGCGCCGACATCTACGCCAGGGCGCAAGCGATCCTGAAGGTCGAGGTGCCGGTGGCGCCGATCGCCCATTCGGTGGTGGCGATCCCGATCCGCAAGAGCGTGCTCAACTACGTGCTCGACCCCTTCGGCCGGCAGAACTTTGCCGCGGTCGATATGACGGAGTGAAGCTTGGCGACCCTGCCCTCGGGCTCGGCCCGAGGGCGCACCGGCACCTATGAAACCAGCAATTTGGCGGCGAAAGCGGAATCCATGCGTGAAGACCTGAACGCCCTCCTCAAGACCTATCTCACCGATGGTGCGGTAGGCGCCTCGCTCGCCTACTCGACAGGCGCCGCACCAACCGCCCTCACTGCCGGCCTCGCCGACCGGGAGCATGGCATTGCCGTCTCGCCCGACCGCCTGTTCAAGATCGGCAGTTGCACCAAGACCTTCGTCGCCGCCGCATTGGTCAAGCTCGCTCAGGACGGCAAGCTCGACCTCGGCGCGCCGATCGCCTCCTGGTTTCCCGACCTCCCGGGAGCAAAAGACATTTCGGTGCGCCAGCTGATCAACCACCGCAGCGGCCTGCCCGAGTTCGAATATTACATTCCGATGGATCCGAGCCGGCAATGGACGCCGCAACAGCTGGTCGACATAGCCTTCGTTTCCGACAAGCAGAAGGCGCCAGGCGGGCCCGCCGTCTACAACAACACCGGCTATGTTCTGGCCGGCATGGTGATCGAGGCTGTCTCCGGCCAGTCGCTGGGCGGCTATGTCAGAAGCGCGGTGCTGCAGCCGCTCGGCCTGGAGAATACCTGGTCGCCGGCAACCGAGGCCTTTCCGGAGAAATCGATGGTACGCGGCTATTACCACCGGCCGCCGCCGGCGGCGAATGCGCCCGCCGATATCGCCTCGGGCGGCGAGATGTGGCGCATGGATGGCGTGATGCCCTACTCCGATGCGCTGCAGGATTCCTCCGATTCATTCCCGTTCGGCGCCGCCTATGGCTGCGGCGACATGGTGTCGACGCCGTCGGATATGGTGGCCTTCATGCGCGGTCTCTTTTCCGGAAAGCTGCTGTCGCCGCCGTTCTTCGCCGAGATGTTTGAGCACCGTGTGCCGGCAAGCTTTCCAGGCACCCGCATGCGCGAAACCGGTGCCGGCATGTTCCAGAGCATCTATGCCGACCGCGCCTTCTACGGCCACCAGGGCAGCATTCCCGGCTATGTCGCCGTGATGCTGCACGATCCGATCTCGGGGTTGACCATCGCCATGACCAGCAATGTCGGCTCCGGCAACCGGCTGTCCTTCCAGGCCAGTGGCCTCCATCCGGTGGTCGATAAGGCAATCCAGATCATTCTGGAAAACTAGCCGCAAAAGATCGCTACGGCGGCAGCGACGATCGCCGCGTTGTCCTTCGCCACAGTTCCATCGGCGAGCGTATTGCCGTCTTCCAGACCGACCCGTGTCGACCAGCGCTTGCGATGCGCAAGCTTGACGAAGGGCCAGACAGTTGCATCGACGCCATGCAGCAGGATCGGCCGCCGTACCCCGGCGCGCTCGAGCACGGCGACGATGCCATGCGCTTCGTCGAGTGCAGCGGACAAGTCCGGGATGTCGATCTCGATCAGAATGCGCAGCACCTGGTCGTGGCCGGGAAGCGCTACGAAGCGCTCGGCATCGGCGACGACGGCAAGCCCCGCCTCGATGCCGACACCACGCTGGCGCAGCAGTTCCATCACGGCGGGCGCATCCGGTTCGGACAGGTTGACCGAAGCATAGTCGGGCAGGTCTCGCCAGCCGGCGATCGCCGTGCGGGTCCGCTCGACGTCGTTCTCGATCCAGGCGCCGGTCGACACGCCGACCAGTGTTCCCGGGCAGGTCCGGCGCACCGCCAGCACGGTGGCGTCGACGGCTGCCAGGCTTTCGCGCCCGTCAGTGCCGCGCGGATGGATGTGCAGTTCGGCCGCTCCAGCGGCGACGCAGGCTGCCGCATCGCTGGCCATTGCCTCGGCAGTCAGCGGCAGCTTCGGGTGGAAATCGCGCACGCGCGCGCCGTTGATGCAGGCCTGGACGATCATCGGTCTCACCTTGCGCAGGAAGTTGACAGTCTAATCACGCGGCGGTGAAGCCGCCAATCTCCCCCGTGTGGGGGAGATCTTCAATCTCATCAAGCGTGCAGGCTGCGAAACAGATCGAAAATCTGATTGTTCAGGTCGGCAGGACAGCGCCCCCCTTTATCCTGCCGGACATCTCCCCCACGGGGGGAGATTGGCAGCATCAACGCCGCGCGCCTCCCCGCAACATTCGGCGGCATTTGAATAAAAGCCGCTTGTGGATATTTACCCGGCGTTCCCTCGTCTCCGGCAAGGTCTTCTAGGGCGGGATCATGGAGGGACCATTGACCAGCGATTTTTCAGCCGCCCGCATCCACCTCGAACGAGCCTATCATTATCTGCAAGGCAACGACGAGACGAGTCGCGCGGCCTGTGAAGCGCTCGATCTGTTGATCGAAGCGGTGACGGAAGCGCAGCACAGGCGACCCGAGGCTGGAGTGCTGGAGTTTCCGCAATCGACGGCGCGGCGAACCGGATAGAATGCGGCGAGTTTCAGGTCAGTTCGGCCTGGCCTGAAACTCGCCGCACCCGGATCACGATGCCTTGCGGGCCGTCGCTCCCTTGGTCGCACGCGCGACAATTCGTTCCAGCGGCTCTGGCCGGTGCAGCAAAAATCCCTGGCCGAAGGCGACGCCCATGTCGCTCAACATGGCCAGCGTGTCCTGCTGTTCGATCTTCTCGCCGACCACGTCACAGCCGAGGCTGCGGGCGATGCTGGTGATGGCCAGCACGATCTCGCGGTCGAAACGGCTTTGCGTGATGTGTTCGATGAAGGAACCGTCGATCTTGATCGTGTCGACGGGGAACCGCCGGAGATATTCGAACGAGCTCATACCGGCGCCGAAATCATCGAGGCTGACCCGGCAGCGCCGCTCGCGCGCCTTGCGCACAAACTGTTCGGCGGCGTCGAAATTGGTGACGGCGGCGGTTTCGGTGATCTCGAAGCCGATGCCCGAATGCGGCGCCCCGGTTTCTTCTATGAAGTTGTCCACGAAGTCCCAAAGCTGCGGGTCGCTCAGCGTCTGCGCCGACAGATTGAAGCCAAGCGTCAACGCCCCCGAACGCAAGGCGGCACCATGCCGCGACAGCGCGGTGCGGATGATCCAGCGGTCGAGCCGCGACGCGATGCCGAACCGCTCGGCCACCGGAATGAACTCGCCGGGTGGCACCAGCCGGCCGTTGCGGGCGGCGAGCCTGGCCAACACTTCGACATGGCGGCTTTCCAGCCAGGGACGGCCCAGCCGATGGATTTCCTGGCCAAACAGCTTCAGCCTTCCGTCTTCCATGGCATCGACCGTATCGGCGACGACGCGCGCCGCGTTGAGGCCACCCGAACCCGATGCCGTATCGGTGGAGAAGACGGCAAATCGGTTCCGCCCGGCGGCCTTGGCCGCGTAGCAGGCGTCGTCGGCGCAGGCCAGCGCGTCGGCCACCGTCGTGTTGGCGTCATCGACGAAAGCGATGCCGATTGAGGCCGCCAGCTTGCGCGACGTGGCCGTCGATCCTAGTTCGGCATCGCGAACCGCGGCAAGTACCGCGTCGGCCAGCCTCCCGGCCTGCGCCGTATCGCAATTGGGCATCAGCAGCGCGAACTCGTCACCGCCCAGGCGCGCGGCATGCGCCGTCGGGGGAAGGCAGCCCAGAATGCCTAGGGCAACGCTTTTCAGTGCCAGGTCGCCGGCCGCGTGGCCGGCAAAATCGTTGAGCGCCTTGAAGTAGTCGAGATCGACGTAGAACACGGAAAGCGGCAGCAACTGCGGGGCCGCGATGTGATCGGCCAGCAGCCGGTCGAACGCGGCGCGGTTCAAGAGACCGGTGAGCGCGTCATGGCGGGCCGCATAGGCAAGCTCCTGCTCGCGCTGCTTGTCTTCGGTGATGTCGCGCACCGTGCCCAGGATCTGCCCCGCCAGCCGGCGGTCCGGGATTTGCGGGTCGGCGATGAAACGCAGCAGGGATTCTATGTGCCGGACCTCTCCGTCGCGCCGGACGATGCGGTATTGCACGGCGGTGACCTTGTCCGTTTCGAGCGGCACCAGATGCGCGCGCGACGCGGCCTCCTTATCGTCCGGATGCAGATAGCCGAACCAGTGGTCGCGCTCGACTTCGGCGGTGTCGGAGACAAGCCCGAAAATCTCCCTGGTGCGTTCGTCCCAATAGCTTTTGCCGGTGGCGAGGTCGTGGTGCCAGATGCCGGTACCGCTGGCGGCGAGCGCCAGGCGGAAGCGCACATTGACCTGCTCGAGTTCGGCTTCGGCCGCCTTCTGCTTGGAGATGTCGGTCTGCACACCCATCAGCCTGAGCGGCTTTCCCATCGCGTCGCGCTCGACGGCGCCACCGCGATCGAGCACCCACACCCAGTGTCCCTGCTTGTGCTTCAGCCGCAATTCGGTCTCGATGGCGTCGGTCAGGCCGGCAATGTGGCGGTCGCCGCTGGCCAGCGCCCGCTCGCGGTCGTCGGGATGGGTCAGTTGCAGCCACAGGTCGCTGGTGTTGGCAAGTTCGCTCTCATCGTAGCCCAGCATCCGCGCCCAGGTCGCGGAATAGAAGCAGTCGCCGGTTACAAGATCCCAGTCCCAGACACCAAGATGGGCGCGCTCCAGGGCCTTGGCCCAGAACGTTCCATTGCGACTTTTCTTGCCCTGACGCGCCATCGTCTGCTTCGCCTGCTCCACCGCAGGGCAATCTGCGGCAAAACCAGAGAAGAAACAGTTACCACGGCGATGGCGGGCTGCTTTGTTGGCTCCTCACCTGCCGCCTCTGCTCTTCGATTGGCCGGCAAGAACCGGAGTTTCGCATCGGCCGGATGTTCCTAGTCATGGCTCCAGGTCATCGGCCAATCCGGTGATCCCGGATCATCGGCGCCGCCGATGATCACATTGCAGAGACAAGAGGATCTTCCAATGACCAGACAAGAAGACAACAAGGCCGTCGTCGTCAGATGGTTCACCGACTTCTGGGGTGAAAGCTGCGACCTGTCCGTCGTCGACGACATCGCGGCACCCGACATGCTGCTGAAATACTCGCTGCACGAGCCGCGCCGCGGCCGCGACGACATCAAGGCCTTCATGAGCGGCTTCCGCGCCGCCTTCCCGGACCTCAACTTCTGGGCCACGGCCGACCTGATTGCCGAGGGCGACTATGTCGTCGGCCAGTGGGAGGGCGGCGGCACGCATACCGGCCCGGCCTTCGGCGATTTCCTCGCCGGCTCGCTGCCGGCCGCCACCGGCCGCACGATGCGTTTCACCGGCACCACGGTGCTGAAGGTGGTCGACGGCAGGATCGTCGAGGAGATCGGCCTCGATGACGGCGTCGCCGCCCTCACCCAGCTCGGTCTGATCAAGGTCGCCTGATCGAACGGTATGTTGAAAGAGGGCCATCGCCAACCCAGGCGATGGCTCCCTTAAGCTTAGCCGAAGCCCGATGGCGAGGCAGCCTGCAGCCGTTGAAAACCGACAATGACGGCAGCGCGTTGCGGCGCGACGCTTTCGTAAACAGGCTCTTTGCCAGCAAGAATTCTATCGGTCTAATATTTATAGATCTATTTGCCCGCAAGTGTAACCTGATGGTAATATATCGCCTGCGAAATAACCCAATTATTTTTTTGGACAACTGGGCGGAATGTCCTTCGATGAGTGAGCACACAGGTCAGCGCGGCAACAATCGCCGCCCAACTGCCATCCTTGACCTCGACATCGCGACAACCAGGAGCGGCTGGCTGCTGGTTGCCTTGTGTCTGACCTATGCCGTGACCGCTGTTTGCCTGCAGCCGGACCGCTACCTGCATCTGGCGCAATCCTATGCCAAGCCGTTCGCCTTTTTCCTGCCCGCGCTTCTGGCGGCGGGCCTTGGTGTGGCGGGGCTGGCATTTGCCCGGCATGCGCCGACGAGGTTCATCCTCGGCGTACTCAGGCACCGCTGGCTTGCAGCCGCACCCGTCATCTTCTTGTTCTTTCTCGGCGTCACCGCATTCACCACCTTGAAGGTCGCCATCCCGGACATGGTGCCGTTCTACGCCGACCGCGCCCTGGCGGACCTCGATCTTCGGCTGCATGGCGCCGATCCCTGGACATGGGCGCACAGCATCGTTTCCGAACCGGTGTCGGTCGCCATTTTCGCCGGCTATGGATATGGCTGGCTTCTGCAATGGTTCGGCGCCGTGCTCTTCGTCGCCTTCTGGAACAATCCGGTCGGGCGTTTGCGCTACCTATGGGCATTCGCGCTGACCACGATGCTGTGCGGCACCGTTCTCGCGACCCTGCTGTCGTCCGCCGGCCCGATATTCCACGACCAAATCTACGGCGGCGACCGGTTTGTCGCGCTGCAGGCCGCTCTGGCGCAGAAGGGCTACGGCGCGTCGGTCCATCTGTACGCCGATTACCTGTTTACAGCCTACCAGAGTGGCCGCCCGGAACTCGGCGGCGGCATCTCCGCCATGCCAAGCATGCACGTCGCGTTCGCCACGCTCAACGCGTTCTTCCTGGCTCGATTCGGCCGCCGGTGGGCAATCGCCGGCTGGTCCTTCGCGGCCTTCATCCTGTTCGGTTCGGTTTATACCGGCTGGCACTATGCCGTGGACGGCTATCTCTCGATTCTCGTGGTGTCCCTGCTCTGGTACGTAACGGGACGCTTCATCTTGCCGCAAGCGAGCCAGGACGTTGCCGACAGAGGGTTGGCCATTCCCGACCCGGCACCACAATGATGATCATATCTGGGCAGCGTTGCCGGGAGGCATACCCATACCGGGTCGGCTTCCGGTGACTCCCACGTCCATTCGTCGGCCGATCTGGCGACAGCTCAGGCGCGTTTGCGGGGCGATGACCCGATTACCTCGGCTAGAGCCTTTCGCGCCAAGTTGAACAGTTCCATGCGCGAATGAAGGGCTTCAACGGGATCGGGTGCTTCAATCGGGTAGTGCTTGTCCTCATAGGCCTCGATCAGAGTTGCGAGAACGTCAGGAAACGGGTGGCGAGACCGGCTTCCTGCGCCTTCAATGCCGGCCATGTTCATTACCCTGGCGAAAAATCTGAAATCCGCGCCGCTGCAAGCCGCCGACGATCCGCGCTGGGCGCGAATCGTCGCGCGCGACAAGTCGGCCGACGGCGCATTCTGGTATTCGGTGGCAACAACCGGCGTCTATTGCCGGCCTTCCTGCCCGTCTCGGCGCGCCAATCCGAAAAATGTGCAATTGCACGACACGCTCGATCAGGCCAGGGCCACCGGCTTTCGCCCGTGCCGACGCTGCGACCCGGATGGCCCGTCGCTCGAGGCCGGCAACGCGGCGATGGTCGCCGCTGCCTGCCGCAGGATCGAGCAGAGCCAGGAAGAACCGTCGCTGGCTGAGCTGGCTGATGCCGCCGGCCGCAGCGCCGGTTATTTCCATCGTATCTTCAAGGCGGCCACCGGGCTGACACCGAAGGACTATGCCGCCGCGCACCGCGCCGCCAGGGTTCGTCAGGGCCTGGAAGACGGCGCCAGCGTCACGACGGCGATCTACGTTGCCGGCTTCAATTCGAGCGGACGTTTTTATGAGAAATCCACTGGCATGCTCGGCATGACGCCGACGCGCTATCGCGCCGGCGGCGCCGATGAAGAGATCCGCTTCGCCGTCGGCGAGACCTCGCTCGGCGCCATCCTGGTCGCGTCCAGTCAAAAGGGCGTCGCCTCGATCCTGCTCGGCGACGATCCTGACGCACTGGTGCGCGACCTGCAGGACCGTTTCCCCAGGGCACGGCTAATCGGCGGCGATCACGACTACGAGGCGCTGGTCGCCCGCGTCGTCGGTTTCGTCGAAGTTCCGGCGCTCGGTCTCGATTTGCCGCTCGACGTGCGCGGCACCGCCTTCCAGCAGCGTGTCTGGCAGGCTTTACAAGACATCCCCGTCGGCCGCACGGTTTCCTATGCCGACATCGCGCAGCGCATCGGCGCGCCGAAGGCAACCCGTGCCATCGCCGCCGCCTGCGCCGCCAACAACCTTGCCGTCGCCATTCCCTGCCATCGCGTGATCCGCAGGGATGGCGACCTGTCCGGCTATGCCTGGGGCGCGGAGCGCAAACGCGCGCTGCTGGAGCGTGAGGCCGGCGAATCTGACAGCGCCTACCGATCCGCGCGGAGATGACGGCCAAGCATGCGCGCGATGGCAAGATCTCATGACAACGTCACCGATTGGACCGCCGCCGGCAAACGCGCCGAAAAGGCGAAATCCCAAGTCATGGCTGCCATCGGCGGACTTGTCGATGAGGGTAAGGCTGAGTGGAACCACACCGCAACCGGCGACATCGAGCTGCGGCTGCTGAGCGGTGAGGTATTCGTGCTCGGCGAAGTGTCGGTCACGCGTGTGGCATGAGCATGCTTGGCTGAAGTGCGGACGGTTCAAAATCAGCACTCTATGGCGCGCCCCTCTGTCCTGCCGGACATCTCCCCCACAAGGAGGGAGATTGGCAGTTCCGGCGCCGGCTCTCGTCCTGCAACGTTGGAGATTGGCGAAGGCGGTGGTGACAGCCAATCTCCCCACCCGTGGGGGAGATGTCCGGTAGGACAGAGGAGGGCGCCATAGAGCACCTACCTTTGCGCCTTTCAGGCAGATTTGAATTTGAAAGCAAGCACCGGAGTGAGACACGGCCGACACCGTGGCTAGGGTTCAGCCACAAACAAAGGAGTGAAGGCAATGAACCTTATACAAACCACTATGCCGATGGCCGCCTGCAACGTCGCCGCCCTCGGCACCATCGCCTATGCCATCGGCGAATCCCCCATCGGCAAAATCCTGGCGGCGCGCAGCGATATCGGCGTCTGCGCCATCCTGATCGGCTCGGATGCCGACACACTGGAGCAGGATCTCGCCAACCGCTTCCCGGCAAGATACTGGCCAAGGACGAGGCCGCACTGCGCGACGATCTCGCGGCAATCGCGCGCTTCATCGAAATGCCCGGCGTCGGCTTCGACCTGCCGTTCGACCTGCGCCACGGCACGCCATTCCAGCAGCGCCTGTGGGAAGCGTTCCGAAGCATCCCGTGCGGCGCCACCACCACCTACACCGCGCTGGCCCGCCGTCTCGGCCAGCCGAACGGCGCCCGCGCCGTGGCGACGGCTTGTGCGGCCAACGCCATCGCGCTCGGCATACCCTGCCACCGTGTTGTCCGCGCCGACGGCACGCTGTCGGGCTACCGCTGGGGCGTCGAGCGCAAGCGCGCTCTGATCGACAAGGAGGCTACGATATGAATGCCCATGCCAAGGTTGCCGCATCGGCGGTTGAAGCTGCTCAGACACGTGTTGCCGATTACGACTGGCCCGCCCTTGCCGCCGAACTCGACGGCTTCGGCTGCGCGGTGATTGAAAATCTGCTGTCGCCCGAAGAGTGCCGGCAGATCGCCGGCCTCTATCCCGAGGAGAAGCATTTCCGCAGCCACATCCATATGGCCAGGCACGGCTTCGGCAAGGGCGAGTACCGCTATTTCCGCTATCCCTTGCCCGACCTCCTGGGTGGCATGCGCAGCGCGCTCTATCCCAGGCTGGCCGAGGTCGCCAATGGGTGGAACGAGCGCATGGGGCAGGCCATGCGTTATCCCGCGACGCATGCCGCGTTTCTCGATCTCTGTCATGCCGCCGGCCAGACGCGGCCGACGCCGCTGCTGCTGCAATATGTGCCTGGCGACTTCAACTGCCTGCACCAGGATCTCTATGGCGACCTCGCCTTTCCGCTGCAGGTGGCGATCCTGCTCTCCGAACCGGGCCAGGATTTCAGCGGCGGCGAGTTCGCGCTGACCGAGCAGCGGCCACGCATGCAGAGCCGGGTCGAAGTGGTGCCGCTGCGCCAGGGTGACGCCGTCGTCTTTGCCGTCCACAACCGGCCGGTGCAGGGCACCAAGGGCAATTACCGGGTCAACCTGCGCCATGGCGTCAGTCGGCTGCGCTCAGGAATGCGCCACACCGTAGGCATCATTTTTCACGATGCGAAGTGAGCAGGGAGAAGACCCCCTCACCCCGCCGGCGCGTAGCGGTTGACCACCATGCCGCAGGCATAGGCCTTTGAGCCGAGCAGCCGCAGGTTTGTAAAACCGCCCTGATCAAAAAGCCGGCGGCCCGCCCCAAGCACCGCCGGGTTGACGAACAGCTGAAACTCGTCGACCAGCCCGGCCGCGATCAGTGCCGATGCGAAACCGGCGCCGCCGAACACGGCCATGTCGCCGCCCTCGCCCGCTTTCAGCGCATCGACTTCGCGCGGCAGGTCGCCGCTGGCCACGCTGGTGCGCTCCCAAGCCGGCTTCCAGTCCGATTGCTTGAGCTTGTTGCTGAGCACCACCTTGCGGGCGTCGACGATGCGCTGCGCAAAGGCGTAGAACGGATCGCGCGGAAACTTCCTCGCCGCATTGCCCCAATGGGTGAGATAGCCCTCCTGCGCCATCTTGCGGCTGAGCAGGATGGTATCGACGCCTGCGAAGACAGCGTTGAAGTCCTGCTTCAGCGCACCGTCCCAGGCGCTCTCGTCGCCCCACTCCCAGAGCTGCCAGGAATGCTCCTCATTGGCGCCGACAAAGCCGTCGACCGACGTCTGCATCTGCAGGACCAGCTTTTTCACCGTCATTCTCCTCACGGCCATCGCAAAACAGTTTACATTTGGAACCGTTGACGCAAGGTCAAAACGATGTCAATAGTAAAGTGATTTAAAAACGGAACCATAGATGTCGACGCGCGAAAAGTCCGGCTGCCCGATCAACCTGTCGCTCGAACTGATCGGCGACCGCTGGACGCTGCTCATCATCCGCGACATGGTCTTCGCCGGGAAAAAGCACTTTCGCGAATTCCTGCAATCCGACGAAGGCATTTCCTCGCGCACGCTGGCCGAGCGACTGCAAACGCTTCAGGAGCAAGGCGTCCTCACCCGAAGCGACGACCCGACGCATGGCTTGAGAACGGTCTACCGGCTGACCGAAGCAGGCATCGACCTCTTGCCGGTGCTGGCGACGCTCGGCGCCTGGGGCAGCAAGCACCGCAAGGCCGACGACAAGCTGGCCAGGATTGCCGACGAGTTGGCGACAGGCGGCGAAGCGGCGCTGGAAAAGATGAGACCGGCGCTGAGAGCGGAGCATATTGTCTAGGCGGTTGCGTTCAAGCCGAACCGGCATGGCTGTTGCCGCACAAATCGCCCTTCGCTTGACAACGATCCACCTTTGTTCTTTATTTGTTCCAATCTATCAGCAACTGCGGATGTGCGGTCGATGGAAACGACAGCCACCATCCTGCATGCCGATCTCGACGCTTTCTACGCCTCGGTCGAGCAGTTGCTCGATCCGTCGCTGCGCGGCAAGCCGATCGCGGTGGGCGGCGGCGTCGTGCTCGCCGCTTCCTATGAGGCGCGCGCCTTCGGCGTGCGCGGCGGCATGCCGGGGCGCAAGGCGCGCGAACTCTGCCCGCAATTGATCTTCGTCGGCGGCAATTTCAGCCACTACCAGCGGCTGGGCGATGCGGCGATCAAAGTGCTCGACGATTTTACGCCTGTGGTCGAGCGCATTTCCATCGACGAGGCGTTTGCCGATGTCGCCGGCTGCACGCATCTGTTCGGCTCCCCGCAACAGATCGCGACAACCATCCGCCGCCGCGTGCGGGCCGAACTCGGCCTGCCGATCTCGATCGGCGTGGCGTGCACCAAGCACCTGGCCAAGATTGCCTCGCAGGTCGCCAAGCCCGACGGACTGGTCGTCGTAGAACCCGGCACCGAGCTCGCCTTCCTGCATGATCTGCCGGTCGGTCTGATGTGGGGCGTTGGCCCGGCCACCAGGGCGCGGCTGGCCGAAATCGGCGTCGAGACCATCGGCCAACTGGCCAGGACGCACAGCGGCGCGCTGACGCGCCTGCTCGGTCCCGCCGCCGGCGAAAAGCTCGCCGCGCTGTCATGGAACCGCGACTCGCGAAAGCTGGAGACGAAGCGCCGCGCGCATTCGGCCGGCGCCCAATCGGCGCTTGGCCAGAAGCCCGCTGTGGCACGGGTTATCGTGCCGACTCTGCTGCATCTGGCCGACCGCGTCGCCAGCCGGCTGCGCGCCAAGGCAAGGCCCGGCCGCACGGTGACGGTACGCGTGCGCTTTGCCGATCTCCGCGCCGTCACCCGTTCGATCACGCTTGACCAGCCGATCTCGGCGACCGCGATGCTGGCCGAGATCGCCGGCGATCTGGTGCGCGGCGTGCTCGCCGATAATCCACACGAGAAAACGATCTCGCTGCTGGCGATCTCGGTCTCGCATCTCGAGGAAAGCTTCGAGTTGCAGCTCGACCTGCCGCTTGGCCTCGCTGACGAGAAACACCGGCCCGGCACGAAGAAGGGCCTGGCACGCTTCGACGCGGACCGCGCCATCGACAAGATCCGCGAGCGCTTCGGCAAACAGGCCGTCGGCTACGGCACGGTGGCGCTGGAGGCGGCACGCTCGGTTCCCGACGAATTCAGGGAATTGGCGCAGAAGGAGTTGTGACGGCCAGCCCTTGACCGACCGCACAAAATGGCAGCGGCGGGTTAGCTGATCTGCCGACGCAGCCAAGGTTCCAAACTCGTCAGGGAGCTGACCATGCGACCGAATAAAACTGCAAGCTTTCCGTGGCGTCACCAACCGTTGTTTGGCCACGCTCTTCAAAAGACAGACCAGAACCCGCTGCCAGATCACGGACTATCCGCGACGCAATGATCTCACCCGGCAAGGCTTGACCAAGCATGACCGAGGCCAAGTCGATGGCGATGCCGGTGAAGTCATCGCCGTGCTTTTCGCACTCGCCAATATGCACAGCGGCACGAAGGACAAGACCGAATGGCTCCATCCTGTTGCGGATCGCGAACGCGCACTGGACCGCACGCGTCGGCCGGTGGAAAACGGCGAGGAAGCTGTTTGCGCTACGTCGAATTTCTAGGCCTTCCGCAAGGTCCAGTTCGACGCCTATTTCGTTGTTGTGCCAGTGCGCCAGTAGCGGTCCATGATCAGCATGGGCGAGTTCTGGCCGCGATTCGACGATCTCGGCGCACAGAACGGTGACGAGCACGCGCTCGTCCGGGCCTACTGGCAGCGCTCCAGCAACAAAGGCTTGGATCTCATCGATAAGGCGATCGCAATCGTGTCCCCAGATCACGTGGTCGTCGCCTGCAAGCTCGACATATCTTGCGCCTGCAATATGCCTTGCCAGATATCGCCCCTCCTCCACCATGACCCAGCGATCGCCCGTTCTGTGTACAATAAGTGTCGGCACGTGAATGGCTGGAAGGATGGAGCGGACGTCGATTTCGGTGCTCCAGCGCCACAGCGAGATTGCGTCGGCCGGTGAGGCTGAATTGCGCAGGAAAGCAGCAAACCACTCCTTCTCGAATGCGTCCTTCATCAAGCTCGGCGCCGCATTGCTCAGATCCGCCGGCTCGCCCCAGTCGCGCTCGATGATGGCGAGTTCGGCTTCCATCTGTTCCCTGGTCTTGGCCCAGGGATAATCCGGCGACCATATGCCCCGGGCAAACGCACCGTTGAGCACAAGTCCTGCCGTTCGCTCGGGATAGGTCGCGGCAAACAGCATGCACATGTTGCCGCCCTCGGAACTGCCGAACAAAACAGTGCGCTGCGACCCGACGGCATCCAGCACAGCCCGAACATCTTCCATGCGCTCTTCAAGGGTTGAAACCCCGGCCGTACGGTCGGACAAGCCAGTGCCTCGCTTGTCGATGCGGATCAAACGACAGAATCTACCCAGGCGATGCAGCACATGTGCCAACCTTGGCGATTCCCACGCCAGGTCGAGATTGGACACCCAGCCCGGCACATAAATCACGTCGACGGGGCCGTTACCGGTCACCTGATAGGCTATGTTGCTGCCCGCCGATTTGACATAATGGGTTGGGGGCCGCGTTGATTGTGCCTCGGACGCTGGCGGGGCAGACACGCTCGGCGCCGCGCGGCGCGAACGAAGCTGATCATACAGCTCTTTTGTTTCCCGTTCGGGCTGCAGGTGCAACTGGCGCTGCAGTCCATCGCGGCAACGCTCATATTGCTTCAGCGCCAGATTGACCCTGCCTTGGGCTGCAAAGGCCTGCATCAGCATCCGATGAACGTCTTCGCGCAGCGGCTCCCAGGTCAGTAGACGCGTCGCCACTTCCACGCAGGATGCATGATTATCAACTTCAGAATAGGTCACCACGAGTTTTTCGAGCACCACGACCGCCTTCGCCCGCAGCCGCTCTCGCTCCACCCGTAACCAATCCTCGAAGGGCTCTTCCTTGAGACCGAACCCATCGAGGAGATCGCCGCGATAGAGGGCCATTGCCTGTTCCAGATCATGTGGGGTCGAGCGGGCGGCCAACGCCTCGAACCGAGCAACATCGACATCGACATCGTCGAGGTTGAGCGTGATGGTATCACCGTCAGCAAGGAACCGTCCGCCCTTGGCGGAGGGCATCGCCTTGCGGATCATCGACAAGGCCTGCCGCAAGTTCATTCGGGCCTGCGGCTCGCCATTGCTTCCCCAAAGCAGGGCAGCCAATTTTTCACGTGAGTGGGAATGGCCTGCCTGCAGTGCAAGATAGGCCACCATCGCACGGGTCTTGCGGCCGAACACCGGCGCTGCCGCCGCATCATCGGCGAAATCGAAACCGCCCAGCAGGGAGAGGTGCGCCATCGGATTCGCCTCAGCAAAGCTTCAGCGCTGATCCTTCATCTTAGCTGCCGCTAATTTCAACGGAGATTCGCATACCGCACCATTTTTCACGATTCTATCACGCCGGCGGCGACACCTGGCTCACGGCACGGATGCACTTTGCAGCGGACGAAACAGATATTTCACAAGGAGGACGCTATGCTGCCGCATCCTACCGACTGGCCACCACTTTGGTATGGTGATCCCTGGCTAACGTCTCGCTCTGGCAACGCCGTCAATTTCCAGCGTTACGACCTGGCACTGGGGTGTTACCTCGAAAAGCAGGCGGCCAATCGTGTATCGGCTCCCGACAGCGTCGGCCAGCTGCGCCGCCTAATCCACATGATCCGCGGGCGTTTGGCCAAGAGGTCAATTGGAGATGCCGCGGCGCCGCCTCACGCTATTACCGACAGCGGGAAATTCAGCCCCTGATCGCCTTGCCCGCCTGCTGCAGCAGTTCGAACGCCGCGAAGCGCTTGGCGTGCCAGCCGGCCAGCGTGGCATCGGGATGATAGACCTCGCCGAGTTCCGACATGCCGGCCATCGCCCGCGTCAGATCCTTGTAGGCACCGGCGGCGACCGCGCCCAGCATCGCCGAGCCGAGCAGCACCGGTTCCGGCGAGGTCGACGCCACCACCACCATGCCTGTGGTATCGGCAAGCAGCTGGCGCACCAGCGGGCTTTGGCCGGCGCCGCCGCTGACCACGATGGTGTCGACGGCAATGCCCTTGTCATGCTCGGCCCGCACGATCTGGCGCGCGCCATAGCCCAGCCCGCAAACCCCGGCGACATAGAGCCCGACCAGGCTGTCGAGGCTGGTGTCGAGATCGAGCCCGGCAATCAGCGCGCGCGCCTCCGGGTCGGCGAAAGGTGCGCGGTTGCCGAGAAACTCCGGCACCACATGGATGCCGCCGACCAGCGCCGGCGTTGCCGCGGGCCCATTGCGGCTTTGCGCCTGCAACGACAGCCAGGCGCTGAGGCTGAACCCCTCGGCTTGCGCCTTGGCGGTCGCTTCGCCAGCCGCGGGATGCATGCGCACCAGATGGTCGATAGCAGCACCGGCTGCCGACTGGCCGCCCTCGTTCAGCCACAGGCCCGGCACCATGGCCGAGAAATACGGACCCCAGACGCCGTCGACGAAGGCCGGCGCCGCGGTCGACGACATGGTGCAGGCCGAGGTGCCGAAAACATAGGCCATGCGCGACAGAACGCTGCCGAACTCGCCGCGCGCACCGACCGTACCGACGCCACCGGCATGCGCATCGATCAGGCCGGCCGCTACCGCGGTGCCGGGGACGAGGCCAAGGTCCGCAGCCGCCTGCGCGGTCAACCCGCCGCCAAGTGCGCCACCTGCCGGCACGATCTGCGTGCCGATGCGCGCGAACCCCTCGTCGGCCAGGCTCCCTAGTCCGATGGTGCGGAAATAGGCCTCGTCCCAGCGGCTTTCATGCGCCAGATAGGTCCATTTGCAAGTCACCGTGCAGACCGAGCGGGCAAGGCTGCCGGTCGCCCGCCAGGTGAGGAAATCGGGGAGGTCCATGAACTGCCAGGCGGCGTTGAACGTGTCGGGCAGGTTTTCGGCCAGCCAAAGGAGTTTCGGCGTTTCCATCTCCGGCGAGATGACGCCGCCGACATAATTCAGCACCGCCTCTCCGCTGCGGTTGATGCGGCGCGTCTGCTCGACCGCGCGGTGATCCATCCAGACGATGATGTTGCGTTCCGAATTGCCGGATCTGCTCACCGGCAGCGGCACGCCGCCCTCGCCCAACACCACCAGCGAACAAGTGGCGTCGAACCCGATGCCGGCGATCGCCTCGGGCGCCACGCCCGATTGAGCGACCGCTTCGCGTGTAGCCGCGCAAACCGCCCGCCAGATGTCGTTGCTCGACTGCTCGACAATGTCGCCGGCCTCGCGCCAGGCCTCGATATCGCGCTTGGCAGAGGCGAGCATGTTTCCAGTGTGGTCGAACACCCCGGCCCGCGCGCTGCCGGTGCCGACGTCGATGCCGAGGAAATTAGGCATGGGGGAAACCTTCGGTTCAGGGCAGTAGGCAGTAGGCAGTAGGCAGTAGGCAGTAGGCAGTAGGAGATTAGCGAGTTGGGATAGGGAGCAAGAAGCGTTTTCGACAGCAAGGTGGTGCCTTTATCTTCCCCCTACTGCCTACTGCCTACTGCCTATTCCCTATTCCTCACCCACTCACAAATCATTGCTCTGCGGCAAAATCACCAGATCGCGGATCGTCACGTTGCGCGGGCGGGTCAGCATGAACATCACCGCTTCGGCCACTTCGCGCGGCTGCATCAGGCCCCCGGCGGCGAGTTCTTCCTCGAGCTTGGCCTTCGGCCAGTCGTCGACCAGTGCCGTCACCACCGGGCCGGGCGCCACCGCACCGACGCGCAGGCCGTGCTTGGCTACCTGCCGGCGCACCGTGTGGACGAAGGCCTGCACGGCGTGCTTGGAGGCCGTGTAGATCGGCTCCCACACCACCGGAACCAGTCCGGCGATCGAACTGGTGACGATGATGTCGCCGGTCTTGCGCTCGATCATGTGCGGCAGCACCGCCTGGATCGAGCGGAAGCAGGCATTGATGTTGAGGTTGAGCATGCGGTCCCAGGCGTCGGGATCGCCGGTCGCCACCTCGCCGCCGACATAGGCGCCGGCATTGGCATGGAAGATATCGAGCTGGCCGGCCTTCTCCAGAATCTGCGGCATCATGGTGGCGACGCTGGCCGGCTGCATCAGGTCGATGACCAGCGGGATCGCCTTGGGGCCGAGTTCGGCGCACAGTTTGTTCAGCGTCGCCTCGGCGCGGTCGACCAGCACCACGGTGGCGCCCGCCGCCAGCATGTGCCTGGCGCATTCGAGGCCGATGCCTGATGCCGCGCCGGTGACGGCGGCAACTTTTCCGGACAGTTCTTCGCTCATGTCTTGCTTCCTGTTGATGGGTTCAGGCCCGGCCATGCGAGACACGCGAGCGGCGTGCCAGCGAGTCGACGATGACCGCGATGGCAAGCACGGCGCCGGTGATCATGTACCGAAGCGACGAGGACAGATCGAGCAGCGTCAGGCCACTGGCGATCGACTGAATGACGATGATGCCGAGCAGTGCCGAATACGCACTGCCGCGACCGCCGAACAGGCTTGTGCCGCCGATGACGGCTGCCGCGATGGCGTTGAGGTTGACGTCGCCGGTGCCGGCCTGCTGGCTGGCCGAGGCAAGGCGGGCCGCCGACAGCACGCCGCCGAAAGCAGCCAGCATCGAGCACAGCACGAAGGCGCTGGAATAGATCAGCCGCACATTGATGCCGGCGCGCCTTGCCGCCTCGCGGTTACCGCCGACCGCCGACATCGAGCGGCCCCATTTGGTCCGCGTCAGCGCGTAATGCATCGATATGACCAGGCCGACGAACAGGCCGAACATCCACGGAATGCCGCGCGCCTGGTTGAGATAGAAGACAATGAGTTCGAGGATGACCGTGATCACCACCGCGCGTGTAACCAGGCCGCCGGCCGATGGCGCCGACAGATTGGCGGCGCGGCGGCGCGTAACGGTGCGCAGGCCGGTGACCAGCATGACGATGCCGGGCACGGCCGCCAGAGCGAACGAAACAAATTTCGGCATCATCAGCAGCTGGCCGAAGTTCACCAGGTTCGAGCCGTAGGGCAGGTTGATCGAGCCGGTGGAACCCAGGATGTAGAGCTGCAGGCCGAGCACCGCCAGCAGGCCGGCAAGCGTCGAGACGAAGCTCGGCATGCCGAGCCGGTTGAACAGCAGCGCATAGAGTGCGCCGATGAAGCCGCCGACGGCGACGGCGGCCAGAATAGCGAGCGCCACCGGCCAGCCCTGGTTGACCCACAGTGTGCCGACCATCGCCGAGGCGAAGCCGCTGATCGAGCCGACCGACAGGTCGATTTCGCCGACCATCAAGACGCAGACGATGCCGAGCGCGATGACGCCGACGGTGGAGCAATCGAACAGCAGATTGACCAGATTGCTTGATGACAGGAAGATCGGGTTGATGCTGGCGAACACCGTCCAGATGATAACCAGCCCGACGATTACTGGCAGCGAACCGAGATCGCCGGAACGGACCCGGTCGAAGAACCTGCGGATGGCGCCGCCGATCCCGGCCTCATGCTTGACGCGCACATCGGCGCGGTCGAGCTGCGGCGGCACGGGGGCGGCCTGTTCGGCTTCGCGGCTCATGGGCGTGGCTCCTGGGTTTGGTCTTGCCTGGCAGTTTGAGCCTGGCGTCGCTCGGCACGCCGCGACACCGAATTGTTCGACGCGCCGGTGATGGCGCTGACCAGTTCCTGGTTCGAGGCATCGGGTGAGAAGATGCCGTTGTTGCGGCCAAGCCGCAGCACGACGATGCGGTCGGCGACGGCGCGCACGTCTTCCATATTGTGGCTGATGATGACGACGCCGAGGCCGCGGTCGCGCACGCGCTCGATCAGGTTGAGCACTTCCGCGGTCTGCGCCACGCCGAGCGCCGCCGTCGGCTCGTCGAGCAGGATGAGCTTGGGTTCGAGCAGCAGCGAGCGGGCGATCGCCACCGTCTGGCGCTGGCCGCCCGACAGTGACGCGACCACTTCGCGGACACTCGGGATGCGCGCCGAAAGCTCGTTGAGCAGCGTCCAGGCGCGCACTTCCATCGCCACCTCGTCCAGCCGCAGCGGGCTGAGCTCACGGCCGAGAAAGATGTTGGCGACGATGTCGAGGTTCTCGCACAGCGCCAGATCCTGGAACACGGTGGCTATGCCGAGCGTCAGCGCCGCACTCGGATCTGCAAGCGTCACCTGTTGGCCGCGATAATTGATGGTGCCCGAACTCGGCTGATGCACGCCGGCCAGGATCTTGACCAGGGTCGACTTGCCGGCGCCATTGTCGCCGACCAGCGCCACCACCTCGCCAGCATGGACATCGAGATCGATGTCGGTGAGCGCCGAAACGGCGCCGAAATTCTTCGAAACGCCGCGCAGGCTGAGCACCAGCTCGCCTGCCGGAACCGGTTCGTCCGGGGTATCGATCATGCCAGGAAGCCTTTCAAAACCGGTTCAAATGTCGGATGAGCGCTGCCTGGCCACCGCACGGTGGCCAGGCAGCGGAGCGGGCAAGGGTCGCGGTCAGTTCCCGATGCCCAGCTTCTTGCAGCCTTCCGCGTAACGATCGACGCAGAGTTCGGCCGCGGTGTTGATCTTCTTGTCGATGATCTCGGCCTTCAGGTTTTCCTGCGTCACCACGGCTGGCGTGAACAGCTGCGAGGGCGTGTCGTACAGCGTCATCTCGGCCTTCGGCGTCTCGCCCGAAAGCAGCTTGATGGCGATGTTGGCGGCGGCCGCTGCCACGATCTCGCTCGGCTTGGAGATGGTGTTGTAC
>NZ_RZTE01000008.1:0-156837 GCF_003997415.1 Mesorhizobium sp. M7A.F.Ca.MR.245.00.0.0 | reverse complement strand
GTGTTGTACTGGTCGCCGGCGATGATCAGCTGCAAGGCCGCGATCGTCGCGTCATTGCCGGTCACCGGCGGCACCGGATCGACGCCGGCCGCCTTGAAGGCCGCGATCGCGCCGCCGCCGGTGCCGTCATTGGCCGCAACCACGCCGAGGATTTTTGGTCCGAAGCGGGTGATCTGGCCGCCGGCCCATTGCTGCGCCTTCGGCGGCGCCCATTCCGGCGTGTCGTATTCGGCCAGGATCTTGTAGCCGCTATTGTCGAGGCCGGCATGGATGCCCTTCTTGATCAGGCCGGCCGCCGCGTCGGTCGGCGAGCCGTTGATCTGCAGCACGCCGCCGCTGGCCGGATCGACCTTCAGCGCCTTCAGGTGCTCGACCAGCGAGTCGGCGATGGCCTTGCCGATGCCTTCATTGTTGAACGACACATAGAAATCGGCCGGCGCGGTCGGGATCGGCCGGTCGTAGGCGATGACCTTGATGCCCTGGCTCTGCGCCAGCTTGACCAGCGAGGCGGCGGCGGTCGAGTCGACCGGGTCGAGCACGATCGCCTTGGCGCCCTGCGAGATCACCGAGTTGAACTGCTGCTGCTGGCGCGAGGCGTCGGCATCGGCATTCTGGTAGAGCACCTTGCAGCCCGGGCACAGCTTCTTCATCTCGGCGGCGAAGCCGGGATAATCATGCTGCTCGTAGCGGGTCGAGGCCTGGTCGGGCATCAGGAAGGCGACGGTGGCGTCGGTGACTTCGGCGGCCCTGGCGATAGCGGCGGTGCCGGCCAGCAGCGACAGCGCAAGGGCTGCCACGCCGGCGGACTTGCCGGCGGACTTCAATGAAGATGAAAGTTTGGTCATTCGGTCTTCTCCGTTTCTGGATATGGTTGTAAGAAGGTCGTTGACTGCTTTGGTCTGAAGACACCCATCCGCCCTCGCCCAAACTGCATTGGGAACCGGGACCCGGCGCCGGCCTTTCGAGCCGCGCCGACAACCTCCGCCGACGGAGGAATTCGAGACAAGCGTTCTCCATCGCGAACCGCTCCACGCGGCTCACGTCGTCATGCAAAAGAAAAATCCTCCCTTGGTTCCTCCCTGGCTCCTCCGTTAAGCGGCTTTTCCCGCGTTGATGTTGTCGGCCAGCAGGCGCCTGAAGCGCGAGGGCGGCATGCCCTTCTCCGCCAGGAACTGCCGGTTGAAATTGGACAGATTGTTGAATCCGACCTCGTAGCAGATGTCGGTGATCGAGGCCTGCTCGTCGCTCATCAGGATCTGGCAGGCGAGGTTGATGCGCAGCCGCTTCACATACTGCACCAGCGACATGCCGGTGTGACGGCGAAACGAACGTGAGAAAGCGCCGGTCGACTGGCCGGCGATGGCGGCGAGATCCGCCTCGTCGAACAACTGCGTCAGGTTCTCCCTGATATAGGCGAGTGCCTTGTTCATGCCGGCGGTCATGTAGCCGGAGGGATCGGGCCGGTAGCTGGCGCTGGCCAAAAGCTGGAATTCCTGGGCGCGGCTGAGCAGGCCGGCGATCATCATGAACAGCTCGATGCGGCGCACGCCTTGCGCCTGCATCATCTCTTCCATCAGCGGCGCCAGCGCCTTGCTGGTGCGGCTGGAAAACAGCACGCCGCGACGTGACGCCTCGAGCAGAGCCGTGAGCCCCGCCAACTCCGGCAGCACATGCATGGCATCGCCGATGAAACTTTCGGAAAACTGGATGATGCGGCCACGCAGCGGGATCGAACTGTCCCTGGGGATATCGCTGACCCAATTGTGCGGCAGGTTTGGGCCCGTCAGCACCAGATTGCCCGGCTCGAACTCGCCGATGAAGTCGCCGACGAAATAGCGGCCGTTGGTGAAGATCACCTGATGCAGTTCATATTCGGGATGGAAATGCCAGCGCACCGTGTGGAAGGGGTAGCCGTGCGACCACGCCTTGAAGGACTCACCGCGTCGTATCTGGACAACTTCCAGGTCCGGTTCCATGTCCGTTTCCTCCCGGGCCGGCACGGATATCTGCCGCGTTCGGCCCAATTCCCTAAACCGGCCGAATTGGTTTCGGCTCTGCATTTCAAGAGCCAAGGTACCGGCTCATGACAACAGGCGCCACCACGATTCAAGACAACGGATGATACTTTTTTAACCGGGAGGCGGCGCTCAGAAGCGCTATTCGGGCAGAACAGGTCAGTCTTGCTGACGCGTTCGCTCAATTGACCAACGAGAATGCTGCCGCCTGGGACAGGAATTCCGGCGTCTCCGTGTTCGCCTGGCTTATCGCAAGGCCATGGTCTTCAGGCGCTGTGCAGCGCCGCATCGTCAGTTCACCTCGTGCGCAGCGCACCACCGGCCGCCGTCGCGAGCGGCGTAACCATGTCAGGCACCAATATGTCATGGCGGCGCGCGAAGCTGACCAGCGTGGCTCGCACCGTCTCCGGATCGATCTCGCCGACGATGCCCGCCTTGCAAGCGTTGAGCGCGACGGCATGGGCGCCGTTGCGGCCGGCGCTCGGCCAGTCCTGCAGCAGTGCGTAAGCTTCCATCACGCTGTCGATCTTCCTCGGAAAGCCCATTCCGACCAGAAGGGTGACCGATTCCTCAAATTGCCCGCGATTCATGGCTTGTGCCTCCTCTCGATTGTGCCTGTAGCGGGCCGAGCACCGGGAGCGCGGCCCGCCGCGGATAGGTGAATGGACTGGCCGATTCCCATTCAACCGCTGCCGGCGGATACCTCGGATGTTGCCGACACTTGCTGCGCGGCAAGGAACATCAGTGCCGATGCGGCCGTTCGCCGGTTCCAGCCGGCAGCTTCAGCCATGTCGAGCAGCCCTGCCAGCAGCGGCTTCAGCACGTTCCTGCATTCTGTTTCATAGGCCAGGAATTCCTTCGCTTGGTGCGTAGGAGCCGGTACGGATCCGAGGCCAGCCATTGCATCCATCTTTACCTCCACTTTCTCTTCGGATGACGCCCGCTCCCCGCCAGGGAAGCGGGCGGATTTGGCCGTGACCTCAGAAGTCCATACCGGCGCCGGCGGGCATTGCCGGGGCGGCGGCTTCCTTCTTCGGCTTCTCGGCCACCATCGCCTCCGTGGTCACCAGCAGGCCGGCGACCGATGCCGCGTCCTGGAGAGCGGTGCGCACCACCTTGGCCGGGTCGATGACGCCCTGGCCGTAGAGATCGCCGAATTCGTTGGTCTGGGCGTTCCAGCCCCAGCCGAATTCGCTTTTCTCGCGCAGCTTGCCGACGATAATCGAGCCTTCGGCGCCGGCATTCTCGGCGATCTGCCGGACCGGCGTTTCGATGGCACGGCGCACGATATCGACGCCAGTCTTCTGGTCCGCATTGTCGGTCTGCACGGCATCGAGCGCCTTGGCTGCCCGCAGCAGCGCGACACCGCCGCCAGGCAGCACGCCCTCCTCGACGGCCGCGCGGGTCGCATGCAGCGCATCGTCGACGCGGTCCTTGCGCTCCTTGACCTCGACCTCGGTCGAGCCGCCGACCCGGATCACCGCAACGCCGCCGGCGAGTTTGGCCAGCCGCTCCTGCAGCTTCTCGCGGTCGTAGTCGGAGGTGGTCTCCTCGATCTGCGCCTTGATCTGCGCGACACGGCCCTGGATCTCTTCCTTGCGGCCGACACCGTCGACGATGGTGGTGTTTTCCTTCTCGATTACCACTTTCTTGGCGCGGCCCAGCATCTGCAGCGTCACGTTTTCCAGCTTGATGCCGAGATCTTCCGAGATCGCGGTGCCGCCGGTGAGAATGGCGATGTCTTCCAGCATGGCCTTGCGGCGGTCGCCGAAGCCCGGCGCCTTGACGGCCGCGACCTTGAGGCCGCCGCGCAGCTTGTTGACGACCAGCGTCGCCAGCGCCTCGCCTTCCACATCCTCGGCGATGATCAAGAGCGGCTTGCCCGACTGCACCACGGCTTCAAGCACGGGCAGCATCGCTTGCAGGTTGGAGAGCTTCTTCTCGTGGATCAGCACATAAGGCTCATCGAGTTCGACGCGCATCTTGTCCTGGTTGGTGATGAAATAGGGCGAGAGATAGCCGCGGTCGAACTGCATGCCTTCCACGACTTCGAGTTCGGTCTCGGCGGTCTTGGCCTCCTCCACCGTGATGACACCTTCATTGCCGACCTTCTCCATTGCCTCGGCGAGGAAACGGCCGATCTCGGCATCGCCATTGGCGGAGATGGTGCCTACCTGCGCGATCTCGTCGTTTCGGGTGACCTTGCGGGCATTGGTCTTCAGTTCGGCGACCACCGCATCGACCGCCTTGTCGATGCCGCGCTTCAAATCCATCGGGTTCATGCCCGAGGCAACCGCCTTGGCCCCTTCCCTGACGATCGCCTGTGCAAGCACCGTTGCGGTCGTCGTGCCGTCGCCGGCAAGGTCGTTGGTCTTGGAAGCCACTTCGCGCACCATCTGGGCGCCCATATTCTCGAACTTGTCTTCAAGCTCGATTTCCTTGGCCACGGTGACGCCGTCCTTGGTGATGCGCGGAGCGCCGAACGACTTGTCGATGACGACATTGCGCCCCTTGGGACCGAGCGTCACCTTCACCGCATTGGCAAGGATGTCGACGCCGCGCAGCATCTTCTCGCGCGCTTCGGTATGGAATTTCACTTCTTTGGCAGCCATTGGATCACTCCTTTATCTAGGCAGCATTCGTTGACTGGATGGATACGAAGAAGCCGTCAGGCGGCCTTCTTCACTTCGGCGATCTCATCGATGACACCCATCACGTCGCTTTCCTTCATGATGAGCAGGTCCTCGCCGTCGAGTTTGATTTCGGTGCCGGACCATTTGCCGAACAGGATGCGGTCGCCGACCTTGACATCGAGTTCGACAAGCTTGCCGCTGTCGTCGCGCGCGCCGGGACCGACGGCGAGCACTTCACCTTCCTGCGGTTTTTCCTTTGCGGTATCGGGGATGATGATGCCGCCGGAGGTCTTCTCCTCGGCTTCAAGGCGGCGGACCAGAATACGGTCATGCAATGGACGGAACGCCATGTCGTTCTCCTCGTGGACAAACAGGTTTTTGAGGTTCCTCCGCACCGAACCGGCAATATCGGACCGGTGCGGAACGCCCCGACCCTTCTTCGGCATCGCGGCGCATATCGAGCTAGTTTTGCCGTTTTTCGGTTTCAAGAGACCGGCGAAAAAATTTTTCCATTCGACCAGAAAGGGCGCCAACGCACTGTTATGGCGCGGCTATTTTCGGAACCCCCGAGCTTCTCGCGACGTTGTTTGAAGAGGAACCGATCGTCCCGGCATGGCATCGGGCGAGTTCAATACGGACGTCGCGGGCTGGAGGCCTGAACGGAGAGAGAAGGAGAAAGACATGGCCGATACGGTCAGCAGCGAATTCCGCCTGCAAATGGAAGGTTATGGCCTGACGACGGCCGAAATCCACTATCACCTGCCTGATCATCCGAGCCTGCTTCAGCTCTATGTCTGGCAGGACTATGATCTCGCTCCGGCCTTTCCCGAACTCAAGGGCTTTCTCCAATATTGGGAGCGCGAACTCGACGGTCCGCTGCACTCGGTCCGCGTTGCTCATCACCGGCTCATCCGGCCTTCGGAATGGCGAGCCGTCGAGGGCATCATCACGGTCCACTAGAGGTCTTTGGGACGGACTCCGCTCCTGCTTCGCCCCCCGGAGCGACAACGTTGGGAGCGACGACGTTGGAGCAGGCTCCTGCCGGCCCCACGCAGCGCCAACAATCTCCGCTCCAGGATTTCCAATTTCCATGTTGTAAAACGATCCTGCCGCGCTAGCCTAAAACCCGATGCGAGGTGGGGAAGAGGAATGGAGCTTCAGCTCAACGGCAAGGTGGCGCTGGTCACCGGCTCGACGCAAGGCATCGGCCGCGCCATCGCCGAGACGCTGGCGCGCTGCGGCGCCGGCGGCCTGCTCGTCACCGGGCGCGAGAAGACCCGCGGCGATGCCGTGGCGGAAGAGCTTTCGCGGCTCGGCACGCCGACGGTCTTCGTCGCCGCGGACCTCGCCGACCCGGCGGCCCCTGCCCTTTTGGCGCAAGCCTGCATCGAGCGCTTCGGCCGCATCGATGCGCTGGTCAACGCCGCAGGGCTGACCGACCGGGCTTCGTTCCTCGACGCCGATCTCGACGGCTGGGCCTCGCTGTTTGCGGTCAACGCGCGGGCACCCTTCTTCCTCATGCAGGCGGCCATCGCCGACATGAAGAAGCGTGGCCAGGGCGGCGCCATCGTCAACATCCTGTCGATCAACGCCCATTGCGGCTCGCCGGAACTCGCCGTCTATTCCGCCAGCAAGGGCGCGCTGGCCACGCTGACCAAAAACGCCGCCAACGCCCATCGCTTCAATCGCATCCGCGTCAACGGCATCAATGTCGGCTGGACCGACACGCCGGCCGAACGTGTCATGCAGGCCGACACGCTGGGCAACGGGCCGGGCTGGCTCGATGCCGCCAACGCCTCGCAACCCTTCGGCCGCCTGTTCTCGACGAGCGACATCGCCAACCTCGCCGTCTTCCTGCTTTCGGATGCTGCCGGGCCGATGACCGGCACGCTCGTCGACCAGGAACAGTGGGTGATCGGGGCGAACCGGTGAGCGCCATCGAAACGCATGCGCCCTGCATGACGCATTTCGCGTCGGCACCGTTGCCGTCAGAAGTTGGTCGCGATGAGGGTGACTGAAAAAGCCTATCGCCCCATTCGCTCAAAGCACCCGCGCCGCCTCACAGCGCCAGGCTCCCCTGCTCCACCTCCTCGGCATTCGGATCTCCCGGTGCGGTGGCCCAGGCCAATTCGACCAGCGTCACGGTGCGCCGGCCTGTCCCGTCGAGTTGGCAAACGATGAGGCCCTGCTCCTCGATATAGGTCAAGAGGCGCCGGGCGCGGCGCAGCGAGTGCGAGCCGTAGGCGCGGGCGATCGCGGCATCGCTCGGGCACGGCCAGCCCTCTTTCGCCGCACGGGCGATCATCATGAATACGCCCTGCATGTCGTCGGGCAGCAGCGACGCGCGGACGGAAACGTCCCGCCACGCGTCATCCTGCGTCGTCTCGGAACCAAGGCCGGCACGGGCGCGCGTCAGCATGCGGCGGAACTCCGGGAGGTCAGGCACGACCGAGGCCAGGCCTTCGATGCGGCAGCGGACTACGAACTCCTGATAGAGAACGCCAATCACGCGAAAACCCGCATCGGGCTGCGCCAGGATGGCGCGCAGCACACGGTCGACGCGTTCACGACGCTCGGCCAGATCCTCGGCGCTGATTTGCG
Organism: Mesorhizobium sp. M7A.F.Ca.MR.245.00.0.0; assembly: GCF_003997415.1. Taxonomy (NCBI): domain Bacteria; kingdom Pseudomonadati; phylum Pseudomonadota; class Alphaproteobacteria; order Hyphomicrobiales; family Phyllobacteriaceae; genus Mesorhizobium; species Mesorhizobium sp. M7A.F.Ca.MR.245.00.0.0. The sequence goes on along the minus strand of NZ_RZTE01000008.1, from coordinate 149,588 downwards.
GCTCCGCCGGCTCGGGGCGCATTTCCAGTGCCGCCGATTTGGCCGCCATCAGCTGGTCGAGCAGGTCCGGCGACGCCGGGCGGCGCGGCGTGCGCACCGTCTCGGGTGGCGGCGCCGCCAGGATGATCGCGCGTGCGTCTTCCAGCGCGGATTCCGGCATTGCCATGAGCCGCGGCGTGCCGTTGCGCGGGCTGGTGTCGGTCGGGCCGATGCGCAGCCCCAGCGGACGGCGCGACAGGGCCGGGCCGAGCGCCATGAACTGCCCGCGTTCCAGATCGCGGAACGCTTCCGCCTGGCGTCGCTCCATGCCCAAAAGATCGGCGGCACGCGCCATGTCGATATCGAGGAAGGTGCGGCCCATGAGAAAATTGGACGCCTCGGCGGCGACGTTCTTGGCGAGCTTGGCCAGCCGCTGGGTGGCAATGATGCCGGCCAGCCCGCGCTTGCGGCCACGACACATCAAATTGGTCATGGCGCCGAGCGAGAGCTTTCGCGCTTCGTCCGACACCTCTCCGGCCACCGCCGGCGCGAACAGCTGCGCCTCGTCCACCACCACCAGCATTGGGTACCAGTGGTCACGGGCGACCTCGAACAGCCCGCCGAGGAAGGCGGCGGCACGCCGCATCTGGTTCTCGGCGTCGAGCCCTTCGAGATTGAGCACGGTGGAGACGCGATGCATGCGCGCCCGCTCGCCGGCCGCCTGCAGGCCGCGCTCGGTATGCTGCTCGGCATCGATCACCAGATGGCCGTAACGGTCGCCCAGCGAGACGAAGTCGCCCTCGGGATCGATGATGGTCTGCTGCACCCAGGGTGCGCTCTGCTCCAGCAGGCGCCGCAGCAGATGCGACTTGCCGGAGCCTGAATTGCCCTGCACCAAAAGGCGAGTCGCGAGCAGTTCCTCAAGATCCAGCTTCGCCGGGGCGCCCGCGGTCGTCTGTCCCATCTCGATCGCAACGGTCATCTCGACTCAGGCGCTCCTTTCGCAGACGGGCTTATCAACTGGGTCACAGCCCGTCGAGCGTGGATGACCGCCTGCGGCGTGTTGCGCACAACTGTGCAGGCACCGCCTGGAGGGGTCATCAGCCGATGCCTGGCGCAAACTTTGGGTTGACCCCTTCGGACCACGAGGCGACACTCCACCCAACGCTACGAGTGCGAGGAGGAATGCGATGGACGAGCCCGAACGGTGGCGCCACATGTCGACGGCGCCGAAGGATGGCAGCCGCATCCTGGTCACGGTGCGTCCGTCCGAACAGGGACCGGCGGAAGTAGACCTTGCCTATTGGTCGCGTGCTGACCAGTTCGCCTCGGAAGGCTGGCGCGCGTCGGACTCCTCGCCCGGGCGCGTCATCGAATATGCCGACCCGGAACTGAAGTGCTGGATGCCGTTGCCGACGGCAAACATCAGCCGTGCGTCCATGCCAGCGCCCTGGGAAGGCGAAGACGCCCAGCAGCTGGATGGGTCCGGGATTTAAGCGCGCGGAGAGGCCGGAGATTGGCCAATCTCCCCCTCGTGCGGGAGATCGGCAGCTTCGCGGTCGGCAGTCCTCAGAACAGGAACGCGGCCGTGGCGGGGTTGGGCCCGTTGCGGCCTTCGGGCGAATCCATGCCGCGGATCGTCTGCAGGTCCTGGGCATCCAGTTCAAAATCGAAGACATCGAAATTGGCGGCGATGCGGTCCCTGCGGATCGACTTTGGAATGACGATCAGCCCCTCTTGGAGATGCCAGCGGATGATCGCCTGGGCGACGGACTTGCCATGTTTTTTGGCGATGCCTGAAATGGTGGGATCGCCGAGCAGCCGGCCGCTGCCCAACGGGCTCCAGCTTTCGATACGGATGTCGTGCTTGGCGTGAAAGTCCCTGACACCGCGCTGCTGGAACTGGGGATGCAACTCGATCTGGTTGACGACGGGCGTCACGCCGGTTTCCGCGATGATCCGCTCCAGATGGTCCTGGTTGAAGTTCGAAACGCCGATCGACTTGATGCGGCCGGCCTGCCGGAGTTCGACCAGCGTCTTCCAGGCCTCGACATATTTGTCCTGGTTGGGCACAGGCCAGTGGATCAGGAACAGGTCGATCTGCTCAATGCCCAGCTTGGCCATGGTGTCATCGAAGGCGCGTAGCGCCGCATCGCGCTGGTGTGCGCCGTTGCGCAGTTTCGAGGTGATGAACAGCTCAGCCCGCGACACGCCGGCGCTGCGGATCGCCTCTCCGACCCCTTCCTCGTTCTGGTAGCCTTCGGCGGTGTCGATCAGACGATAGCCGGCCTCGATGCCCCAACCCACCACCTCGGCGGTAATATCCTGGTCGACCTGCCACACGCCAAGGCCGAGCTGGGGAATGGCGGAGCCGTCGTTCAATGCAATCTGTTCGGGCATGATGGGCTGTTCAGGCATGGGGGGATCCTTTGCAAATCGGGTCCGGGCGGTCTGCCCGGAGCACAGCCTATCTAGGTCCGACAGGATGCGACGACCAGCCGACAGCGGACAAATTGCCGTGTGAAGTGCGCCTGCAAGTGTGACTTTCGGCGTCGGCCGCATCCTCACCGTGGCCGGCGCACCGCCCTCACCACCCCGGCGGATGTGCTGCCGCAATAGAGGCGGTCGCCGCCATCGGATTCCAGCCCCGACACGCCCATGCCGGCCGGCATGTCGAGCTTCTCGAGAACCTTGCCTGATCGCGGGTCGACGCGGCGCAGGTCGCTCTGGTCGCCTTCCCAGGTGGCGTGCCACAGCTCGCCCTCGACCCATGTCACCCCGGTGACGAAACGGTTGGATTCGATGGTGCGCAGGATCGCCCCTGTCTCCGGGTCTATCTGGTGGATCTTGCGTTCGCGATATTGCCCCACCCAGAGCGTCCCTTCGGCCCAGGTCAGCCCGGAATCGCCGCCGCCGCCCGGCGCCGGAATGGTCGCCAGCACCTGGCCGGTATCAGGGTCGATCTTCTGTATCAGGTCGTCGGCAAGCTGGAAGAAGTGCTGGCCGTCCCAGGCGGTGCCGGCATGCGCCGCGACGTCGATCGAGCGCAGCGCTTGGCCGTTTTCCGGGTCGAAGGCGTTCAGCTTCTCGCCCGAGGCGAACCAGACATTGTTGCCGTCAAAACTCACCCCATGCACCCTCTCCACATCTGGAAAGGGTCCGTATTCGCGCAGAATTTCGGCCGCTGACTGTTTCATGTCCTTGTCCTCACTGAGATGGTCTGATGTCCCTTACTAACCACTCGGCAGCGGCGCCGGGAGTAACAAGGTGGTCGTGAATCCCGCCACCGGCGGCGTCATCCAGCGGCGCGCCCGGCTGTGACCGAAAAACTGCACCTTGCCGGCCTCGCCAAGCTGCTCCAGCGCCCGCTGTACGCTGCGCTGCCCGGTGCCGAGCGCCAGCGCCAACGCCGAACTCGCCCAGGATTCACCATCGGCAAGGAAAGCCAGCACCGCCGCGTGCCGCTCCTCGATCGGCCGCGCCAGCACCAGCACCTCGCGTGCCTGGCGCGGCGCCAGCGCGAAGCCCTGGCTGGTCGCGCCGATGTCGGCCAGGCCGCGCAATTCGGTGCGCAGCCGGCCGATCTCGACCCGCAGCCGTGCCCGGTGCGATTCATCGGCGTGCCTGCCGCCGAAGGCTTGCGCGATCAGCCTCGCCCTCGACACATCGCCTGGCCACGCTTCGGCGAGCGTACGGGCCAGCGCAAACAGCACCGGGCGCGTTGCCAGCGAGACCGTTTTCTCCTGTTGGCGCACGGCATAGCGAAAGCTATCGACCAGCAATGCCGGCGACGCTTGCAACGCCTCGACGTCCTCAAGCAGCAACGGGCGCTGCTCGCCAGCCGCGATCAGCCGCGCCGCCGGCGTGTCCAGCGCCAGGAATGCGCGATCGACTTCAGCGATGAGCCCCGCAATGCCGGCCTGGCGGGCGGCGTGGCGTGCCCACTCCAACGCCCTGCGCGCCCGCTTCGTCTTGAGGCGCCGCATCGCGATGCCGGCGACGGCCAGCTCGTGGGCGGCGCGCGAGGCCGGCGGAAGCGGCATCGGATCGAGCCCGCCCAGCACGTCTTCGGCCTCGTCGAGACGGCCGATCAATAGCAGGCGGCGCACCTTGAGGTGGCCGGCATGCGCTGCGTTCAGCCGGTCGCCATGCTTTTCCAGCGTCGCCCGCGCCGCATCCAAAGCCTTGGCCGGCCAGCCGAGATCGCGTGAGACCAGCGCGATCTCGGCCTCGGCAACGACGCATCTCGCACGCGCAACCGCCTCTTTCGGGCCGAAGCCACGCGCGGCCCGTCGCAGCAGCGCCTTGGCGCGATCAAGATCGCCAAGTTGCGCCATGGCAATGCCGCGCAGCGCCAGCGCCGGCGGATCCTCGCGCAGGGCGACGCGATCCAGCGCGCCGAGCGGATCGCCTCCGGCCAGCGCCAGCGCCGCGGCGGTGATCAGCGAATCCATTCAAATCCCGTCACACTTGTAACTCCCACCCTTGTGCGTCGCCGCCCTAACTTAAATCCGTACCATGAACCGGCAAGCCGCATCGGCCAACTCTATCGGCAACGTGCGGCACGCCAAGGGAGAACCGACAATGCCAACCGACACTCCTCTCCATGACGCGGCCGAAGGCACCGTGAGGATGCGCCACCCCTGCTGCGACGGGCCGGCTCCTGCAAATCCCGTCACACTTGTAACTCCCACCCCCGCGCTTCACCGCCCTATTCTGGCTGACAGCAAGCGACAACAGACTGGCAAAGGAGACGACCAATGACCAAGCACATCGCAATGAAGACCCCGCCGATCGTTTCGAGGCAGGACTGGGAAGCCGCCCGCGAACAGATGCTGGTGAAGGAAAAGGCAACGCTGCGGGCCAAGGACGCATTGGCCGCCGAGCGCCGGCGCATGCCGTGGATGGAAGTCGACAAGGCCTATGTGTTCGAGGGGCCGAACGGCAGAGCGAGCCTGCTCGATCTGTTCGAAGGCCGCCGCCAGCTGATCGTCTACCGCGCCTTTTTCGAGCCCGGCGTGCATGGCTGGCCCGATCACGCCTGCCGCGGCTGTTCGCTGGGCGCCGACCAGGTCGGCCACCTCGCCCATCTCAACGCCCGCAACACCACGCTTGCCTACGCTTCGCGTGCCCCGCAAGCCGACATTGCGCGGCTGAAGCAGCGGATGGGCTGGCAGATGCCCTGGTACACAATCACTGACAGTTTCGACAAGGACTTCGGCGTCGACGAATGGCACGGCCACAACGTCTTCATCCGTGACGGCGACCGCATCTTCCGCACCTATCTCATCAACAGCCGCGGCGACGAGGCGATGGGCACCGTCTGGAGCTATCTCGACGCGACGCCGCTCGGCCGCCAGGAAATTTGGGAGGATTCGCCCGAAGGCTATCCGCAGACCCCGCTCTATTCCTGGTGGAACTGGCACGACAATTACGACGCCGGGGCCGACAAGAAATGGGAAGAAGTGTCTGCTGCCGGCGAGGCTGCATTCCGCGACAAGGGCGAGCAGTAACGGTTGTTCAGTCTGGGTTCCTCTCCCCACTCCGTGGAGAGAGGAACCTGTCGTGGCTGGCATGATCATCAAGGATTAAGGCGATGAGCGATATCCATACCGGTGCCGGCAGCACGATCCCGGAAGCCGCAACCCTCGGGCTGGCCGACTGGCTTTGCCTTGCCGCGGCACCGACTTTCGCCGTGATGGCGCTGCTCACCTGCATCTTCAGCGGCGATGCGGCCATGCAGTGCATGGGCATCGACGCCTCGCCCTTCACGGGCATGGCCGCGATGTATCTGCTGATGAGCGCCTTTCATCTGGCGCCCTGGCTGCGGGTGATCTCAGGCCGGCAGGCCCGCTAGACCATTCCAATTCCAGACACCCCACACATCGGAGAAGACAATGAGACTGGTCAGGCTGAGAGCGCCGGGCGGCTTGGGCAATCTCGACCTGGTCGAGGAAGATCCGCCCCAGCCAGGGCCGGGCGAGGTTCTGGTCAGGATCCGGGCCTGCGCGTTGAACATGCGCGACGACTTTGCCGTGCAAGGCAAGATGCCTCTCGCCGACGGCCGCGTTCCGCTCTCCGACGGCGCCGGCGAAGTGATTGCCCTCGGCGACGGTGTCGATGCACTCAAGCCCGGAGACAGAGTCGTCAGCGTCTTCTATCCCTGGTGGCTGGGCGGTGACATGACGCCCTGCACCCGGCGCGATATTCCGGGAGACAGTTTCGACGGCTTCGCCAGCGAGTATGTCTGCATGCCGGCGCACGCTTTCACCAAGGCACCGGCAGGCTATACGCATGTCGAGGCGGCGTCGCTCACCTGCACGGGCGTTACTGCCTGGCGCGGCCTGGTTGTGTGCGGCAAGGTGAAGCCGGGCGACGCGGTGCTGGTCCTCGGTTCGGGCAGCGTATCGCTGTTCGCGCTGCAATTCGCCAAAGCCGCCGGCGCCCGGGTCATCGCCACCTCATCCGACGAGCAGAAGCTGGAAAGGCTCACGCGCCTCGGAGCCGACGCCGTCATCAACTACAAGTCCGTCCCGGACTGGGGTCGCAAGGCCAGGGATCTGACGGGCGGACGCGGTGTCGATCACGTGATCGAGGTCGGCGGACCCGCCACGCTGGCGCAGTCCATTGCGGCCTGCAGAACGGGCGGTCACATCGCCCTGGTCGGCGTCCTGACCGGTTTTGCGGCGGAAGTGTCTATCCCTGCCCTGTTTTCCAACCAGATCCGCATCAGCGGCATCTCCATCGGCAGCCGGGCCGACCAGGAGGATATGATCCGGGCGATAGAGACTATCAGGCTGAAGCCCGTCATAGACCGCCATTTTCCGCTGCAGGACATCGCCACCGCCTTCGCGCATTACGAAACCCAAAAGCATTTCGGCAAGGTCTGCCTCGACGTTTGAGCGGCCTCCGCCAGCAGCACGATGAAGAGGACCGTCGGGTCCGCGCCTTCGTCGTGATCCTGCCTAGGTCGCGATGTCGTTGACCGGCATCAGGGGCTTGGGAAGATCGGCCTCGCCGAGCCCGCTGCGCAACTCGATCTCGATGTCGCGGCAAATCTGCGAGATCGGGACGTCGTTGGCGTTGCCCTCGAACGGGTTGGCGCTGCTTTCGCCGACCTGGTCGAGGGACATGTAAGCCCAGCCCAGCAGCGTGCTGAACGGGATCGTCAGCCAGATCGCGATCGACCCGAGCGCCCCACCCAATTTGCCCATATCGGCAAAGACGGGAACGACCCCGAACGGCAACAGCGTGCAGAAGATCATCACGAACATCGAACTGACGATGGCGTATTGCCGGGGATAGGGATTGTTCTTGATGCGATCGCAGCGCGCCTGCTGGTCATGGAAGTCGCGGATCAGCTTGGTCAGTTCGCCATAGATCTGAGGAGGGAGCTTTGTGTCCTTGAACAGCGCATTGACCTGGACAGATTGCAGTTCGAGCAGGGCTATCGCCGGCTGGGGCGATTTCAGGACGTCCTCGGCCTGTTCGGCGAGCAGCGGACGCAATTCGTCGGCGATCGAGCTCGCATCCTCATGGATGCGGTAGCGCCGCCGGTATTCGATATTGGCGGCCCGCGCCATGGATTCCCATGGCATCGGCCGGCGCAGGGAAAAACGCAATGCCGTCATCCAGGCGATGTGGCGATAGATGAGCTGTCTGGCCGTCGGCGCGTCGAGGAAATCCCTGCAGAAATTGGACCACAACCGGCTGCTGGCCGTAATTTGCGTAAAAGCCTGCAGCGCGTCGCTGCTGCGGGTGAACACCTGCGAATTCTTGAACCCGGCAACGAGTGACACGGTGGTGCCAAGCACCAGCACCACCGACCATGGCACCGAAAACCCGGCGATGCCTGGAAGACGGTAGGCCGCCACGGCCAGTCCGCTCACCACCACCATGTAGATGACGCTGCGCCGCGACCAGAGCGCGAAATCCACTATTTTGTAGGAACGGCCTACATACATCGGGTCCCCTCAAATCGACAGGTGTGGTTTTGCACGGGCGGAATCTCGTCACCTCATTGTGCCTTTGCAGCCCCGAACCGCAACCCGTCCATCAACAGCTTGACCAGCCGGCGCGAGCGGTCGCGCCATTCGGGGGTGTCGGGCGCTGAATAGATGCCGCCCAGCGCGTGCAGCACATCGGAAGCGTCGACGTCGCCGCGGATGGTGCCGTCGGCCACCGCCGCCTCGACCAGCTGCCGCAAGGCTTGCGACACCCGGCCGAACGTGTCGGAAAACAGCGTCGAATTGGTGGTGAGCACAATGCGCAGGCTGGTCGCCAGGCCGCGCTTGGTGGCGATGTAGTCGACGAAGCGCTGCATCCACTGTTCCAGCGCGACATCGGACGGATGTTTCTGGGCAAGCTCGCCGGCGGCCGCGCACAGCGCCTCCACCTCGCGGCGATAGACCACCTCGACCAGATGCTCGCGCGTCGGGAAATGCCGGTAGAGCGTGCCGATGCCGACGCCGGCGCGGCGCGCGATCTCCTCCAGCGAGCCATCGATGCCGCGCTCGGCAAAGACCGACACCGCCACCTCGACCAGCCGGTCGCGGTTGCGCCGCGCATCGGCGCGCAACGGCTTTGCGTCTACGGCCTCGGCCTTCTGTTCAGCAATGGCGGACGGCTCGCTGGCCAATTTTTTCTCCACATCGTGTCAGGGGGCTTGAACCCGGCCGGTTCAGCCACCACGTATTAAACGGAGGCGCCTCCGTTTTAGTGGAGCACCTTTATCATATAATCAGGGGAACCGGTATGTCACGTCTTTCGAACACGCAAGCCGACGAGAGCATAATCTCCCCCCTCGAGGGGGAGATTTCGCTCTCCGCCGCCTTGCCCTTCCCCGCCCCGACGCCAGTTCAATCCCATCCGCGTCAAGCAACTGGAGCCAGACGCCCATGACCAGCCTTCCCATCACCCTCACCATCAACGGCCACCGACACGAACTGGAGGTCGATCCACGCGTAACCCTGCTCGACCTGCTGCGCGAGCGGCTCGATCTCACCGGCACCAAGAAGGGCTGCGACCGCGGCCAGTGCGGCGCCTGCACGGTGCTGGTCGACGGCAAGCGCATCAACTCATGCCTGGCGCTGGCGGTCAGCCATGACGGCGCCCAAGTCTTGACCATCGAAGGCGTCGCCCACGGCGAGGAACTGCATCCGGTGCAGGCCGCCTTCATCGCCCATGACGGCTTCCAGTGCGGGTTCTGCACACCCGGCCAGATCATGAGCACGCTCGGCCTGATCGCCGAGGCACAGGCCGGCGACGATCCCGAACGCATCCGTGAGGGGCTGAGCGGCAACATATGCCGCTGCGCGGCCTATGGCGGCATCGTCGAGGCGGTCCTGGAAGCCCAGCAACAGCTTGTCAAAGCCGACCGGAGGACCGCGGCATGAGAGATTTCGACTACATCAGGCCCGCCACCATCCCCGACGCCATCGCCGCGGCAGCCGAGCCGGGTTCGGCCTATCTCGCCGGCGGCACCAATCTGCTCGACCTGATGAAAGGCGGCATCACCAGTCCCGAGCGTATCGTCGACATTTCCCGGCTGCCGGAGCTCAACCGCATCGAACGGCTGGACGATGGTGGCCTGCGCATCGGCGCGCTGGTCCGTAATGCCGACCTTGCCTACGATCCGGCGTTCGCGAAATCCTATCCGGCGGTGGCCGAGGCGCTGCTGTCGGGTGCTTCGGCGCAGCTTCGCAACGCCGCCACCGTCGGCGGAAATCTGTTGCAGCGCACGCGCTGCAGCTATTTCTACGACACCGCCAGCGCCTGCAACAGGCGCGAGCCAGGCGCCGGCTGCGATGCGCTGGGCGGCGAGAACCGCCTGCACGCCGTGCTAGGCTGGAGCGACGCCTGCATCGCCACCCACCCGTCGGACTTCTGCGTGCCGCTGGTGGCGCTCGACGCCGTGGTCGAGATCGAGGGCAAGAAGGGCCGGCGCCATGTGACGCTGGAGGAATTCCACCGGCTTCCCGGCGAAACGCCGCAGCGGGAGAATGCGCTGGAGCCCGGCGACCTGATCGTGGCGGTGCGCCTGCCGGCGGAGGCGGCCTCCTTCTCCGCCAATGCCCGTTACCTGAAAGTCCGTGAGCGCACCTCCTATGCCTTTGCCGTCGTATCGGCCGCGGCAGCGCTCGTCGTGGATGGCGGCAAGATCCGCGCCGCAAGGCTGGCGCTGGGCGGCGTCGCGGCCAAGCCGTGGCGGGCCCGAACGGCGGAAGCCGTCCTGCTTGGCGCGGACGCCAGCGAGGCGACCTTCGCGAGCGCCGCGGACGCTGCCTTGGCCGATGCCAGCCCCTCCGGCGACAATGCCTTCAAGATCGAGCTTGCCCGCCGCATCGTGGTCAGGGCGCTGATATCTGCGCTTTCGGGAACGCCCGAGCGTCTGCCAGCCCTTCCTGCCTCCCCGTTCTCGAACATTCCCGGAGCGCGCCATGACGCTTGAACTCAGCCTCAACCAGCAACCCGCCCATGCCCGGCAGGGCTCCAGCATCGGCCAGCCGCTGACCCGCCGCGACGGCTTTCTGAAAGTCACCGGAGCCGCGCGCTATGCCGCCGACAACCACCCGCCCGGCATGCTCTACGCCGTGCTGGCGGTCAGCAGCATCGCGCGCGGCCGCGTTGCCGCTCTGGATATCGAGGCGACCAAGGCGCACCAGGGCGTGGTCGAGGTGATGACGCCCAAGAACCGGCCGGCGCTCGCCGCTGACCCGGACGCCAAGGACCACCCCTTCATGTTCCGGCTCGACCTGCTGCAGAACGATCAGGTCCGCTACCCCAACCAGAGCATCGCCGTGGTGATCGCCGAGACGCTGGAGGCGGCAACCGAGGGGGCGGCTTTGCTGTCGCCGCGCTATGAAGTGCTGCCGGCGCGCGTTGGCCTCGACGGCGCTGAAAGCTTCGTGCCGCGTGGTGTCGGTGTCGGCGGTCCGGCCGTGCAGCACAAGGGCGATGTCGAGGCCGGCCTCAAATCCGCAAAGACGCGGATCGAAGCCACCTACGAGACGCCGGCCCAGTACCACAACGCCATGGAGCCGCATGCGATCGTCGTCGCCTGGAATGGCGACACACTGTCGATCGACACGCCGAGCCAGGGCCTTGCCATGGCACAGGGCCGCATCGCCGGCCTGTTCGGCATCGCGCCGGAAAACGTCCACATCCGCAGCCCGTTCCTGGGTGGCGGCTTTGGCTCGAAAGGCATGATCTCCGGGCCGCAGGTGCTCGGCATCCTGGCGGCGCGCCTCGTCCGCCGTCCGGTCAAGCTGGTGCTGCGGCGTGAGCAGATGTACGGCCCGGTCGGCCACCGTGCGCCGACGCGCCAGACGCTGCGCATGGGCATGGATGGCGAAGGGCGGCTGACGGCACTCGACCATCACGCCAAGACTGCGTCGAGCACGTTCGACGATTTCTTCGAACCGGCGGCGGATGCCTCGCACACGCTCTATGCCAGCCCGGCCATCGCCACCTCGCACGATGCGGTGCGGTTGGACACCGGCACCCCGCTGTTCATGCGGGCGCCCGGCGAAGCGACCGGCTCGATCGCACTCGAAAGCGCCATCGATGAGGCGGCACACGCCTGCGGCATGGACCCGCTGGAGTTCCGGCTGCGGAACTATGCCGAGGTCGAGCCCATGACCGGCAAGCCGTTTTCTTCCAAGGCGCTGCGCGAGTGCTACAGGCAAGCGGCCGAGACGTTCGGCTGGGCGAGCCGCCCGCTTCAGCCGCGGCTGATGCGCGACGCGGACGGTTTCCTGACCGGCTGGGGCATCGGCACGGCGACGTTTCCGGCCCTGATGTTCCAGGCCGAGGCCCGCGCCGTGCTGAGAAGCGATGGCAGCGGCCTGATGGAGACCGGCGCGCAGGACATGGGGCAAGGCGCCTGGACCGCCTTCGCCCAGATCGCCGCCGACGGACTGGGACTGGATATCGACCAGGTCGATTTCAGGGCCGGCAGTTCCGATCTGCCCAATGCAGGCATTGCCGGCGGCTCCGGCCACACGGCGCCGGCCGGCATGGCGATCCACAATGCGGGTGCCGCCGTCATCGCCAGGCTCGCCGATCTCGCCACCGGTGACGAGCACTCACCGCTCTACGGCGCCGGCAATGAAGGCGTGCTGGCGCGCGGTGGCCGCCTCTATCGGCGCGACGATGAAAGCCGCGGTGAAAGCTATGCCGAGATCCTCACACGTGCAGGCCTGACCGAGATCGAGGGCCATGGCAAAGGTGCCCCCGACCCGGCGTCCCAGGAGACCTATGCCAAGCACGCGCATGGCGCCGTGTTCGCCGAGGTGAAGGTCGATCCGGATTTCGGCCAGATCCGCGTCACAAGGCTGGTCGGCGCGTTCGCCGCCGGCCGGGTTATCAATCCCAGGCTGGTGCGCAGCCAGTATTATGGCGGCATGATCTGGGGCGTCTCGTTCGCACTGCATGAGGAAGCCATCACCGACCGGCGCTCGGGCCGGATCCAGAATGCCAACCTCGCCGAATATCATGTCCCGGTGAATGCCGACGTTCCGTCGGTCGAGGCGCTGCTGGTCCACGAGGACGACCCTCACGTCAACGCGCTTGGCATCAAGGGTGTCGGCGAAATCGGCATCACCGGCACGGCCGGCGCCGTCGCCAATGCGGTCTGGCATGCGACCGGGGTGCGACCCCGGCGCTTTCCGATCCGCATCGAGGACCTGCTGGGGTGAGGAGTGGTCCGCCTAGCGGACGGGAAGCCAATTGCTCGGCTTTCCCGTGCGACGAACGGTGAAGGCCCGGTCCGCCTTCGGGCGGATCAAAAGGTCCAGTGGGCCTTTTTAAAGGGCCGAACGCCCGAACGGTCCGGAGCGACAGCGAAGGGCCGGACAGCGGGCGCTAGCTCCTCGCCGGCCCAACATCAGATCAACGACTTCGCGTCAAGCAACTGGAGCCAGATGCCCATGACGAAAACAACGATCCCGGTCCATCTCGACATCAACGGCGACCTTCACGGGCTCGACATCGAGCCGCGTGTGACGCTGCTCGACGCCTTGCGCGACCGGCTCGGCCTGACCGGCACCAAGAAGGGCTGCGACCACGGCCAGTGTGGCGCCTGCACCGTGCATATCGACGGCGAGCGCGTGCTGGCCTGCCTGACGCTGGCCGCCCAAGCCGAAGGCCGCACCGTCACCACCATAGAGGGGCTTGCACGGGAGGGCGAAATGCATCCCGTGCAGGCTGCCTTCCTCGAACAGGACGCCTTCCAGTGCGGCTATTGCACGCCGGGCCAGATCATGTCGGCGGTCGCCTGCATCCGTGAGGGCCATGCCGGCTCCGACGGCGAGATCCGCGAATACATGGCCGGCAATCTCTGCCGCTGCGGCGCCTATCCGCACATCGTCGCCGCCATTCGCCAAGCCGCCTTGGAGGTCGCATCATGAGGGATTTTTCGTATGTGCGCGCCAACTCGGTCGATGCGGCACGCCAAGCGGCCGCCCTGCCCGGCGCCATCCTCTTGGCCGGCGGCACCACGCTGGTCGATCTCGCCAAATGCGGCGTCGCCGAGCCCGAGACGCTGGTCGACATCGCTCATCTCAAGGGGTTGGACAGCATCGAGGTGAACGAACGCGGCGCCACCATCGGCGCCCTGGCCAGGATGAGCCATGTCGCCGACCATGCCGACATCAAGAGCCGCTTTCCTGCGGCGTCGGAAGCCCTGTGGCAGGCGGCTTCCACGCAGATCCGCAACATGGCGACCATCGGCGGCAATCTGATGCAGCGCACGCGCTGCCCCTATTTCCGTGATCCCGGGAATTTCTCCGCTTGCAACAAGCGGGAACCCGGCAGTGGCTGTTCGGCCATAGGCGGCGTCACCAGGGGCCACGCCGTGCTCGGCGCCAGCGACGCCTGCATCGCCATGTATCCGGGCGACCTCGCCGTGGCGCTGGTCGCCTTCGACGCAACAGTTCATCTCGGCGAACGCCAGATCCCGGTCGACGACTTTTTCCTGTTGCCCGGCACCACGCCGGACAAGGAACATGCGATCGAACCGGGCGAGATGATCACCGCCATTGAAATCCCCGGCTCGTCCTCTGCCCGGCGTTCGACCTACCTGAAAATCCGCGACCGGCAATCCTATGAGTTTGCCGCCGCCAGTGCCGCTGTCGGCATTGAGTTCGAGGCTGACGGCCGAACGATCCGCGATTTGCGCGTGGCGCTTGGCGGCGTCGCGACCAAGCCGTGGCGTGCGCGGGCCGTCGAGGCGGCCTTGATAGGCAAGGTGCTGGAGCCGGACACCGTGCGCGCCGCCAGCCTGCTCGCAGCCGAAGGCGCCGTCGACCATGGCGCCAACCACTACAAGATCGAACTGGTGCCGCGCGTCGTCGCCCGCGCCATCCTCAAATTGGGAGAGACGGCATGACCGTTCACAACATCAGGCATGGGGATGCATCCGACGGCGCTTTTGCCGAAGCCGTCGGCGGCCGGCTGTCGCGCGTCGACGGCCCGGCCAAAATCACCGGCGCGGCGAAATACGCCGTCGAGCAGCAGCTCGAAGGCCTCGCCTACGCCGTGCTGGTCGAAAGCACGATTGCATCCGGCAAGGTGCGCGCGATCGACACCACTTCCGCCGAGGCGGCGCCCGGCGTGCTGCAGGTGCTGACGCCGGACACCATCATCAGCCTGAAGACCGCGGCGGACTGGTTCGGCACACCGCCGCCCGACAAACCCTATTGCCCGCTCGCGCGCGACATCACGTTCTCGGGTCAACATGTCGCTGCCGTGGCCGCCGAGACCTTCGAACAGGCGGTCGCGGCGGCGGCCCTGGTCAAGGTCAGCTATGACGAGACGCCTTCCATCGTCGACCTCAGCGACGGCAAGGCTGGCGACGGCATCCCGATCGACGCCATGACCAAGGAATGGGGCGATGCGCAAGGTGCGTTCGCCTCGGCACCGGTCCGCATCTGCGCCGCCTACAACACGCCGCGCGAGTACCAGGCGCCGATGGAGCCGCATGGCCTGATCGCCCGCTGGGAGGGCGACCGGCTCACCGTATGGGAGCCGAGCCAGTGGCTGGACGGGATGGCCCGCACCTATGCCGAATGGTTCGGCGTGCCGTTCGAGAATGTGCGGCTGGTCTCGCCCTATATTGGCGGCGGCTTCGGCTCCAAGGCGCTGGCGCTCAGCCATGGCGCGGTTGCCGCATGTGCGGCCAGAATGCTCGGCCGGCCGGTGCGGCTGGTGATGACGCGGCCCCAGACCTTCACCGGCTATGGCGGACGCGCCGCGACGCGCCAGACGGTGACGATCGGCGCCGACGCTGACGGAAAGATCCAGTCGATCGTGCATCGCGGCGTCAATGAGACCTCCATCGACGGCATGTGGGTCGAGCCGCTGGGATCGGTCACCTCGGTCATGTATGCGACGCCGAATTTCTCCTCGAAGCAGAACGTCGTGCGGGTCAATTCGGTGGTGCCGGGCGCCATGCGCGCGCCGGGAGAAAACCCCTCGGCCTTCGGCATCGAAAGCGCCATCGACGAGCTCGCTTACGAGGTCGGCATTGACCCGCTGGAAATCCGGCTCCGGAACTATGCCGAGCAGGATCCGCATGCCAAAAAGGCTTGGTCTACCCGGCAGTTGCGCGAGGCTTTTGCCGCGGGCGCGGAGCGCTTCGGCTGGGCCAGGCGCTCGCCCGAACCGCGCTCGATGCGCGACGGCAACCAGCTGATCGGCTGGGGCGTCGCGGCCGGCACCTATCCGGTTCGGCGCGCCTATGGCGAGGCGATCGTGCGCATCCTGGCTGACGGCTCGGTCGAGGTCGAGAGCTCGTCGATCGACATGGGCCAGGGCACCTACACCATCCTGGCGCAGACCGCCGCCGAAACGGTCGGCGTGCGAGCTGACGACGTGGTGGTGAAGCTCGGCGACTCCCGCTTTCCGCGCGCCGGCGTCACTGGCGGCTCGCGGCTGGCCGGCGTCATGACTGGCGCCGTCTACAAGGCGGCGACATCGGCGCTCGACCAGTTGGTGGGCCTTGCCATCAGCGATCCGCGCTCGCCTTTCCACGCGCTGCAGGCCAACACGCTGGTCGTCGCCAATGGCCGTATCACTTCGCCGCGTGGCGACGGCCCCGATGTCTCGATCGCCGAACTGCTCAAAAGCGTCGGCCGCGACCACATCGAAGCCACCGGCGACACCATGCCGGAAAACTCGACCGCCGAGGAGCGCTACAAGAACTACACCACCATCGCCATGGCACTGCCGCACACCGAGGGCGACTACTCCCGTCACTCCTGGTTGGCGCATTTCATCGAAGTGCGCGTCGACGAGGATTTCGGCACGGTGCGTGTATCGCGTGTGGTGTCGGCGCTGGATTCGGGGCGGCTCTACAACCCGAAACTTGCCGAAAGCCAATGGAAGGGCGGCATCATCATGGGCATCGGCCAGGCGCTATTGGAAGAAGGCATCGTCGACCGCCGCCACGGCCGCATCGTCAATGACAACCTCGCCGACTATCTCGTGCCGACCAATGCCGACATCCCCGACATCGAGGTGATCTCGGTCGGCATCCCCGACCTGCATTCCTCGGTGCTCGGCGGCAAGGGCGTTGGCGAACTGGCCATTGTCGGCGTGGCGCCGGCGATTGCCAACGCGGTGTTCCATGCGACGGGAAAACGCGTGCGGGACTTGCCGATCACGCTGGAGAAGCTGATTTAAGGGCGGCTGATCTCCCACTCGAGGGGAGATGTCGCCAAAGGCAACAGAGGGGGTCGTCGCGTATAGAGCGCCGACCCCCATCTGCGGCAGCAGGCCGAGCCCCGCCGGCCCCCTGGCCTGCCTGCCATCTCCCGAGGGAGATCAGCAGCACCAGCAATCAGAACTTGTAGCTGAGCCCGACCCGGATATCCTGTGTCTGGAGGTCGACATGGGTTTCCGTAGGCAGACCGGCTGCCACCGAGAGATCCTGGCTGCCGAAGTCGGAGTAGCGGTATTCGGCCCGCGCGATCCACTTGTCGGTAAAGGCGTGTTCGATGCCGGCTCCAACGGTCCAGCCGACATGGCTGTCGCTGTGGAGCGTTACTTCGGCGGCAGGGCCACCGGCGCTGACCGCAATCAGTTCATACTTGGCCGCGGCGACGCCGGCAGTGATGTAGGGCAAGGTCCGATCGAAAGCATAGCCGGCGCGCAGCCGCGCCGACCCCGACCATTTGAGTTCGCTCTTGAGCAACGTGGTGACACCGCCGCCGCCGGCGTCGAGGGCCGTCAGCCCATCTATATTGCTGTACATGATGTCGGCCTCGGCGCCGATCACGAAGCTGTTCTCCATCTGGTAATTGGCGCCGATATGGACACCGCCGATAAATCCGTTCGGATCGGTGGAGACATTCAGATCGGTGGCCCCGCCCAGTCCGCCGCCGGCGATGAACAGATTGGATTTTCCGGCCGCGTAGCCGATGTCGACGCCGGCATAGAGTCCGGACCAGTCGTAGCCGGATGCAACAGGCGAAACCTCATTGATATCAGCCGCACACGCCACACCGAGCGGCGCGAGAATGAAGGCCGTTGCGAGAAGAAGAGTTTTCATTGTTGTCTGCTGCCCCATGTTGCTTCCCCGCCGCACAAATGAGCTGCGGAGATCCAGCTGTTGTCGAGAAATCCGGTGTTGCATTGTCCGCCCGCCGCGTCTTGGGCTGGGCCGCACCCGAATTGTCGGGGAAAGCATAGCAGCGCTTTCCCGGCTGGTGTGGCCATTCGGCCTCAGTCGATCGGCGCGCCGTGCATTCAATGGCTGTCGGCAAACTACCTGGCACTGCCCGGTGTCGAGCCGAATCGGCGGCGGAAGCAGCGGTTGAAATAGGAGACGTCGGAGAAGCCGCTGAGCAGCGCGATCTCGCTGATCCGCATGCGGTCATTGTGCCTGTCGCGGAGCATGCGATGCGCCCTTTGCAAGCGCAGTTCGAGAATGCGCTCGGCAAAGCTCACCCCGGTTTCCTGCAGCAGGTCATGGACATAGCGAACGGAGAGCCGCAATTGCCCGGCAACGCCCTGCGCCGAAATGGCGGGATCGGCGAAATTATCCCTCATCTTGTGCAGTATGGCCTGCAGCCTTGCCGCGCGCAGGCCGCGCAGGCCCGCCAGTTCGGCCGCTTCGCCCTTGGCGCCGGTCGCAAGGCCGATCAGGTCGACGATCGTTTCGGTGGCGTGGCCGATGAGGTCGGGCGAGACCAGCGCCGGGCCTGCTTCCAGGAAGCTGCAATAGCGCTTGAGCATGCCGAGCGCCTCATTGTCGGCTCCAACGGTCAACGCCAGCCGATCCTCGATATGAGCGAAGGCATTTTCCAGCACGGCACGAGGGAGCACCACATTGGCCCAGACATTGCTGTCGCCGCCGGTCATTTGCAACGCTTCCGAAGCCGAGACCAGTGCGGCCTCGCCTTTGCCGACGTGATAATCGCGGCCAATCTGCGTGCCGCTGAGCACCGTATCGCCATTGTTCACCAGCAGCAGATAGCCGTCGCGACCGTCAGCGGCGATATTGCCCGCCTTGCGGCTGGCATGACGGATCGTCCCGGCCATCTGCCCAAGCACCAGCGAGCCGACAGCGGTGGCTTCGATCGCGGCTTCGAACGACAGTCTCTCCGAAATCGTGTATTCGACCGACCATATCTCGGCGACATGGATGTCCTGCCAGAGCGCGAAGCGTGCGCGATGATCCAGATGCGGCGGCAGATCCGCCGATGAGAAGACGTTCTTTTGCAAGGGGCAACCGGCCTTTTCTACAATCGCGTCTTCATTTCGACACGCACCGTATGGGACCAGATCACGGTCTGTCCAGAGCCGGAAATACTTGTGCGCCAAGTGACAATTCCAGTGCCGTCCTGGACAAGGATTGGCTTAATTTCGTGGATTGGGCTGGTTGAATTTCGGATTACTCGAAAATACCCAGTGCCGACGAATCGCGCCACCCTACTCCGGCGACGGCACCGGCGGCCGTGATGTCAGCGCCGTGCCGAAGGCGGCGACAACGACGGCCGCGATCCCGGCCAACTGTGTTGCGGTCAGGCTTTCATGCAGGAACAGGAAGCCGGCCAGCGCACCCAGCCCCGGCTCCAGGCAGGTCAGCGTGCCGTAGATGCGCGCCGGCATGCGGGTCAGCGCCACCATCTCCAGGAAGAACGGCAACGCGCTGGAAAACAGCCCGACCAGCAGCGCGCTGACCAGGATCGACGGCGACAGCAGCGCGGATCCCGCCTGCGCGATACCGAAGGGCAGCACCAGCACAGCGGCGATGGCCATGCCGTAGGCAGTGGTGCGGGTACCAAGCTCCGCGCCGGCCTTCTGGGCAAGCACGATATAAAGCGCCCAGAAGCCACCGGCAGCCAGCGCCAGCATCACCCCTATCGGATCAAGCGGCGCGAGGGAATGAACGAACGGCGACAACAGCAGGATGCCGACCACCGCCAGCGCGATCCAGGCAAAGTCGCTGGCGCGCCGCGAGCTCAAGGTCGCCACCAGAAGCGGGCCGGTAAACTCCAGCGCCACCGCGATGCCGAGCGGAATCCTGGCGAGCGCTGCGTAGAACAGGAGGTTGAGCGCGCAAAGCGTCACCCCATAGGCGACCAGCCACGGCAAAGTGGCACGCGAGGGCCGCATCTGCCAGGGCCGCAGCACCGCGATCAGCATCAGCGCACCGATGACCAGCCGCAGCGTCGTCGTGCCTTGCGCGCCGATCTGCGGGAACAGGCCCTTGGCGAAGGTGGCGCCGATCTGGATCGACACCATGGCGCCCATCAGTGCCGCGACCGGCAAGGGCGCCGCTTCGCGACTGGCAATCGGCGTCGATGTCACGTGATCCCAACCTCCATGCCGCCGGGCCCAAACCCGACCGGCGGCATGGAGATAGGGCGAACCGGCCGACCTGTCGTGAGGCAGCGGCGGACTGGCTGCTGGGGCACGGACTGTTGGCACGCCATGAGCCTCCCAGCCCGCGAAGCGTTCATTGCCGCAGTGCACAAGGAATAGCTGGAGATGATCCTGTAGATGCGAGAGCGCAACGACAACGATACGCTTTAGGCAATGGCGGCCGAGCGCTTGAACACGATGATCACCTGAGTGCCCTCGCCGGCGCTCGACTTCACGTCGAACTCCGCCTTGGCATTCTCGGTCAGCGAGCGGGCGATCAGCGCGCCGAGTTTGCCGCTCTTGGGCCAGGTCTCGCCGTCCGGCAGGCCGATGCCGTCATCGGCGATCACGATGCGGCAGCCATCGCCGTCGACGATGCTGTGCAGCGTGATCGTGCCGCCGTCTCGCCCCTGGAAGGCATGTTTGAGCGCGTTGGTCAAAAGTTCGTTCACCACCAGCCCGGTCGGCATGGCGACATTGATCGACACCGGATAGGTGTCGACCTTCATGTCGAGGCGAATGCCCTCGACCGCATGCGAGTTCATCACCGCCGACGCGATCTGGCTGAGATAGACACCAAGATCGACCTCATCCTTTTCATCGTCTCCCGACAGCGTCTGGTAGAGGATTGCCAGCGCATCGACGCGACCTGCCAGCCTCTCGAAACGCTTCTGATCCGGTTCGGCCGCGTTGCGCGTCTCCATCCGGATCAATGCGGTGATCATCTGCAGATTGTTCTTCACCCGGTGCTGCAATTCGCGCAGCAGCGTGTCCTTTTCGCGGATGCGCTCATCGATCGATCGCGGATCCTCCGTTTCGCCATGGGCCGAGACGTCGACCAGCGCCACCAGCCGGAAGCAGGCCTTGCCATTGTCGTCCTCGATGACGTTGGAATAGACGTCGACGATCGCCGGCTGGCCGTCTGTCCGCTCCAGCCGGAACGTGCCGATGAAATCGGTGTCCTCGACCACGGCCTCAAACAGCGGCCGGTCCTTCTGCTTGTGCAGGCCGGTGCCGGAAAGCGCCGCCCAGTGTTGCCGGGCGAGCGTCGCCGCCTTGAGGCCGGACAGTTTCTCGAATTCCGGATTGGCATAGACGACACGCTCCTTCGAACCCAGGTCCGAAACGGCAATGGCGATCGGTACCTGGTCGAGGAATTTCTTGAACTGTTCGCTTTCGAGCGCGCTGGCAAGGTCCGGCGTTTCGAGCAACTGCCCGACCGCTTCGGCCTTCTGTGTATCGGATGTCATCTGCGGCGCCTGTGCTGTGTGGTCACCATCAATAACAGCGATGCGATCACCCCGCCATCGCCAAAGCACGAGGCGGCATTTCACACGCCCTCACGAGCGGTGTGTTCGCACAATCTCGAAATCTGCGTAGCCGCCTCGGAATACTTGACCGAGCTCTGGGAACCGCTCACGAGGCCGGCTTCGACGCCAGCCTTGGCGCGGTCTTGACGTCGACGATCTCAGGCTTGGCACTGTCCACCGTGCCATCCCAGCCGCCACCGAGCGCCTTGTTGAGGGCGATGTAGTTGGTCGCCAGCAGGACGCGGCTTTGCAGCAGCGAGTCCTCGGCCGAGTAGAGCGAGCGCTGGGCGTCGAGCACATCGAGCAGGCTTGTCTCGCCGGCCTTGTAGAGCGTGCCTTCGAGCCGCGCCGCATCGCCATAGGATTTCGCCGAAGAGGCGAGCTTGGCGATCCGGATGCGCTCCTGCGACAACAGCACCAGCGCGTTCTCGACATCCTCGAGCGCCGTCAGCACCGAAGACCGGTATGCGATGAAATATTGATCGCGCTGTGCCTTGGCGACCTCGACGGCCGCCTGCAATTGACCGGCATTGAACACCGGCACGCTGAGCGTCGGCCCGAACGACCAGCCGATCGACGAGTTCTTGCCGAGATCGCCAAGCTTCAGCGCCGCCGTGCTGATGTCTCCCGTCAGGCTGACCGAGGGATAGCGGGCGGCCTCTGCCTGGCCGATCTTGGCGGTGTATTGCGCGTATTGCCGTTCCGCCATGCGCACATCGGGGCGCGACAGCAGGATGTCGGCGGGAATTCCGGTGGGCATCGGCAGGCGTGGTGCAGGGATCGGGGCGACCCGCTTCAGCCGCTCGCTGAGCGAGGCAGGCGGCCGGCCGGCCAGCACCGCGAGACGATGCACGGCCTGGGCATAGCTTGCCTCCAGCGTCGGCACCGCGGCTTCGGTGCTCGCGGCCTGCCCCATCGCCTTGGCGACATCGGCGGCGGTCGCCGTGCCCGCCTGCGCCATGGTGCGGGTAAGTTCGGCGGTCTGCCTTTGCGACGCGGCCGAGCGCCGGGCGAGCGCGATGCGGGCCTGGTAGCCACGCGCCTGGGTATAATAGGAAGCGACATCGCCGACCAGGGTGAGAAGCGTCGAGCGCAGTTCCTCCTGCGAGGCGTCCAGCCCATAGCGGGCAGCCTCGACGCCCCTGCGGTTGGCGCCGAACAGGTCGAGCTCCCAGCTTGCGTCAAAGCCGGCCTGATACTCGCTGTAGGTGGCGTCAGAACCTGATGTGGTCTCGGCCGACTTGTTGCGGGTGGCCGAGCCGGAGCCGTCGACCGACGGCAGCAACGTGCCGGCACTCTGGCGGTAGCAGGCGCGCGCCTCGCGGATTTTTGCCTTGGCGGTGGCGACATCGAGATTGCCGGCAACCGCTTCCTCGACAAGCGTGTTCAACTCGGGATCGCGCAGCCGCTGCCACCATCTCGACAGTTGCGCCGGCTGGGCAGGCTTTGTCGGCTTCTGGCCGCTCCAGCTTGCAGGCATCGCCAATATGGGCGTCTGATAATCCGGACCGACGACGCATCCAGCGAGCAGGACAGCGGTAATCATAGGCGCAAGAAGCCGCCTCGCGGCCACCGAGCCACGTTCCAAACCTGTCATGTGAAGTTTTCCTTATTGCTGGTTGGCCGTCACCGGCGTCTCGCCCGTATCTGGTTTGGCCGCCCTGCCCTTGAAGATGCGCCGCACGGTGACGAACAACAGCGGCACCAGGAAGACGCCGATCACGGTCGCCGCGATCATGCCGCCCATCACGCCGATGCCGACCGAGTTCTGCGCGCCCGAGCCAGCACCGCTGGCAATCGCCAGCGGCAACACGCCGAGGATGAAGGCCAGCGACGTCATCAGGATCGGCCGCAGCCGCTGTCGTGCTGCCTCAAGTGTCGCCTCGACGAGCCCCATCCCGGCGGTCTGCCGCTCGATGGCGAACTCGACGATGAGGATGGCATTCTTGGCCGCGAGACCGATCGTGGTCAGCAGGCCGACCTTGAAATAGACGTCGTTGGACTGGCCGAACAGGCTTGCCGCCAGCAGCGCGCCGAAGATGCCGATCGGCACCGACAGCATGACCGCGAACGGGATCGACCAGCTCTCATAGAGTGCGGCCAGGCACAGGAACACGACCAGCGCCGAAATCGCGTAGAGCGACAGCGCCTGGTTGCCCGAAAGCCGTTCCTGGTGCGACAGGCCGGTCCATTCGTGCGAATAGCCGGGCGGCAATTGCGCCACCAGCCGGTCGATCTCGTCCATGGCCGCACCCGAACTCACGCCCGGAGCCGCGGCACCCTGGATCTCGACTGCCGCCGACCCATTATAGCGTTCAAGCCGGGGCGAGCCGAACGTCCAGTGACTGGAGGCGAAGGCCGAGAACGGCACCATGGCGCCACTGGCATTGCGCACCTGCCATTTGTCGAGGTCTTCCGGCTGCATGCGGAAGTTCGCGTCCGACTGCATGTAGACCGGCTTCACCCGCCCGCGGTCGATGAAATCGTTGACGTAGTCGCTGCCCCAAGCGGAGGACAGCGTGTTGTTGATGTCGGCCAGGCTGACGCCGAGCGCGCTGGCCTTTTCCTGGTCGATGTCGACGGAGAATTGCGGCTGATCCTCCTGGCCGTTGGGCCTTGTGGCGGTGAGCAGCTTGCTCTGCCCGGCCAGGGCCAGAAGCTGGTTGCGCGTTTGGATCAGCGCATCATGGCCGGCGCCGTTGACATCCTGCAAGTAGAAATCGAAGCCGTTGGTGTTGCCAAAACCCTGGATGGCGGGCGGGGCAAGCGCGAAGACCTGCGCATCCCTGATCTTGGAGAAGGCGCCCATGGCGCGGCGGGCGACCGCTTGCGCCGACAGGGCCGGTGATTTGCGCTGGCTGAATTCCTTCATCGGCACGAAAGCAATGCCGACATTCTGCCCGGCGCCGCCGAAGCCGAAGCCGGAAGCGGTGAAGACCCCTTCGACAGCGTCCTTTTCCTCCTTGAGATAGTGATCGGTCACTTCAGCCAGCACGCGCTCGGTGCGGTCCTGCGTCGCGCCGACCGGCAGCGACACGCTGGTGATCAGGATGCCTTGGTCTTCTTCCGGCAGGAACGAGCTCGGCAGCCGGGCAAACATCCAGCCCATGGCGATGACGATGGCGAGGAAGACGGCGAGGAAGCGCCAGGACCGGTTGATGATGCCGTGCGAGCCGTCGCGATAGGCCGTCGTGCCGCGGTCGAAGACGCGGTTGAACCAGCCGAACGGGCCGGTCTGCGTCGCATGGTCCTTGGGCCGCCGCAGGATCGTGGCGCATAACGCCGGCGTCAGCACCAGGGCCACCAGCACCGACAGCACCATGGCCGAGACGATGGTTACCGAGAATTGCCGGTAGATGATGCCGGTCGAACCGCCGAAGAAGGCCATCGGCACGAACACCGCCGACAAAACAGTAGCGATGCCGACCAGCGCGCCGGTGATCTCGCCCATCGATTTTCGCGTCGCCTCCTTTGGCGACAGATCTTCCTCCTGCATCACGCGCTCGACATTCTCGACCACGACGATCGCGTCGTCGACAAGCAGGCCGATGGCCAGCACCATGGCGAACATGGTCAGTGTGTTGACCGAATAGCCGAAGAAGGAGAGCACGCCGAATGTGCCGAGCAGCACCACCGGCACGGCAATCGTCGGGATGATGGTGGCCCGCAGATTCTGCAGGAAGATGAACATCACCAGGAACACCAGCACGATCGCCTCGGCCAGCGTCTTGACCACCTCCTCGATCGACAGCCGCACGAAGGGCGAAGTGTCGTAGGGGTAGACGACCTCGACGCCCTGCGGGAAGGTCGAGCTCAACCGATTGATCGTCGTGCGCACCGCTTCGGCCGTGCTGATGGCGTTGGCGCCGGTCGCGAGGTTGATCGCGACACCGGCCGCCGGCTGGCCATTGTAGCGGGCCGCCGTCGTATACCTTTCAGCGCCGAGCTCGACGGTGGCGACATCGTTGAGGCGAACCAGCGAGCCGTCGACCGTGCTCTTCAGGATGATGTTGCGGAACTGTTCGGCGGTCTGCAGCCGGCTCTTGGCCGTCACCGTGGCATTGAGCTGCTGGCCCTTGCGTTGCGGCATGCCGCCGAGCTGGCCGGCCGAAACCTGCGTGTTCTGCGCCTCGATCGCCGAAGCCACGTCGCTCGGCATCAACGTGTATGTGGCGAGCTTGTCGGGATCGAGCCAGATGCGCATGGCATAGCTGGAGCCGAACAGCTGCGTCGAGCCGACGCCTTCGACGCGCTTCAGCGTGTCGTTGATGGTTGAGTCGACATAGTCGGCCAGATCGGTCGAGTTCATCTTGCCGTCGCTGGAGACGAAGCCGATGACCATCAGGAAGCCGGTCGAGGATTTGGAGACGGTGATGCCGTTGCTCTGCACCACTTGCGGCAGCTGCGACTGGACCAGCTGCAACTTGTTTTGCGTCTGCACCTGGGCGGTGTCGGGATCGGCCGCGGTGGTGAAGGTCAGCGTGATCGTCGCCGCTCCGGTCGAGGTCGAGGTCGCCGTCATGTAGTCGAGATTGTCGATGCCGGTCATGCCTTGCTCGATGACCTTGGTCACCGAATTCTCGACGGTCGACGCATCGGCACCCGGATAGGTGGCGCTGATGTTGACGGTGGTTGGCGCGATCTGCGGATATTGCGAGATCGGCAGCGTGGTGAGCGCGAGCAGTCCGCCCAGCATGATCACGATGGCGATCACCCAGGCGAAGATCGGCCGGTTGATGAAGAATGCTGACATCTCTCAGTTCCCGGCCTTCGGGGCGTTGGCGGCCACTTCGGAGGCAGCTGGCACGGACGAAGAGGTCTGCGCGCGGTCCTTGACCTCGCCGGTCGTCTCGTCGATCGTCACTTCGACGCCCGTTGCGTCGCCGCCGGGGCGGACAAGCTGCAAGCCCTCGACAATGACGCGGTCGCCGTCTCCGACGCCTGAATCCACCAGCCAGTTGTTGCCGACGCTGTTGCGCACTGCGAGCACGCGTGTCTCGACTTTCCCTTGCGCGTTGATGACCATGGCAGTCGCCTCGCCCTTGGTGTTGCGGCTGACGCCGCGCTGCGGCACCAGGAAACTGTTCTGGGCAACGCCCTCCTCGACCAGCGCCCGCACATACATGCCGGGCAGCAGCAAGCGATCGGGATTGGGGAATTCGGCCCTGAGCGCGAAGGTGCCGGTGGTCTGGTCGACATTGGCGCCGGCGAATTCCAGCTTGCCGGTCTGCGTGTAGATGGTGCCGTTCTCGAGCTTCAGCTTGACGCTGACATTGGGGCCGCTGAACTTCAGCCGGCCCTCATTGATGGCCTGGCGCAGATTGAGCAGATTGGTGCTCGATTGTGTGACATCGACATTGATCGGATCTAGCGAACGGATGGTGGTGAGCAAGCTGTCCTGGTTGGCGGTGACGAGCGCGCCCGGCGTCAGCGACGACTTATCAATGCGACCGGCGATCGGCGCGGTGATCTTGGTGTAGTCGAGGTTGATGCGCGCGGTCTCGACACTGGCCTTGGCGGATGCAACATCCGCGTTGGCCTGCGCCAGCGTTGCCGCAGCATCGTCATAATCCTGTTTGGAAACAACGTTCTGCTTCAACAGGCCGGCATAGCGGTCGAACTTGGCCTGCGCGGTCGGCACCGCCGCTTCGGCCTTCTGCTGGGCTGCCTGCGCGCTATCATAGGCTGCCTGGTAGCTCGCCGGGTTGATGAGGTAGAGCGGCTGCCCGACCACCACCTCACTGCCTTCCTTGAACAGCCGCGCCTGGATGATGCCGTTGACCTGCGGACGCACATCGGCGGTCAGCGAGGCAGACGTCCGTCCCGGCAGTTCGGCTGTTATCGCCACCGATTGCGGGCGCAGCGTGACGACGCCGACTTCCGGTTTGCCGGGCGCGCCCATGCCGGCGGGGGCGCTGCCCTCCTGCGAGCAGGACGCCAGCAGAAAGGTAGCGGCGAACATCGCGGCCCAGGGCGCCAGATGGCGTGCCGAAAAACGAGGCTGGCTAGGCTTGGAAATCATGGCCTGGATCTTTCCCTGGAGTTGTGTACGCGTTGGCAATGGACCGCTTGGTCGAGGGGCATGCCGATCCATATGATGATAGGCCGCACCCGTCGGCGGGCGGCGACGAGCAATGCTTGGAAGCGGCTCATGTCGCGCTCCTTCTCGGCGGCCGGAGCTGCTCGAAAGTCGAGTAGCTGGCCTCGATGCCCACCAACATCATTATGCCGATCAGCGAGGACATGCCAAGCGCCTTGCCGGAGTTCACGCGATCTTGCGGTCATGATGTCCATGGTTGTCGAGCGGCTGCGAGAGCGGAAGCGACAGCCGCCAGGCGGCGAAGCGCAGGCGGATCGCGCCCTTCAGCGTGTCGACCGGGAGCGCCAGCGGCATATCGCATCCGGCAGGTCCGAACGAGAGCCTCGGGCTGGCGGACGCGAGCAGCCGCAGCATGATCATGGCTTCCCACACTATCGTGCTTCCATTGCATGGTTCGAATTGGCATTCGAACTGGACGTGATTGAAACGAGGGATGGCGGAGATACGCCCGCCATCCCCCGGAGAACCGGCCGGCCCGAGAACGGGTTGGGTACCGGGCCGGCCGGTGCAGTCGGTCAGAGTTGTCAGTCGTTCCCGGGCTGGGGCGAGAGCTGCCTGCCATCGTTGGGCAGGCCTCTGGGGCCGGCTGCATCGTTCGGCGGCCCGCCCCAGGGACCGGGGGGGGATCCATGGGGGCGTTCCGCCGAAGCGAGGACTTCGAGTTGTTCGGGCGTCAGCTTGGCACGCAGTTCCGCGATCGCGTCCTTCAGTTTACCGGCCGAAACCGCGCGGGCGGTGACATCGTCGGCCAGCTTTTCCTGGAACGCGAAAGGATCAGGCTTGCCGCCGGGACCCGCCGCGTCGGGACCCTTCGCTTCAGCACTACCGGGCCGCCCGTGGTCAGGCTGAGGCGGCGAAAGCACCGCCTGCAGCGCGCTGGTGTAGTCGCGCCAGGCGTCGAGTTGTTCGGTGCGGATGCCAACGCGGGTCTCCAGCGCGGCGAGCCGGGCGGCCAGCATGAATTCCGGCGGCGGACCCATGCGGCGGGGGCCAAAGCCCTGCGGGCCAAAACCCTGTGAGCCAGGCCGCATTGGTCCATGCGGGCCGGGTCCAGCCATCGGGCCGTGATCCAGGCCGTCCTGAATGGCCATGACAGGTGGCGGCTCGCCGGGTCCGGCGCCGGGATCGGGCTGCGCTGCCAGCGCGGGGTGAATTGCGGCGACGGAAAACAGGCCGAGCGCAAGAAGTCTGCTTCGCATAAAGATGTTCCTTTCTCTCATGCTTCGGACAGTTCAGAGGATAGGAAGCGTCTTTGTCCGCTTCGCGTCGGCGTGTTGCCGAAGGTTTCCGCAAAAGGGCAATTTGTTTCCGAATGTTTCCCTCGGGCCCCCGGAAACGTTCGGTTGCAATTTTCCATGCCGCTCGGGCGCGGCTCCTCCTATAATCGTGGCCAAGGCAAGGGCACGATTGATGCAGTCACAACCCCATATCCTCGTCGTCGACGACGACCGCGAGATCAGGACGCTTCTCCAGCGTTACCTCGACAGCCAGGGCTTTCGCGTCACGGCGGCGGCGGACCGGCGCGAATGCGAGCAACGGCTTGGCTCCGGCCAATTCGACCTGATCGTGCTCGACGTCATGCTGCCGGACGGCTCGGGGCTCGATATCTGCCGCGGCTTGCGCGACCGCAAGCCGCACACCCCGATCATCCTGCTGACCGCGCTGAAGGAAGATGTCGACCGCATCATCGGCCTGGAACTCGGCGCCGACGACTATCTCGGCAAGCCGTTCAACCCGCGTGAGCTCATTGCCCGCATCCGTGCCGTGCTCAGGCGCTCGGCGCCCGAGGAGGCGCCCGCCTCCCCGCGCGCGCGTACCTACCGCTTCGCCGGCTACAGGCTGGAGCCGGACACCCGCAAGGTGACGGATGCACAAGGCGTGGCCGTCGACCTTACGGGCGCCGAGTTCGACCTCTTGCAGGTGTTTCTCGACCGCCCCGGCCGGCTTTTATCGCGCGACCAGCTTCTCGACCTGACGCAAGGCCGCGAGCGCGACCCGCTCGAGCGTTCGGTCGATGTGCTGGTGAGCCGGTTGCGCCGGAAATTTTCGGACACCGGCGACGGGCCGCTGTTCAAGACCGTGCGCAATGGCGGCTACCAGCTCACCGCGCGCGTCGAGACCGTGGAGAGCCAGGCGTGAATTCGCTGCGCCGCCGTCTCATCCTGCTGCTGGTCGCCTCGATCGTCGGCGTCGTCGGCCTGGCGACGGCCGCCGTCATCAGCGTGCGCGGCGGCGGACCGCCGCCGGAACTGACCGTGCCCTGGATTGCCCAACAGATGGAACTGGTGGTGCGGCTTTTGCCGGGGCCGGTCCCCGACGTCCTGCGGGTGCAATTCGCCGACCATCCGGCGGGCGGCAAGATGGCTCGTGCGGAAACGGCGATGCTCAACGACATCCTGCACCGCCGTGGCCTCGACTTTCCGGCGGTCGTCAACGAGAAGGCGGACGAACCCGGCCAGATCGCATCGATGCACCTGCCTGACAACCGCTGGGCGATCATGGAGATGCCGCATCTTAAGCCGCCAAGGCGCGAATGGCTGGTCTTGGCCGGCTGGATCTCGCTGATCGTCGCCGGCGCCACGGCGGTGTCGGTCTATTTCACCTCGGTGCTGATCCGCCCGCTCGAGATGCTGGAGGCCGCCGTCTCCAAGATCGGATCGG
Organism: Mesorhizobium sp. M7A.F.Ca.MR.245.00.0.0; assembly: GCF_003997415.1. Lineage (NCBI taxonomy): Bacteria > Pseudomonadati > Pseudomonadota > Alphaproteobacteria > Hyphomicrobiales > Phyllobacteriaceae > Mesorhizobium > Mesorhizobium sp. M7A.F.Ca.MR.245.00.0.0. Next base: position 119,669 of record NZ_RZTE01000008.1, on the reverse strand, counting down.
ACGGCGTGCTGGCGGCGGTGCCGGAAGTGGGCTCGGCCGAGGTCAAGGCCACCGCGCATGCGCTGAATCAACTCTCGTCGCGGCTGCGGACCGCGATGGAAAGCCGCATGCGGCTGGTCGCCGCCGCCGGCCATGATTTGCGAACGCCGATGACGCGCATGCGGCTGCGCGCCGAATTCCTCGACGACGAACGCGACAAATGGCTTCACGACCTCGACGAACTCGACCGCATCGCCGACAGCGCCATCCGCCTGGTGCGCGAAGAGGTGAACCAGGACGCCGTCGAAGCGGTCGACCTGGCAAAGACGGTGCGCGATATCGAAGCCGAGATGGCATCGCTCGGCCATGCCGTCTCGATCGGGCACCTGGACAAGGTTTGCGTGCGGGCCGGCGCGCTTGGCCTGCGCCGCGCCTTGCGCAACCTGATCGTCAACGCCGCCACCCATGGCAAGGCGTGCCGCATCGACCTGGCCGCAGCCGACAATCGCGCCGTGCTGACCATATCTGACCATGGCCCGGGCATACCCACGGAACTCCTGAACAAGGCGTTCGAGCCCTTCTTCCGCGTCAACCCCGGCCGCCTGCAATCCGTCCCCGGAGCCGGTCTTGGCCTCGCCATCGCCAAGGAGATCATCGAGCGCTACGGGGGCACGGTAACGCTGGAAAACCGCCGGGGCGGCGGGCTGGAACAGACGGTGGTGTTCGACGCGGTGTGACGGATGGCGGCCCACGGCAGATGCTCGCTCAGCCGAGTGACGGACGTTGCGTGCGGCAACCGACGAAAAAACGGCGACCATGCTGCACTGCGCAAAGCCAATGGCTCCAACTCATTTCTCCGCGGAACCAGGATCGAATCCATATAGCCAAACTATAGATTCCAAAATTTCTTGCGACTTCACAAAGAACTAGGCTCTCAAGCCAAGAGCTCCCCTCAATCAACCGGGGCGGGAATATCGGCACAATTTAAACGCCAAGGTTTAATTCTGAGGAAACTCGCCAGAAATGGCGAGAACCGGCCGGTTTTGTCAATTTTTAGCACTTGCTCACATAAGTATTTCAGCCGGGTAGATATTTTGTGTTGCGCTGCACAATGCCGTAGCCGAACGATGTCCTGGGGGGACTCGTTTGCGACTGGACATACGCCGTGGAGGATTCCGCCAGGTTGACCAGCTTGAGTTGTCCGTCCGTCGATTTCGAGCCCGGCCCGGCCGTGCTCGCAATGCGCAGATTTGCGGGTGTCTTGGCGGGTCTCGTCCGCCTTAGCCTGCCGCTCGAAACGGCCGGCTGGCGGCCTCATCGCGGATATCACGCCGGCGGAAGCCGCTGATGGGAAGCGCCCGTGACATCCAACTTGATGCGTTGAGAGCTATCGCCGTAACGATGGTGTTGTATTCCCATTTCTTCGCGGAGGGACCTTCGTTCTGGGGCCATATCGGTGTGCGGCTGTTCTTCGTGCTGAGCGGCTTCCTGATCACGCGCCTGCTCCTGGAGGCGCGCTCGGCCACCGAATTCGAAACCGGCCCGGCGCTGCGCTCCTTCTACATCCGGCGGATGTTGCGGATATTCCCACCCTATTTTGCCGTCCTGGGTTTCGTCTGGCTGGTCGACCTGGATCAGTCCAGGGGATCGCTGGTCTGGCATGCGCTTTATCTGTCGAACTTCTGGTATGCGCTGCACAATAACTGGAACCCTTGGGTGCTGGGCCATTTCTGGAGCCTGAGCATCGAGGAGCAGTTCTATCTTGCCTGGCCGCTGGTCGTCCTGCTGGCCCCACGCCGCCGCTTCGAGGCCATCTGCATCGCCGTCATCGCGCTGTCGCTGGCCTATCGCTTCTATTGGCCGATCACCGCCACGCCGACGCTGACGCGCGACCTGCTGCCGCCGGCATCCATGGATGCGCTGGCGTCGGGCGCGCTGCTTGCCTGCTGGCATTTTAGAGGCGCCGGCCTGCCGCACTGGATGCGGCTGGGCTGGCCTGCCTTCGCGGCCGCATTCCTTGTCATCGAGTGGTTAGTCCCGGAGCCCGCCGATCCGACACTGGAATGGGCCCGCTGGGTGCTGCGGGAAGTCCTGCCCCTGGTGCCGCTGATGGTCATCGTGGCAGCCTGTTCGCGCGGCCTTGGCGGCATCCTGGGCAAGCTTGCCGAACTGCCGCCGCTGCTTGGCCTCGGCCGCATCAGCTACGGCGTCTATCTCTATCATCCGATATTGCTGTCGCTCGCTGTCAAGGCGCAGCCCTGGATTCCGCTCAACGTCTCGGAGCAAGGGCCAGGGCGATTCCTGGTCGCAAGCGCCGCCACGATTGTCGCGGCCTGGATTTCCTGGGTGGTTTTCGAGAGGCCGCTCAACAGCCTGAAGCGCCACTTCCCCTATGTCGCCCGCGCCCGCCCCGCACAGGGCAGCCATGATGGCTGGCTCGCGACGGCGGCCGTCGGACCGCCCGATGGCCGCACACCGGCGCTCGAACTCCAGCGCACGGATGCAAGACGATGACCGCCGCGCCGCTCGTCTCCGTCCTGTTGCCGGTCTACAATGCCGGCCCCTATCTCGCCGCCGCGCTGGGAAGCATCCTGCGGCAGGATCACAGTCGCCTGGAGATCATCGCGATCGATGACGGCTCGACCGACAATTCGCTCGAGATACTCGAGCGATGCCAAAAGGCCGATAGCCGCATTTCGATCGTCTCGCGCGAAAACCGCGGCCTTGTCGCGACACTCAACGAAGGGCTGGCGCTCGCCCGGGGCGAACTGGTCGCGCGGATGGACGCCGACGACGTCGCCTATCCCTGGCGTTTGTCGCGCCAGGTGGCGCTGTTCGAGCGGCGGCCCGAACTGGGCTTCTGCGGCGCCGGCGTCGACATGTTGATCCGCGGCCGCATCGCCATCGGCAGGCCCGATCCGGTGTTCAAATTCGGCCGCATCCCTGTATTGGCGATGTTCTTCACGATCTTCATGCACCCGACGGTCGTCTACAACAGGAAGGTCATCGACGACAGCGTTCTCCACTACGACCCGATCTACAGGCACGCCGAGGATTTCGATCTTTTCAGGCGGCTGGCCGGCCGTTACCCGGCAGCCATGATGCCCGAAAACCTGGTCGTCTACCGCGTCCATCAGGCAAGCGTGACCAGCCGGCACGTCACGGAGATGCGCAGGACGCATTTGCGGATCGTGGCCGAGAACCTCGAGCGCGAGAGCCTGGCGCAGGCCACGCGGGACCTGCGCGACATCGGCGATACGGTCAGCCACGACACGGTCGCCCGTGCGGCCAGCTTCATCGTCGCGCTGGAGGAGGAAATCCGCTCGCTGCCGGCGGCGACGCGGCCGAGCTTCGAGGCTGGCGCGCTGAACCTGTTCTATTTCCTCTACCAGCTCGTCGCCGACAAAAAGCAGCCTGCGCTGACGCATGAATTGCTGACGCGGACCGCGAAATGGAACGCCATCCGGCGCCGCGAGCAATATGCGCTGCGGCCCGGCGCCTGGGCGCCCTGGCTCAGCCTCGCCTCGCTGTCGGCCGCCAGACAAGCCGATGCCATGGCGTACTTCTTCAAATCCGCGCCCGCCGCGGCGGTTCTGGCGTCTCATCGGTTGAGTTAAAGGCATGATCGTCAAAGCCCACCAAGCTCTGCAGCGCGATCGTTCGACGGCGCTTGACCCTGCCCCGACCGGTCGCGGCCGTGACCGATCGGCGCCGGAAGTCAGCTTCATCATCTGCACCCGCAACCGCGTCGCCGTGCTCGATGCCTGCATCAAGTCGGTGCAGGCCGCCTGCCGCGCACATGCCGGCTTCGCCGCCGAACTCGTGGTCGTCGACAACGGTTCGATCGACCGCACGGCCGAACGCCTGGCCAGCATCGCCGCTGCGTCGGACATTCCGTTCACGCCCGTTTGCGAGCCGCGCCCCGGACTGGCGGCCGCGCGAAACGCCGGGCTGCGGCGCGCACGCGGCCGTGTGCTGGTCTTCGTCGACGATGACTGCGCGCTCCATCGCGACTATTTGCGCGATCTGGAGCGACACTATGCGTCCGGGGAACAATGGCTCATCCGGGGCGGCCGTGTCGAGCTTGGCGATGCCAGGGATTTGCCGTTCACCATCAAGCGGTCGTGGGCGCGCGAGCGGCTGACGCCGGATGTTCATCCCGGCGGTTTCGTGCTGGGCTGCAACATGACGATGCACCGCGACGTCGCGGCCCGCATCGGCTATTTCGACGAACGCTTCGGCGCCGGCGGACCATTGCGGTCGGCAGAGGATACCGATTATCTCGTGCGCGCGATGCTGCTCGGCATCGCGGTCGAGTATGTGCCTGATATGACGATATTCCATCATCACGGCCGGCGGGATCGCAAAGCCATCGAAAAGCTGCACCGCGACTACAGCCTGGGCAATGGCGGGCTCTGCCTGAAGCATGTTCGCCACGCGCCCTGGCTGCTTCGCCATTTCTACTGGGCCGCAAGAGGGGCTATCAGGGAATTGGCGGGAGGACCCGCCTTCGATCGTGAACTCAACCTGCCGCACTGGCCGATCGTCGCCATGAATTTGCTCGGCGCGGCCAGGTTCGCGGTTCTCCTGCTGGCCAGACGGCCGCGGGCCGAGCCGGTGCGGCAAGACCAACAAGCCAATGCCCAGGCGAGGTGAAACGCTATAATGCCGATGCTGCCGCCAAGCCTGCCGATGCTGTTCCGGGCGTTCGGAAAGCGGCAACTGCGCCTGCTTCCGGCGGTGGTGGTACTCGGCCTGGTCAGCGCCGTCCTCGAAGGGTTCGGCATCGGCCTGATCATCCCGTTGCTGGGCATCATCATGGGACATGGGGATGCGGCCGGCATGGACGGCTTCTCCGCTGCCCTCCAGCATGTCGGATGGGGCCTGAGCGAGCGCGACCGGCTTGTGGTCATTTCGGTCGCCATCCTCGGCTCGATCGTCCTGAAGAACGTCTTCGCCTTCGCCAACACGCTGCTGACGACCTTCATCTCCGGCAAGGCAAGCCATTCCATCCGCAGCGCCTTGTCGGAGCAGCTGTTGCGGGTCGGCTACCCGTTCTTCCTGCGGCAAAGCCCCGGACGCCTGCTCAACATCATCTCCAACGAATCCTGGCGGGCCTCCGATGCGATCCAGATCATGCTGTCGGCCATCGTCAGCGCATCGGCCGCCATCATCCTCCTCGCTTTCCTGTTGTTGCTTTCGTGGCGCATGACGCTTCTGGTCACGCTCGGACTGGCGCTCGTCCAGATCGCGCATGCCATCCTCTCGGCCAATCTGAAGGAGCCCAGCCGCAGCGTCGCTTCGCGCAACGGCCATCTCGCCTCGCAGATGCTTCACCTTGTGCATGCCGGACGGCTGATCCGCATCTTCGGACAGGAGAACCGGGAAAAGGCGATATTCGACACGGCGTCGGATGCGGTTCGCCGCGCTTCCTTCGCGCTGCTCGTGCGCCAGGGAGCGCTGCCGCCGCTGACGGAGGTTCTCCACGCCATGCTGTTCCTGGCGGTGGTGATCGGCGCCTGGCTGGCGCAGGTGAGTTTCCCGCTGATCATCGCCTTCGTCATCCTGCTCTACAGGCTGCAGCCGCATATGCGGGCCCTGCAGGGGTCGTGGAGCCAGCTGCAGGGCCTGAGCGGATCGCTTGAAGAGGTGACATGGCTGCTGGATCCCGCCGGCAAGCCGCAACCGCCGCAAGGCGCCGGGCCGTTCCACGGCCTGCGCCAGGGCATCAAGTTCGACGATGTGACATTCACCTATTCCGGCACGGACCGGCGCGAGGTGGTGCTGCATGCGGCGACATTCGAAATCCGCGGTGGCCGCTCGACGGCGCTGATCGGCCGCTCGGGCGCCGGCAAGACGACGATCGTCAATCTCCTGTGCCGCTTCGTGGAACCGGACACCGGCAGCATCCTCGTCGATGGATCGCCGCTCGACCGGATCGACGCCAGCCAGTGGCGCCGCCACATCGCCCTGGCCAGCCAGGAACTGGAACTGGTCGACGGCAGTATTTTTGAAAACATAACCTACGGCCAGGATGCGGCGACAGCCGGCGATGCCGAGGCCGCCGCAAGACTGGCCGAAGCGCATGAGTTCATCGAAAGGCTGCCTCAGGGCTACGAGACCCTGGTCGGCTACAGGGGCGTCAACCTGTCGGCGGGACAGAGGCAGCGGATCGCCTTGGCGAGAGCCCTGGTGCGCGATCCCGATCTCCTCATCCTGGACGAAGCCACCAATGCGGTGGACGGTCTGTCGGAAGCGGCCATCGTCGAGACCTTGAAGTCGAGAGCCGGCCGCCGCACGACCATCGTCATCAGCCATCACCACAGCACCATCTCGTTCTGCGACGACGTGGTCATCCTGAGCGGCGGCCGCGTGAAAAAGCAGGCCCCTTTCGGCGCCCTGGCCTCGCTCAGCATGGACGAGCTCTACCAGCACGAACCGCTCGACTGAGAAGGCACCGGGACGGCCGCAATCTTTTCCCGGGCGTGTTTGAAGCCTCCGCCGGCTGGTCGTCGCAAAGGTTCGAATCAGAAGCTTGGGGAATTGCCGCTGGCACCTTCCGTGATCGCACCAATGCCGTGCGGGACCGAGGCGCGCTACCTTACCTGTGCGGTGGACCTGTCGATCCGCCTGGCCGGTGCCCCATTGGGCTTACTCTCCGGGTGAGGTGCCGGCCTCCCCATGCACAAAGACCTGAAGCGGCTCGCCTGAAGCCCTTCAGGCGCGACACGCTTTACGAAGCGGCGCCGACATTCCTGCGCATGCGCCGCCTGCCCGTCGTCCGTGCTTTCTTCGCCATCGCCCCGGCTATCTCGACCACGCCGTTCTCGGGCGGCCTGCCATTGGTGGCCTTGTGGAGCCGCTCATAGGGCAGCAGTTCCTTGATCCGGGCATTGAGCGAGGCGATTTCTGCTTTGAGGTCCTCGCATTCCTGCCTCTGCACGTCGAACTGTATCTGTTCGGACGCCTGTTGCAGCGTCAGTTGAGAAAGGTTGGCGTTCACCTTGGAAAGACTCATCTTGTCGCCTTCGCTCTCCTGGCTCAGCGCGGACAATCTTTCATCGGCGATCTTCTTTTCGGCCAGGGCGTCGTTCAATTCGCTCTTGAGCCTGGCGATCTCGCCTGCGGCTTCGCTGTTTTCGGTCGACACCTGCTCCAGCCGCGATTGCAGGTTCTGGATCTCCGAGCTCAACCCGCGCATTTCCGCCTGGCCGCGAGCCAGCTCGGCTTCCTTGTCGCCTTCCATCATGCGGGCCGCTTCGCTTGTTTCCGACAGCTTCGCCTGTGCGGCCTCGAGCGACTTCTGGAGCCGCATCTCCTCTTTCTCACTCTTGCCGAGCGCGGCCAGCAGCTCCGCCAGCCGCGCTGCTTCGCTGGCATGGATCGTCGAGAGCTCGTCGAGCCTGTGGCGCGCCTGCGATTCCCGCTTCAGCGCCTTGTCGAGTTCGATCGAGAGGTTGACGTGCTTTTCGCGCAGCATCTTGCTTTCGCGCAAGCGCCTGTTGGCCTCGACCGTCCTGGCGGTCAGCCGCTTGGCGATGTCGCCGAACTCCGCTTCGCGTTTGGCGCTCGCATTGGCTGTCTCCACCAGTTCCAGCCTCACCGCGGCCAGTGCCGTACGAAGCGTCTCCCGGTCCTGAATCAGGCTTGTCTCGCGCTGCTGCAGCGCTTCGAAAGCGCCTTCACGCTCGCGCAGTTTTTTCACCGCGTCGTGCAGCTTTTCCGACAGCGCCCTCTGTTCGGCGGCCAGGGCGGCATTGGCAACCTCCAGCTCGTTGGCGCGCAGGATGTCGCTGTGGAGGATGTTGAGGAATTCACGCGTCAGATGGTGTGAGGTGCCGATCTCCGACAGCTTGTCGTTGATCTCCTCCAGATAGTCCCTGGCGTCATGGAAGAGACCCTCGAAGGCGCTCAATGCAGCCAGCCGGGTCTGTGTATGGGCGGTCAGCCGTGGCGCGGTTTCGGAACTGTCCGCATCGCCCGCGGCGTCGGCCTTCCCGGCATTGTCGTCATTTGCCGCGTCGGCCTGGGGTGGCCCGCCATCGGCTGTCGCCTGGGCATCCGGCACATCGTCGCTCTCTGGCGGCACCAGGTCGTCGGCATCGAGACTTGCATCCAGCGCGTCCGCCAGATCGATCTGCAGGTCCTGGATCGCTTTATCCACGTCTTCAGCACGCTTGATCAGGCCTCTGAAGTTCATCACCAAACTCCCCTTACGCATACCTCGCTTCGAACTTAACAAATTGCTAATATATCCTTACATCCGCTGCTTGCGCAGGGGAAGCCCCGTCGGCACAAAGGTAAATTTGGGACATTTGGGGGGTTGGATGCTGCGAGCGACCAATGCCGCGGCAGGGAAAAGCGTGCAGCGCCGCTGACCCCACCCCGCTGCTTCGCAGCGACCCTCCCCACAAGGGGGAGGGTAAGCGGGGGCTAGCCCGCAGCCCTGGCAGGCTCATCCTGCTGAAACGCGGCCAGTGCAGCCTTCAGCCCTTCGGGACCCATGGCCACCGTCTGCAGCGTCGGCGAGAAGCCGGCGCCCAACATCTTGCGGCCAAGCATATGGTCGCCGGGACGGTTGACCGATTCGATGCCGAGCAGCCGGTCGCCGGCATAGTGGTAGATCGAGAATTTGTTGTCGGGCAGGTCGCCCAGCACGACATGGCTGTCGCCGCCGGCGGTCAGGCCGACCATCTGCAGCTTCATGTCGCCGATGTCGGACCAGAACCATGGCACCGCCGAATAGGCGTCGGCATGGCCCGATATCGTGCGCGCGGCAAGCCGCGCCTGGTCGGTGGCATTCTGCACCGATTCCAGCCGCACGTCGCCGCCGGTGAACCAGTGACGGTAGGAGGCAGCATCGCCAATAGCGAGAATCTCCGGCAACGACGTGCGCATCTGGTGATCGACGCGGATGCCGTTGGCGATGCTAAGGCCGGCCACCTGCGCCAGTTCGACATTCGGCACGGCACCAATGCCGACGATGACCATGCGCGCCGGCAGCCTTTCGCCTGACGAGGTGATGGCAGCCACGACATGACCGTTTTCGCCATCGAGCCTGGCGATCGAGGTGCCGGTGAGGATGCGCACGCCTGTCGCTTCCAGCCGTTGCCGGACGTGGCTCGCCACGACCGGCGCCACGGCGCGGCCGAGCAGCCGGTCCACGGCCTCCACAACTGTCACTGTCCGACCGGTGGCCCTCAATGTGGCTGCGATCTCCAGCCCGATGAAACCGCCGCCGAGGATGACGACTTCGTCGCTTTGCGCGCTGAGGTCGCGGATCAGCCGCGCATCGGCCAGCGAGCGCAGCGACAGCACACCGGACAGGTCGGCACCGGGCAGCGGCAGCGTGCGCGGGCGCGAGCCTGTCGCCAGGATCAGGTGGTCGAAGGCAAGCGTACCCCCGCCGGCAATATCCAAGCTGCGGCGTCCGGCATCGATGCGATCGATCCTGACGCCAGGCCGGTAATCGATGGCGCTGCCTGTGTAGAAGGCCTCGCCGCGCAAGGGTTGTGGCTTGGCCTCGGCATCCTTGATGAAGGTCTTCGACAGCGGCGGCTTGTGGTAGGGCAGTTCGTCCTCGTCACCGACGAGGATCACCGGCCCGTCATAGCCGTCCTCGCGCAGACTGGCGGCCGCTTGCACGCCCGCATGACCCGCGCCGACAATGACCACACCGTTCTTCATCGCACTCAATCCCGATTCTACCCTAGGATGTTCCGCCAGATGGCAATTGTCTGGCACCGCTGCAAGCGAGCTTTTGCGGGTCGCATCCGGGATGGCGGCTGTCAATCGCACAGTTCAGCGGCAAGACCGGTGCAGGAAAATGCATAAAGTTGACATTCGCAGTTTAGAATAATTCTAAAGTGTTGTTTCAATTGACTTTTCCTACGGATTGTCATTGACATCCGACGGTGTCGCAGCTTTATGGAAGCTCGCGCGTCAGCGCATCCCTTTAATGTCTGGGCCTTGAACCCTTTCGATTGGAGGCATTTTGGTGTCTTTCTTCCGCGAACCGCGCGATGGCGCGGCATCTTTTGCGCCCAATGGCCCGCAGATGGCCTGGCGCCGGTTGGCGTGCGCGCCGTTTACAGAATTTCCGAGAAACTGGAGAGTGATCATGACAGCACGATATGGCAGCAGGCTTGCGGCGATCGGCGCCACTGCCCTGCTGACGGCGGCGGTATTCGTGTTGCCGGCAAAGGCGGAAACCGATGCAAAGGCGGTCATCAAGACCTATTCCGACATCGCGCTGGCCAAATATGAGGATTCGCTGACCACCGCGCAGGCGCTCGATAAGGCGGTCGACGCGCTGCTCGCCACACCATCGGTGGAAACCCTCAACGCCGCCCGTGACGCCTGGAAGGCATCGCGCGTTCCCTACCAGCAGACCGAAGTCTACCGCTTCGGCAACAAGATCGTCGACGACTGGGAAGGCAAGGTGAATTCCTGGCCGCTGGATGAAGGCTTGATCGACTACGTCGCCAAGAGCTACGGGACCGAATCGGACGCGAACGCGCTCTACACGGCCAATGTGATCGCCAACAAGGAGATAGAGATCAACGGCAAGAAGGTCGATGCATCGAAGCTTTCGCCGGAATTCCTCTCCGGCACGCTGCAGGGAGCCGGCGGCATCGAGGCCAATGTAGCCACCGGCTATCACGCCATCGAATTCCTGCTTTGGGGCCAGGACCTGCATGGCACCGGCCCGGGTGCCGGCGAGCGCCCCTATACCGACTACGACCTCAAGAACTGCACCGGCGGCAATTGCGATCGCCGCGCCGAGTATCTGAAATCGGCCAGCGACCTTCTGGTTTCGGATCTTCAGGAAATGGTCGGCAACTGGAAGGAAGACGGCGCCGCCCGCAAGGCTCTTGTCGATGGTGAGCCGAACACGGCGATCTCGACCATCTTCACCGGCATGGGCTCGCTGTCCTACGGCGAACTGGCCGGCGAGCGCATGAAGCTCGGCCTGCTGCTGCATGATCCGGAAGAGGAGCACGATTGCTTCTCCGACAACACCTACAATTCGCATCTCTACGACGCCATCGGCATTCGCGCGGCCTATCATGCGAGCTACACGCGTCTCGACGGCACCGTCGTTTCGGGTCCCTCGGTGGCCGATATGGTGAAGGCGGCCGATCCGGCGATCGACAAGGAACTGTCCGACAAACTCGATGTTTCGGTCGCCAAGATGGAGGCGATCAAGGCGCGTGCACTGGCCGGCGAGGCCTATGACCAGCAGATCGCCGAGGGCAACGTTGAAGGCAACGCCACCGTGCGGGCGGCGATCGATGCGCTGATCGATCAGACCAAGTCGATTGAGCGTGCCGTCGGCTCCCTGAAGCTCAGCACCATCGCCTTCGAAGGGTCCGACAGCCTCGACGCGCCGGACAAGGTGTTCAAGTAAGGGCCGAAAGACAGGAGACTGATCCGGAGCCGGACAACCGGCTCTGGAACGGCCTCCGCTAGAAAATCAAGCCACACGGCGCGGGAGACGCCGTCAGCCAGCCGAGCAAGCCAATGCTGATTTGTCATTGCAATATCATCACCGAGAAGGAGATCGAGCAGACGATCGTCGGGCTGCTGGACCAGGATCCCTGGCAGTTGATCGTGCCGGCGAAGATCTATCATGCCATGCAAAAGCGCGGTCGCTGTTGCGGCTGCTTCCCAAATGTGGTGGAAACGATCATTCGGGTCACCGAAAATTACCACGCCCGCTCGGAGGCGAGCGGCGTGGATGTCGTTTCACACCTGGATCGCGTCAGAGGCCTGCGCGTCCAATACGGGAGCAGAATTCATGAAAGGCGATCCGCAGATCATCGAGCGGCTTAACGAGGCCCTTTTTCTGGAACTCGGGGCCGTCAATCAGTACTGGGTGCATTTCCGTCTGCTTGAGGACTGGGGATACGCCAAGCTGGCAAAGAAGGAGCGGGCGGAATCCATCGAGGAGATGCACCATGCCGACAAGCTCGTCGCCCGTATCATCTTCCTCGAAGGCCATCCGAACCTGCAGTCCGTGGCGCCGCTGCGCATCGGGCAGAACGTCAAGGAAGTGCTCGAATCCGACCTTGCCGGCGAATATGACGCCCGTACCGCCTACAAGCGCTCGCGCGAAATCTGCAACGACGCCGGCGACTACGTGACGATGAAGCTGTTCGAGGAATTGCTGGCCGACGAGGAGGGTCACATCGACTTTCTCGAGACGCAGCTCGACCTGCTTGCCTCGATCGGCGAGGAGAAATACGGCCAGCTCAACGCCGCATCGGCGGACGAGGCGGAGTAAGGGCATGCGGGAATGCGGCGCCTGCTAGAATTCGTGCGCCGCTCGCGGCGGGCCAATGGCTCGCCGCTCCTTCGCAAGACGTCAGCCGGATTGGCGCGTCGGCGTTGTGTCGTGCTGGTGTTGGCGCTTGCCTCTTCGGCGATGGCGGGTGATCTTCAGCCGGTCGGGCTCGCCACCACGCGCACCGACCTCAATGCGAAGGATCAGGCGCGCGTCATCGCCGTCACCAGGCCGACCACGGATTTTTCCAGGCCAGAGCAGTTCGAACTGATGCAAGGTGGCGTCGGCACGTCCCGAAAGGACGTCAGCCGCGATTCCTTCTCGCAATCCTCGGCCAACATCACCTTCGAGGAAGAGGGCGACTTCAAGCTCGGCAATGCCCTTTTCCGCAAAAACTGGGTGTCGTCACCGTCCTCGACGCAGGCGTCGGACGGGCTCGGCCCGCTGTTCAACGAACGTGCCTGCCAGAACTGCCATCTGAAAGACGGCCGCGGCCGCCCGCCGCAAGGCGACGCCGGCACCACGTCGATGTTCCTGCGGCTGGCCCGCGACGCCAGCAGCGTGGAAGAGAAGGCGGCGCTTGCCGACCACGAGGTGCTCAACTTCCCGGACCCGGTCTACGGCACGCAATTGCAGGAGCTCGCCGTACCCGGCCTGCCGGGTGAAGGCAGGATGCATATCGACTATCAGGAACGTAAGGTGGAGCTGACGGACGGCGCTGTGATCTCCTTGCGCAAGCCGAGCTATTCGGTTGACGGCCTTGGCTACGGGCCGCTTGACCCACGCACCACGCTGTCGCCGCGCCTGACCCCGCCGATGATCGGCCTTGGCTTGATCGAACAGATCGCGCCGGCTGATATTCTCGCCCACGCCGATCCGGACGACAGGGACGGCGACGGCATTTCCGGCAGGCCGAACATCGTGCGCGATAGCCTGAACGGAGAACTGACGCTTGGCCGTTTCGGCTGGAAGGCACAGACTGCGTCGATCCGCCAGCAGGCGGCGGACGCCTTTGCCGGCGACATCGGCATCTCGACGCCCGAAGAGCCGAAGCATTGGGGCGATTGCACTGCTGCGGAGGCAAAATGCCTCGACATGCCGAACGGCGTGCAGCAGCGTCTTGGCCCGGTCGAGGCGCCGCCGCCGGTGATGGATCTCGTCACCTTCTATTCGCAGAACCTGGCCGTGCCGTCGCGCCGCGACCTCGACCGGCCCGACGTGCTCGCGGGCAAAAAAACATTCTACGAGATCGGCTGCATTGCCTGCCACACGCCGAAATTCGTCACGCGCCGCGATACGCCCAACAAGGCGCAGGCCTTCCAGCTGATCTGGCCCTATTCCGACTTCCTGCTGCACGACATGGGGCCTGATCTGGCCGATGGCCAGGCCGTGGGAGATGCGACGGGCAATGAATGGCGCACGCCGCCGCTGTGGGGCATCGGCCTGACCGAGACGGTCAACGGCAATTCCTTCTTCCTGCATGACGGGCGCGCGCGCAGCCTGACCGAGGCGATCCTGTGGCATGGCGGCGAGGCGCAGAAAGCGCGCGACCGCTTTGCCGCCGCCAGTGCGACTGAGCGTGACGCGCTGCTCAAATTCCTGGAGTCACTGTGATGTTCAAGCGTTCTGCATTGTTTCTCGTTCTTCCGCTGGCCCTGCTGGGCGTTGTCCCTGCGTCTGCGGCGGTCAAAGCCTCCGATATCATCCAGCGCGCGATCGATGGCTTCGTCCGCCCGGCCTATGCCGGCCTGCACGAGCATGCGGAAGCCTTGACCGGATCCATGCGCGAGCTGTGCGTCACGCCCTCGCAAGGAGAACTCGATGCCGCACGCGCCGAATTCTCCGCCACCGTCTATGCCTGGTCGTCAGCCGAAATCATCGGCTTCGGACCGATCAAGGAGAACAACCGGCTGGAGCGCATGCTGTTCTGGCCGGATCGCAAGAGCATCGGCCTGAAACAGGTACAGGCGGCGCTGTCCGACAAGGATCCGACCGCGACCGATCCGGCACAACTGGCCGGCAAGAGCGTTGCCATGCAGGGGCTGGGCGCGCTCGAATTCGTTCTTTACGGCGACGGCGCCGATGCACTTGCCGGCAAGGATGATCCCTACCGCTGCGCTTATGGCACTGCCGTTGCCGGCAACATCGAAACCATGGCCGGCGAGGTCAGCGCCGCCTGGAACAAGCCGGACGGCTTTGCCGCGCTTTGGGCCAATCCGGGGGCGCAGAACCCGCTCTACCGCGACGGCAACGAAGCGGTGACGGAACTGGTCGGCGTCTTCATCAATGAGCTCGAAATGGTGCGCGACGTGCGCCTGAAAGGGTTTTTCGGCGGCAAGCCGGATGCGGACAAGCCGAAACAGGCAATCTACTGGCGCTCGCAAAACACCACCGCGTCACTGGCCGGCAATCTCTCCGGCATCGATACGCTGTTCCAGGCCTCGAAGCTGGGCGATGCCCTGCAGACCGATGCGCGCTGGATGGCCGAATCGATCCACATCCAGCTGGTCAACGGTGCCGCCACCGCCAAGGCGGTCAGCGGTCCAATCGACAAGGCGCTTGCCGATCCGGCGCTGCGTGACAAGCTCGATCATTTCGCGCTGATCACCTCCAGCCTGTCGGCCTTGATCGGCACCAGGCTGACCGCTGAATTCGGCCTGACCGCGGGCTTCTCCTCGCTGGATGGGGACTGAATTGAAAACCCCCCTGATAGATCGCCGCGATTTCCTGAGAGCTGCAGGCGTTGGCTTCATGGCGACGATGACGCCCTCGGCCTGGGCAACCACGCTTGTGGCCGACGCCGTCTTCGCCACGGCTTTCGTCAAACGCGACGGCAGCTTTGGCGCTGCCGTCCTGACCGAGGCCGGCAAGGTCCTGCATGCGATCGACCTGCCCGATCGCGGCCACGATGTCACCTTCGATCCCATATCGAAACGCTCGGTGGTCTTCGCGCGTCAGCCCGGCACCTTCGCCGTGGTTTTCGATCACTCGGGCCGTGACGCGCCGCTGACCATCGCCAGCATCGCCGGCCGGCATTTCTTCGGCCATGGCGTGTTCTCGGCCGACGGTGCGCTGCTCTATGCCACCGAAAACGACTTCGACAACGCCGCCGGCGTCGTCGGCGTCTACGATGCGCGGGCCAAATTCAGCCGTGTCGGCGAATTCCCGACCTATGGCGTGGGTCCGCACGAGCTTCTGCTCCTGGGCGATGGCAGGACGATCGCGGTTGCCAATGGCGGCATCGAGACCCATCCGGATTACGGCCGCGCCGAGCTCAACATTGCAACCATGAAGCCGTCCTATGTGCTGATAGACCGCGTCACCGGCGATCTTATCGAGAAGCACGAATTGCCGGCCGCACTGCATCAGCTGTCGATCCGCCACATGGACACCGATCGGTCCGGAAGCGTCTGGTTCGGCTGCCAGTACAGGGGGCCGGGCACCGATCGACCGTTGCTGGTCGGTCGCGCCGCGCGCGGCAAGGAGCTGCAGTTGCTGGACATGCCGCAGGACGTTTTGTCCGGCTTCCGCAACTACATAGGCTCGGTAGCCGCCAATCGGGCTGCCGGAACCGTCGCCGTTTCCTCGCCGGAAGGCAACTCGCTCGTCGTGATCGATGCGGCCAGCGGCCGGGTCGTTGCGAACAGCGCATTGGTCGAGGTCTGCGGCGTGGCGCCCGATGGAACCGGCTTCATGGCCACCACCGGCGCCGGTGAGATCGTCGAGGGCAGCGGTGCGACACGCTCCGAACCGGACTATGTCTGGGACAACCACATGCTGCGTATCGAACAGGCCGCATAGGCTACAAGCGAAGCCGCTTAACGAATTATGCACTATCCCCTTGCGGTGGCGGGCCGTGGCGGGCACAGGGAATTGTTTTTCGAACCGGTTGCCTCATGAAATTGCTTGCCATCGACTGTGCCGCCAACCTCTGCGCCGCTTGCGTCTATGACGCGACGGCGAAGCAGGAGCTTGGCCATCAGGTGCTCGATCTCGGCAAGGGCCATGCCGAGCAACTGATGGCGGTCATCGCCGAAGCGCTGGAGGCAAGCGCAACCGACTATGCAGGTCTTGGCGCCATCGCCGTCTCTGTCGGCCCCGGTTCTTTCACCGGTCTGCGCGTCGGCGTCTCGACCGCGCGTGGCCTGGCGCTGGCGCTGAAGATACCGGCAATAGGGGTGACGACACTGGAGGCGCTGGCCGTCGAAGCAGCAGCGGCATTTCCCGGTCGCGCCGTGCTGGCGGCGCTCGATGCCGGCCGTGAAGAGATCCACGCGGCCTTTTACGACGAAAGGTTAGTTTTGACTTACGGTCCGGCCGCGGCCACGCTGGCTGACGTGGTGGCTATGGCGAAGGAAACGTCTCCGGTGCTTGCCGGCACCGCGGCAGCGCTCATCAGCGCATCGGCCGGGCGCGAATTCGATGTCGGCCCTCGGACAGCCACCGCCGACATTGTCACCTACGCCCGCCTGGCTGCCGCCAAGGGCGCAGGCGAACGGCCGAAACCACTCTATATGCGCGGCGCCGACGCCAAGCCGCAGGCTGGCTTTATTCTATCAAGGCAAGAAAGATAAATGCGCATACCTTTTCTCCAACCACGCCGCCGGGACTACGCGCTCGAGCCGCTGAGGATCGCCGACAGTCCGGCGGTCTCGCTGCTGCATCGCGAGGACTTTGTCCGCCCCTGGACCGATGGCGAATTCGCCGCCCTGCTCGAACAGGACACCGTGTTCGGCTATGCCGCGCGCGAAACCGGACAGGGCTCTAAGCCGCCCGTCGGCTTCGTGCTGGCGAGGCTTGCGGCAGGCGAGGGCGAGATCCTGACCGTCGCGGTGGCGCGATCGCATCGTCGCCAGGGGCTGGGCTGGCAATTGATGGACGCGGTGTTGCGCGAACTGCACGCGCAGCGCGCCGAAGCGCTGTTCCTCGAGGTCGACGAGACCAATGTCGCGGCGATCGCGCTTTATCGTCGGCTGGGCTTCCGCGAGGTCGGCAAGCGGCCGAATTACTACAGATCGGCCGAACACGGACCGACCGGCGCGCTTGTCATGCGCCGCGATCTTCGCTAGCGAGACGGCCGGGATGGGGCGATGATCAAGAAAATCAGGATTTTCCTGGCGCTGGGCCTCGTTGTCGCCGGTTCGTTGGTCCTCGTGCCGCTACAGATCCTGTCGATGAAGACTGGCTGGTGGCCGGAAACCTTCATCCTCAAGGTCTGGCACAGGCTGATCCTCAGGGCGCTCGGCATGCGCATCCATGTCAAGGGAGCGCTGTCCGACAAGCGCCCGCTGCTGGTTGCGTCCAATCACATCTCCTGGACCGACATCATGGTGCTCGGCTCTTTTGCCGACGTAAAGTTCATCGCCAGGGCGGATATGGAAGGCTGGCCGCTGATCGGCATGCTGTCGAAGCTGCAGCGCACCGTCTTCATCGAGCGCGAGCGCAAGCGTTCGTCGGGCGACCAGGCAAGCGAGATTGCCAGCCGCATGGCCAAGGGCGATGCGATGGTGCTGTTTGCCGAGGGCTCGACCGGCGACGGCAATATGGTCCTGCCGTTCAAGAGCACGCTGTTCGGCGCCGCCTCGATGGCGATTTCCGAAGGCGCGGCGGAACAGGTGTTCATCCAGCCGGTGGCGATCGCCTATACGCGTCTGCACGGCGTGCCGCTCGGCCGCCGGCATCGCCCGCTTGCCGCCTGGATCGGCGATGAGGATTTGATGCCGCATCTCAAGGTTCTGCTGGCGGAGGGCGCGCTCGACGTCGAGGTGCATTTCGGCGAGGCAATCGCCTTTTCCAAGGGTTCGAACCGCAAGGAGACGTCGAAACTGATGGAAAGCCAGGTGCGTGAAATGATGCAGGCGGCGCTTGCCGACCCGCGGCCGAGCCGGTAGCTCCGGCACGCTCTTGCTGGCGCGGGCCGAGAATCGTCTGTTTTTTGTCACGGAAAGGCGTTAGAAGCCGCCTTATGGACTTGAACACGATAGAAAGCGACGACATCGGCACTACGGCTGGACAGCCGGCGGTGCTTCCCGCGGGAGCGAGAAAAGTCTTCATCAAGACCTATGGCTGCCAGATGAATGTCTATGATTCACAGCGTATGGCCGATGCGCTGGCTGCCGACGGCTATTCCGCGACCGATGCCATTGGCGAGGCCGACCTGGTGCTGCTGAACACTTGTCATATCAGGGAGAAGGCGGCCGAAAAGGTCTATTCCGAGCTCGGCCGTATCCGCGACATGAAAGCCGAGCGTGCCCTGGCCGGCCGTGAGATGCTGGTCGGCGTCGCCGGCTGCGTGGCGCAGGCCGAAGGCGCCGAGATCATCCGCCGTTCGCCGGCAGTCGACCTGGTCATCGGTCCGCAGACCTATCACCGGCTCCCGGACGTGCTGGCGCGGGTGCGCGGCGGCGAAAAGATGGTCGAGACCGACTACGCCCTCGAGGACAAATTCGAGCACCTGCCGCAGCCCAAGCGCGCCGAGGTCATCAAGCGCGGCGTCACCGCCTTCCTCACCGTGCAGGAAGGCTGCGACAAGTTCTGCACCTTCTGCGTTGTGCCCTATACAAGGGGCTCCGAGGTCTCCCGGCCGGTGGCGCAGATTGTCGCGGAGGCTGAGCGCCTGGCCGAAGCCGGCGTGCGCGAAGTGACGCTGCTCGGCCAGAACGTCAATGCGTGGCATGGCCAGGGCGGGAGCGGTCAGGAGTGGGGGCTTGGCCGCCTGCTGTTCAGGCTGGCCGAAATCCCCGGGCTGGCGCGTTTGCGCTACACCACCAGCCATCCGCGCGACATGGACGACGAGCTCATCGCCGCCCACCGCGACCTGCCGGCATTGATGCCCTATCTGCATCTGCCGGTGCAATCCGGCTCCGACCGCATTCTCAAGGCGATGAACCGCCGGCACACGGCGAGGGATTATCTGGCGCTGCTCGACCGCATCCGTGCAGCGCGGCCTGACATCGCGCTTTCCGGCGACTTCATCGTCGGCTTTCCCGGCGAGACCGAGGCGGATTTCGAGGCGACCATGGAGCTGGTGCGTCAGGTGAATTACGCCTCGGCCTTTTCGTTCAAATATTCGCCGCGTCCCGGCACGCCGGGCGCCGAAATGGCCGATCATGTGCCGGAAACGGTCAAGGACGAGCGCTTGCAGAGACTGCAGGCTCTGCTTGTGAAGCAGCAGCAGGATTTCGGTTTGAGCCTCGTCGGAACCACCATCGACACGCTGATCGAGAAGCCCGGCCGTCAGGCCGGCCAGAAGGTTGGCCGCTCGCCTTGGCTGCAGCCGGTTATTGTTGATGAAAAGGCCGGCGAAATCGGTGACATTATCCAGGTGCGAATCACGAAGACGGGCTACAACAGCCTGTTCGCCGAATTGGCCTGAGGGTCTCGGCAGATGAGGAGAGACGGTTGAGCGCAGCAGAGCTGAAGAACCTGCCCCCGGTACCGGCATCTGGGGCTTCTGACATGGCGCACATCGTTCTGACTTTCGACAACAACAAGCTTGCCAGCGCCCTTTATGGTCAGTTCGACGAAAACCTCGCCAGGCTGGAGCAGAAGCTTGGCGTCGACATCCGCTCACGCGGCAACCAGCTGACCATCAAGGGTTCGGCGTCGGCCGCCGAGCAGGCGCGCCGCGCCCTGGACAACCTCTACGGCATTCTCCAGAAAGGCGTCGATATAGGCCAGTCCGACGTCGACGGCGCCGTGCGCATGGCGATCGCCGCCGACGATCAGCTGACCCTGCCGACGCTGGAGCGCAAGGGCAAGGTTTCCGCCGCCCAGATCGCCACCCGCAAGAAGACGATCTATGCCCGTTCACTCAACCAGGACGCCTATATGCGGGCGCTGGAACGGTCGGAACTGGTGTTCGGCATCGGCCCGGCCGGCACCGGCAAGACCTATCTGGCGGTGGCCCATGCGGCGATGCTGCTCGAGCGCGGCATGGTCGAGCGCATCATTCTCTCGCGGCCTGCGGTCGAGGCCGGCGAACGGCTGGGCTTCCTGCCCGGCGACATGAAGGAGAAGGTCGATCCCTATCTGCGGCCGCTCTATGACGCGCTCTACGACATGATGCCCGCCGACAAGGTCGAGCGCGCCATTGCCGCCGAAGTGATCGAGATCGCGCCGCTCGCCTTCATGCGCGGCCGCACGCTGGCGCATGCCGCCGTCATCCTCGACGAGGCGCAGAACACCACGCCGATGCAGATGAAGATGTTCCTGACGCGTCTGGGCGAAAATTCGCGCATGATCGTCACCGGCGATCCGACCCAGATCGACCTTCCTTCGAATACCAAATCGGGACTGGTCGAAGCCTTGCGGGTGCTGGACGGCGTGGCGGGCGCGGTCACCGTGCGCTTCAACGACGGCGATGTGGTCCGCCATCCGCTGGTGGCGGAAATCGTCAGGGCCTACGACCGGGACGCCAAGCTGGCACGCGGCCTCGGCGCCGAGAATTGATGTTGACGATGCGGCTTCATGCCTGAGGACATAACATCCGGCGACGGGAATGTTCCCGTCGACATCGACATATCGGTTGAGGCGGGCAACTGGCCCGACGAGGCAAGCCTGACGCGGCTGGTCGATCGCGCCGTCAAGGCGGCTTTTGCCGAAACCGGCGTGGCGGGCCGTTCCGAACTCAGCCTCGTTTTTACCGACGACGCCCATGTCCGGGTTCTCAACGCCGGCTGGCGCGGCAAGGACAAGCCGACCAATGTCTTGTCTTTCCCGGCTTTTCCGTTTGTGCAAGGCGGACCGTTGCCGCCGATGCTGGGCGACATCGTGCTCGCCGCCGAGACGGTCGCGCGTGAAGCGGCACTGGAAGACAAGCCTGTCGAGAACCATATCACCCATCTCGTCATCCACGGCCTGCTGCATTTGCTGGGTTACGATCACGAGACCGACACTGAAGCCGAGGCGATGGAAACCGTCGAACGCGCGGCGCTTGCAAGGCTTGCCATTCCCGACCCCTACGCGTAACTACATCTGATCAATTGACCGGACGACGATGAACGACAAACCAGAAACTGCCGCCCGCCCCGACGCCGGCAGTGCGACCAAGGCTTCCGATACGTCGGAAGAGGGATCAAGTCCGAGTACCGTTACCTCTGGTGCTAACAGTACCTCTGGCGCTAGCAGTACCTCTGGCGCTAGCAGTACCTCTGCTGCTGCCGGTGCTGGCAGCGCTGCCAGCGAGACGTTGCCTGCCGGTCCCTCCCTGTTCGACCGCGTTCTGGGCCTGTTTCGGCAACGCAACGGAACCAGCCTGCGTGAGGAAATTGCCGGCGCGCTTGCCGAGACGACGAGCGATGCCGGCGCCTTCTCGCCCGGCGAACGCGCCATGCTCAACAACATCCTGCGGCTGCGCGAAGTGCGCGTCGAGGACGTCATGGTACCGCGCGCCGACATTCAGGGGGTCGAAATCACGACGACGCTCGGCGATCTCCTGGGCACTTTCGAACAATCCGGCCATTCCCGCATGCCGGTCTATTCCGAGACGCTCGATGATCCGCGCGGCATGGTCCATATCCGTGACGTGCTGGCCCACATCACCAAGATCGCGCGCGTCAAGAAGGGCCGCACGACCAGGAAAACCCCCGCTGCCACGGTTCTCGATCTTGCCCAGGTCGACCTCGCACGCACCATTGGCGACCTCAATCTGATCCGCCCGGTGCTGTTCGTGCCGCCGTCGATGCTTGCCTCCGACCTGATGGGCCGCATGCAGACGACGCGCACCCAGATGGCGCTGGTCATCGACGAATATGGCGGCACCGACGGCCTCGCCTCGCTGGAAGACATCGTCGAGATGGTGGTCGGCGACATCGAGGACGAGCATGACGACGACGAGCCGATGATCACCCAGAGCGGCGACGGCGTGTTCATCGTCGACGGCAAGGCCGAGATCGACGACGTGGCCAAGATGATCGGCGGGGATTTCGCCGCCGGTGAACATGGCGAATATGTCGACACGATCGGCGGCATGATCTTCAACACGCTTGGCCGTGTTCCGGCCCGCGGCGAGGTGGTGCAGGCCATACCCGGCTTCGAATTCCACGTCCTCGACGCCGATCCGCGCCGCGTCAAGCGCGTGCGCATCGTGCAGAGCCAGAAGGGCGAGCGTCGCCGGCGTGCCACCGCTCGCACCGAACAGGCGTGAGCGTCACGCTCGCCCGATGACTGTCGACGACCCGTTCAAGCATCCAAGTCTGGGGTCCGGTGTCTTCTACAAGGACCCTCGTGCCGCGCTGGACTGGCTTGAAGCAGCATTTGGCTTCGAGCGCAGCATGGTGGTCAGCGATGCCGAGGGAAAACTCGTCCATGCGGAGATGCGATTCGGCGACAGCTACATCATCGTCGATTCCGAATGGAGCGATTATGTCGCCAGCCCGGCTTCGGTCTCGGGCAGGAACACGCAGTCGATCTATGTCAGGCTGAAGGGCGGCCTGGATGCGCATTGCGAGCAGGCGCGGGCGACCGACGCTGAGATAATCCAGGAGCCGGCGGATCAGTTCTACGGCGAGCGCCAGTATCGTGCCCGCGACCCTGAGGGCCATGTCTGGACCTTCACGCAGACCATCCGTTCAGTTCCGCGCGAGGAGGCCGAGCGGCTGGGGGGCGTTCAAATCGAGGGTTGGCACCGGTAGGGCAGCGCCGGAGCTGTGCATCACAGCCAGCCCATCCGCCGTTTGGAGCGCGGAGCGCAGCCTGTTAAATCTTGTGTCCTGATTCGCGACTCGGAAGTATGCATGGAGCGCCTCACCGGCCGGATAATTCTGCTTTGGGGTTGGCGGCGTGCGCTCGTGGCGTTTCTCGCAGGTGCCTTGGCGGTGCTTGGTCAGGCGCCTTACGATTTCTTCGCCGCCTGTTTCGTCTCGTTTCCGCTGCTGGTCTGGCTGCTCGACGGCGCCACCGGTGAAGCTTCCGGCAGTCTGTTCCGGCGTCTGCGGCCGGCTTTCGCCGTCGGTTGGTGGTTCGGTTTCGGCTATTTCCTCGCCGGCCTCTGGTGGATCGGTTCGGCGCTGCTGGTCGAGGCCGACAGCTTTGCCTGGGCGCTCCCCTTCGCCGTGGTCGGCATTCCTTTCATGCTCGCCTTTTTCTACGGCTTTGCGGCAATCGTTGCCCGGCTGCTGTGGAGCAACGACATTGGCCGCATCGCCGCCCTTGCCTTCGGCTTCGGGCTGGCGGAATGGCTGCGCGATTTCCTGTTCACCGGTTTTCCCTGGAATGCCGTCGGCTACGCGGCCATGCCCGTGCCGCTGCTGATGCAGAGCGTCTCGGTGACGGGCATGATCGGCATGAACGCGCTCGCCGTGTTCGTCTTCGCACTGCCGGCACTGCTGGCGGCACGTCGGCACCTGCGCCTCGGCGCGGCACTGTTTGTCATGCTCGCCGCCGCCCATGTCGGCTTCGGCTATGTCAGGCTTGGCGCTCCCGAACCGCCAGCTTCACGCAGCCTGGATGTCCGCATCGTTCAGCCGGCCGTGGACCTGTCGGAAAAATGGGATGCCTCGGTGCGCGACCGCATCTTCGCGGTCCTGATGGGGCTCTCGGCCAAGGCGCCGGACCCAGGCCATCAAAAGCCGCAGCTGATCCTGTGGCCCGAAACCTCGGTGCCCTTCCTCTTCACCGAGCGTCCGGACGCATTGACGGCGCTGGGAGACATGCTCGGATCCGGCCAGATGCTGATTGCCGGCGTCGTTCGCGAGGAAGGCGGTTCGGCCGCGAATGCCGACAGCCGTTACTACAACTCCGTGGTGGCGATCGACGACAAGGGTGAAATCGCTGACGCCGTCGACAAGGTTCACCTGGTGCCGTTCGGCGAATACCTGCCTTTCGCCGATCTGCTCCAGCGTTTCGGCATCGAGCAACTGGTTGCCGGGCCGATGAGTTTCGCGGCCGGCAATGAGCGGCACGCCATCACGCTGCCCGATGGCATCCGTGCGCTGCCATTTATCTGTTATGAGGTGATCTTTCCCGATCTTGTGGCAGTTGACGCTGCGTCAGCGCAGCTTATTGTGAACGTTACCAACGATGCGTGGTTCGGCGACACGCCGGGTCCGTATCAGCATTTCAGGCAGGCCCAGATCCGCGCGGTGGAAAATGGATTGCCATTGGTACGTGCTGCCAACAACGGCATCTCGGCCGTCGTCGATCCGCGCGGGCGCATCGTCGATGCGCTTGCGATCGACGCACGCGGCGCCATCGATGCCCACATACCGATTTCCGGACAGGCGCTCATATCTCCCGGCCAACGGCGCATTAACGGAATGCTGATCATGTTGCTGTTTGCCGTTGGGGCAGCGCTGTTGAACGTAAGGCAAAGGCTACGGGTGAATTGACAGCCAACACATTAGAAACTCATACTGTAAGTGCCTGAAAATTTCTCGAAGCCGGTGGATCGTTCTGTTGGGGCAGTTGCCTCCGGCTTTGTTTGGGCAAGAAAAAATAGAGAAAGCCGAAAAAATTCGGCGAGGAAAAAATGACAGAAGACAACAAGAAGAAACCGAATCCGATCGACATCCATGTTGGCAGTCGCATCCGGCTTCGCCGCAACATGCTGGGAATGAGCCAGGAAAAGCTGGGAGAAAACCTCGGCATCACATTTCAACAGATTCAGAAATATGAAAAAGGCACCAACCGCGTCGGCGCCAGCCGATTGCAGGCGATAGCGTCCATACTCGGCGTGCCGGTCGCCTTCTTTTTCGAGGATGCGCCCGGCCAGGAGCCCGTGGCGGGCCGTGGATTTGCCGAGGACGCGTCGATGGCTTTCGCTGTCGAATTCTGCGGCAGTCCCGAAGGACTCCAGCTCAACCGGGCCTTTGTCAAGATCGCGGATGCCAAGGTGCGCCGCAGGATCATAGACCTGGTCAAGTCCCTCTCCGCCGACGATCCCGACTGATCCTCAATCACGCCAGCACCGGCGGCGTCTTGCCGCTGGTGGCACAAGATAACTGCATCGACATTCATGCCAGAGCCGAAGCACCGCTTGACGAGCGGCGCTTCGCCCCGCTAACACGTGGCGCGCCAAAATCGGCAGCCTGCCGATCGTTTTTCAAGAGGGGACACCCGTGACGCGGCAGAACTACTTCTTTACCTCGGAATCCGTTGCCGAGGGCCATCCCGACAAAGTCTGTGACCGGATTTCCGACGAGATCGTCGATCTGGTGTATCGCGAAGCCAAGAAGACCGGCATGGACCCGTGGAAAGTCCGTGTCGCCTGCGAGACGCTGGCCACCACCAACCGTGTCGTCATCGCCGGCGAAGTGCGTGTTCCCGACACCCTGCTCAAGAGGGACAAGGCGGGCAATATTCTCAAGGATGCCGCTGGGCATTCGGTCGTCAATCCGGCCAAGTTCAAGTCGGTCGCCCGCAAGGCGATCCGCGAAATCGGCTACGAGCAGGCCGGCTTTCACTGGAAAACCGCGAAGATCGAGGTTCTGCTGCACGGCCAGTCGCCTGACATCGGCCAGGGCGTCGACAATGCCTCCGACCGTCAGGGCGAAGAGGGTGCCGGCGACCAGGGCATCATGTTCGGCTACGCCTGCCGCGAGACGCCGGATCTGATGCCGGCGCCGATCTACTACAGCCACAAGATCCTCGAATTGCTGGCGGCCGCCCGCCACGAGGGCAGCGGTGAAGCCGGCAGGCTCGGACCGGATGCCAAGAGCCAGGTCACCGTTCGCTATGTCGACGGCAAGGCCGCCGAGGCGACGCAGATCGTGCTGTCCACGCAGCATCTCGATGCGAGCTGGGATTCGAAGAAGGTCCGCAAGGTCGTCGAACCCTATATCCGGGAGGCGCTGGGCGAGCTGAAGATCGCCGACAACTGCATGTGGTACATCAATCCGACCGGCAAGTTCGTCATCGGCGGGCCGGACGGCGACGCCGGGCTGACCGGCCGCAAGATCATCGTCGACACCTATGGCGGTGCCGCACCCCATGGCGGCGGTGCCTTCTCCGGCAAGGACACCACCAAGGTGGATCGTTCGGCGGCCTATGCGGCGCGCTACCTGGCCAAGAACGTCGTAGCGGCGAAACTCGCCGACCGCTGCACCATCCAGCTTTCCTACGCCATCGGCGTTGCTCAGCCGCTGTCGGTCTATGTCGACTTGCACGGTACCGGCAAGGTCGACGAGGCAAAGCTCGAGGACGCGCTGCGCACGGTGATGGATCTGTCGCCGTCGGGTATCCGCCGTCACCTCGATCTCAACAAACCGATCTACGCCAAGACGTCGTCCTACGGCCATTTCGGCCGCAAGGCCGGCCGTGATGGGTCTTTCTCCTGGGAAAAGACCGATCTCGCCAAGGCGCTCAAGGACGCGGTCGCCGCCTGACAGCGGCGCCGCAAAGTCCCGCCATGGATCCGAAGGACAGACCAAGCCGCGCGGCCGAAGCCTTTTTCGGTCGCCGGCGCGGCAAAACCATGCGTCCGCAGCAGGCGGCCGCACTGGAAAGCGGCTTTGGCACATATCGGCTCGATCTGACGGCTGAACCGCCGACCGATCTCAGCACTCTGTTTGAGACGGATGTCAGCGCGGTTCGCCTTGAGATTGGCTTCGGCGGTGGCGAGCATCTCCTGCATCGTGCGATCGAGGCGCCTTCGATCGGCTTTATCGGCGTCGAGCCCTTCGTCAACGGCATGGCCAAGATGATGATGGCGGTGCGCGAGAAACCACTCGCCAATCTGCGGGTCTATGACGACGACGCCACAAGGCTGCTCGACTGGCTGCCGCAAGCCTCGCTCGACGGCATCGATCTGCTCTATCCCGACCCTTGGCCGAAGAAGAAACACTGGAAGCGGCGCTTCGTCAGCCCGGTCAATCTCGAGCGGTTCGCGCGTGTGCTGAAGCCTGGTTCAAAATTCCGCTTCGCGTCCGACATCGACACCTATGTCAACTGGACCCTGCTGCATTGCCGCGCGCATGGCGCGTTCGCATGGCAGGCTTGCGAGGCGGCGGACTGGCACCTTTCCTATGAAGGTTGGCCGGGCACCCGTTACGAGGCCAAGGCCATTCGTGAGGGCCGGCGGCCGGCCTATCTGACCTTCATTCGGAAATAAGCTCGCGGTCTTAGAGAAATTCCAGGAAACGTGTGAAACGGTTTTCCGTCCGGAATTGCGTCAAAGCTAGAAGCGGCGGCCGATGCGATCGAAGGCGGCAGGCTCGACGCCGAGATTGCGCAGGTCGTCGGCGCGTGGCCTGCGGCCGGCTTCCACGGCCCGCGAAGCGGCCACGGCGCTGCCGAATACGGTGAAGAAGTCGCCTATTGCAGAAAATATCTTGCGATTGCTCATGATCATGTCCTTTCGCGCACGTGTGACGCGCGGTCACATTTGTGCAGCGCAACATAGGTAGGTGCGTTTCGGCGCCAATCCCATGGGTATCGCCGCATAGGCGCCATGCGTCCCATGCAACGCTGGCGCGGGCCGCCTCGATGGCGGCGCTGCCCGACCAGCACAGCGGGCTTGAAACACAGGCCGCGATCGTTTATATCAGCCTCAAATTCTTGGTCGGTATGACGAAGAGTGGGTCCACCCGGTCCCGCTCTTTTTTATTACCTGCCGATAACTTCGTAGAGAACGACAGGATTTCAATGACTGCAACGGCAAGCGAGGGCGACGATCGCATCATCCGCGAAAGCGGCATCGATGCGCGCATCGCACTGATCGTCCAGCCGGTTCTGCGCGGCATCGGCTTCCGCCTCGTGCGGGTGCATCTGTCGGGCCAGAACGGGCTGACGCTGCAGATCATGGCCGAACGCGAGGACGGCACTATGACCGTCGAGGATTGCGAAGAGGTCAGCCGCGCGGTGTCGCCGGCGCTCGACGTCGACGATCCGATCGAAAAGGCCTATCACCTCGAAGTCTCGTCGCCCGGCATCGACCGGCCACTAGTCCGTAAATCGGATTTCACGCCCTGGACGGGTCATCTGGTGAAGATGGAAACATCGATGGTCGTCGCCGACCGCAAGCGCTTCAAGGGCAAGATCGCCGAAGCCGGCGAAGACGATGTGCTGATCGAGCGCGACAAGGCAGCCTATGGCGAGGAGCCGACGGTGCGTGTCCCCTACGATGCGATTGCCGACGTGCGCCTGATCCTGACCGACGATCTCATCCGCGATGCCCTGTCGAAGGACAACAGGGCGCGCAAGGAAGCCAAGAAGCGCCGCGGCGAACCGGACGACGACGAGTCGGGTGCGGAAGCGGACGCCACGGAAGACCACGAACAGGAACTATGATTGAGCTGCCGGGCGCAAAGGCCCGGCAAACAAGCTCCGGAGAAAAACGATGGTTGTAAGCGCCAACAGACTTGAATTGCTGCAGATCGCCGACGCGGTCGCGCGTGAAAAGTCGATCGACAAGTCGATCGTCATCGCCGCCATGGCCGATGCGATCCAGAAGGCGGCGCGCTCGCGTTACGGTCAGGAGACCAACATCCGCGCCGACATCAACCCGAACACCGGTGAGATGAAGCTGCAGCGGCTGATGGAAGTGGTCGAGAAGGTCGATGACTACGCCACGCAGATCGCCATTTCCTCGGCTCGCGAGCGCAATCCCGACGCCCAGCTCGGCGACTTCATCGCCGAACAGCTGCCGCCCATGGATTTCGGCCGCATCGCTGCCCAGTCGGCCAAGCAGGTCATCGTGCAGAAGGTCCGCGAGGCCGAACGCGACCGCCAGTATGACGAGTACAAGGACCGCATCGGCGAGATCGTCAACGGTACCGTCAAGCGCGTCGAATACGGCAACGTCATCGTCGATCTCGGCCGCGGCGAAGCGATCATCCGTCGCGATGAGCTGATCCCGCGCGAGAACTACAAATATGGCGACCGCGTCCGCGCCTATGTCTACGATGTGCGCCGCGAGCAGCGCGGCCCGCAGATCTTCCTGTCGCGTACCCACCCGCAGTTCATGGCCAAGCTGTTCACCATGGAAGTGCCGGAAATCTATGACGGCATCATCGAGATCAAATCGGTCGCCCGCGACCCGGGTTCGCGCGCCAAGATCGCCGTTATCTCGCGCGACAGCTCGATCGATCCGGTCGGCGCCTGCGTCGGCATGCGCGGCAGCCGCGTCCAGGCCGTCGTCGGCGAATTGCAGGGCGAGAAGATCGACATCATTCCGTGGTCGCCTTCTGCGGCGTCCTTCATCGTCAACGCGCTGCAGCCGGCGGAAGTCGCCAAGGTCGTGCTCGACGAGGATGCCGAGCGCATCGAAGTCGTGGTTCCCGACGACCAGCTGTCGCTGGCCATCGGCCGCCGCGGCCAGAACGTGCGTCTGGCTTCGCAGCTGACCGGTTGGGATATCGACATCCTCACCGAGGCCGAAGAATCCGAGCGTCGCCAGAAGGAATTCCTAGAGCGTTCGTCGCTGTTCATGGAAGCCCTCGACGTCGACGAGATGGTCGGCCAGGTGCTGGCCTCCGAAGGCTTCACCAGCGTCGAGGAAGTCGCGTATGTCGATTCCGGCGAGATCGCCTCGATCGACGGTTTCGACGAGGATACCGCTTCGGAAATCCAGACCCGCGCCCGCGAATATCTGGAGAAGATCGAGGCCGAGCATGATGACAAGCGCAAGGCGCTCGGTGTTTCGGACGAGTTGCGCGAAATCCCCGGCGTCACCACCGCCATGATGGTGACGCTTGGCGAGGACGGCGTGAAGACGATCGAGGATTTCGCCGGCTATGCCGCCGACGACCTGACCGGCTGGAAGGAACGCAAGGACGGTGAGACCAAGGTCTATCCGGGCGTACTGGCCAATCATGGCGTGACCCGCGCGGACGCCGAACAGATGGTTCTGGCCGCCCGCCTCAAGGCCGGCTGGATCACCGAAGACGAGCTTGCAGCCGAAGAAGTCTCGGCTGACGAAGCCGTTGGTGCGTGAGGTGAAACCGCATCGCACCGAACCCGCCCCTGGACGAGATGAACGATCGCACCTGCATCGTTACGCGCAAACAAGCCGAACCGGATGAACTGATCCGGTTCGTCGTCGGCCCGGATTCGGCCGTCGTTCCCGACATCAAGAGAAATCTGCCCGGCCGCGGTTGCTGGGTGAGCGCCGACCGCCTACATATCGAGAAGGCTGCGGCGAAGAACCTCTTTGCCCGCGCCTTCAAGGCACAGGTGGTCGTGCCGCCCGATCTTGGCGGCATGATCGACGGGCTGCTTTCCAGGCACGCTCTGGGCATGCTTGGTCTTGCCCGTAAGGCAGGCGCAATTTCGCTTGGTGCTACCAAGGTTGAAAGTGCTGTTCGCGGCGGATTGGCGCTTTTCGTGCTCCACGCGACTGAGGCGTCCGATGACGGCGTGCGCAAGATCAGCCAGGCGCGGCGGGCGACAGTCCATCTCGGCGGGCCCGCTATCCTTGCCTACAAACTTTTCTCCGAGGCCGAGTTGAGCTTGGCATTGGGGGGTACAAATGTGATACATGCTGCCGTTCTCGCGGGAGACGCGGGCAGGGCGGTCCAGAAGCGCATGGTTGCGCTCGACCGGTATCGGGGCGGTTCCCCGGACGATCTGGCAATGCTTGCGGCTGTTGCTGACGAAGATGATGCCGCAGAGGATATGGAATGAGCGATACGAAATCGGGTGACGACAATACGCTGAGTGTGACGCCGAAGAAGACCTTGACGCTGAAGCGCCCCGGTATGGAACAGGGCACTGTGCGCCAGAACTTCTCGCACGGCCGCACCAAGCAGGTCGTCGTCGAAACCAAGAAGCGCAAGTTCTCGATGCCCGGCGACAAGCCGGAGCCTGTTGCCGCCCCGGTCTTCACACCGAAGCCGGCGGTCGTGGCCGCACCCGTCGTCGTGCCGGAAGCACCGAAGGCGCCACCACCGCCGCCGGCCCCGGTCGAACGCAGCGGCATGGTGCTGAACGAACTGTCGCGCAGTGAAATGGAAGCGCGCCGCAGGGCGCTCGAGGGCTCGAAGGTTCGCGAGGTCGAGGACCGCCAGCGCGCCGCCGAGGATGCCAAGCGCCGTGCCGAGGACGAAGAGCGCCGCAAGCGCGAACGCGATGAATCCGCACGCCGCCAGGCCGAGGAAGAGGCGCGGTTGCAGACCGAGGCCGAATCCCGCCGTCGGGCTGAGGAAGAGGCCCGTCGACGCGCGCCATTGGCTGCCGAACTGGCAACGGTCGATGACGAGGAAGTGGCCAAGCCGAAGCGTGTTGGTGCCGGCGCACCGGTGCGCCGTCCGGTCACGCCCGAAGTGGCGCGTCCGGCCAAGCCGACCAAGGCCGAGGAAGACCGCCGCCGCGGCAAGCTGACGCTGAATTCAGCATTGTCCGACGAAGACGCGCGAGCCCGTTCGCTGTCGTCGATGCGTCGCCGCCAGGAAAAATTCAAGCGCGCGATGCACAATGAGCCGCGCGAGAAAGTCATGCGCGAAGTGATCCTGCCAGAGACCATTACGATCCAGGAACTGGCGCAACGCATGTCCGAGCGCGCGGTCGACCTGGTCAAGTTCTTCATGAAGCAGGGCCAGATCCTGAAGCCGGGCGACGTCATCGATGCCGACACGGCCGAGCTGGTTGCTACCGAATTCGGCCACACGGTCCGCCGCGTCGCCGAGTCCGACATCGAGGAAGGCCTGTTCAACATCGCCGACAATGCCGAGGACCTGGTTTCGCGTCCGCCGGTCGTGACGATCATGGGTCACGTCGATCATGGCAAGACCTCGCTGCTCGACGCGATACGCAACGCCAATGTCGTCTCCGGCGAAGCCGGCGGCATCACCCAGCACATCGGCGCCTACCAGGTCGAGAAGAACGGTCACAGGATCACCTTCATCGACACGCCCGGCCACGCCGCCTTCACGGCGATGCGTGCTCGTGGCGCCCAGGCGACCGACATTGCCATCCTGGTGGTTGCCGCCGACGACAGCGTCATGCCGCAGACGATCGAATCGATCAGCCATGCCAAGGCGGCCGGCGTTCCGATCATCGTGGCGATCAACAAGATCGACAAGCATGATGCCGATCCGCAGAAAGTGCGCTCCGAACTGCTGCGCCACGAGGTTTTCGTCGAATCCATGGGCGGTGAAGTTCTGGACGTCGAAGTGTCGGCGACCAAGGGCACCAACCTCGACAAGCTGCTCGAGGCGATCCTGCTGCAGGCCGAAATTCTCGACCTGAAGGCCAATCCGGATCGTACCGCCGAAGGCGTTGTCATTGAAGCCCAGCTCGACAAGGGCCGTGGCCCCGTCGCCACCGTGCTGGTGCAGACCGGCACGCTGATGCCGGGCGACATCCTCGTTGCCGGCAACGAATGGGGCCGGGTGCGTGCGCTGGTCAACGATCGTGGCGTGCAGATCAAGGAAGCGCCGCCGGCGATGCCGGTGGAAGTGCTTGGCTTGCAGGGCACACCGCAGGCCGGCGACCGCTTCGCCGTGGTCAACAACGAGGCCCGTGCCCGCGAGATCACCGAATACCGCCAGCGCCTGGCGCGCGAGAAGGCGGTTGCCAAGCATGCCGGCCAGCGCGGTTCGCTCGAGCAGATGATGTCGCAATTGCAGACAAGCGGGCTAAAGGAATTTCCGCTGGTCATCAAGGGCGACGTGCAGGGCTCGATCGAGGCGATCAACGCTGCGCTCGACAAGCTCGGCACCGACGAAGTGCGTGCGCGCATCGTCCATGCCGGCGCCGGCGCCATCACCGAAAGCGACGTGTCGCTGGCGGAGACTTCGGGTGCCGCGATCATCGGCTTCAACGTCCGCGCCAACGTCCAGGCGCGTGCCGCTGCAGCGGCGGCTGGCATCGAGATCCGCTACTACTCGATCATCTACAACCTCGTGGATGACGTGAAGGCGGCTCTGTCGGGCCTGCTGTCGCCGGAGCGTCGCGAGACCTTCATCGGCAATGCGCAGATCCTCGAAATCTTCGACATCACCAAGGTCGGCAAGATCGCCGGCTGCCGTGTCACCGAAGGCAAGGTCGAGCGTGGTGCGGGTGTGCGCCTGATCCGTGACAACGTCGTCATCCACGAAGGGACGTTGAAGACCCTGAAGCGCTTCAAGGACGAAGTTTCGGAAGTCCCCGGCGGCCAGGAGTGCGGCATGGCCTTCCAGAACTACGAGGACATGCGCGTCGGCGACGTCATCGAGTGCTTCCGCGTCGAGATGGTGACCCGGACACTCTGAGTCGAGTGACTTGTCCATACCGGGCGGTGGCCGAAAGGCCGCCGCCCGAGGTCTATTGAGAACGACTCATATGAGACATGCGGCACGGTCCCATCCCGCGCCTCACGCTTCAGGATAGAGAAAAATGCCCCGTCCAACCACATCCAGCCCATCCCAGCGCATGCTGCGCGTCGCCGAACAGGTGCGCCATGCGCTGTCCGAAACCCTGCAGCGCGGCGAGATCATCGATCCGCTGATCGAGAACACCGTGGTGTCGGTCTCGGAAGTGCGCATGTCGCCCGATTTGAAGGTCGCTACCGCTTTCGTTTCGCCACTCGGCGCCAAGGATACCGATGCGGTGGTCGAGGCGCTGAACAAGCATGCGAAATTCATCCGTGGCCGTGTCTCCGGCGCGCTGCGGCAGATGAAATTCATGCCGGAGTTTCGCTTCAAGCTCGACACCTCCTTCGACAATTTCGCCAGGATCAACGACCTCTTGAAATCGCCGGAAGTGGCGCGCGATCTGAGTCCTGAGGACCAGCAAAACGCGGACCAGGACAAAGACGACAACAAGGACACCGAATAGTGGCGCGCCGCGGCAAGAAGAAGGGCCGGCCGATCTCGGGCTGGCTGATCCTGGACAAGCCGGTCGGCATGGGCTCGACCGAAGCCGTCTCCAAGATCAAATGGCTGTTCCAGGCCGAAAAGGCCGGCCATGCCGGCACGCTCGACCCGCTGGCGTCTGGCATGCTGCCGATCGCGCTTGGCGAGGCCACCAAGACCGTTCCCTACGTGCAGGACGGCGCCAAGATCTATCGCTTCACCGTCGCATGGGGGCAGGAGCGCTCCACCGATGACCTCGAAGGCCCGGTGACGAAGGAGTCCGATCTGCGTCCGTCGGAAGCCGAGGTGCTCGCCCTGCTGCCGAAATACACCGGCGTCATCATGCAGACGCCGCCGCAATTCTCGGCCATCAAGATCGCCGGCGAGCGCGCCTATGATCTGGCCCGCGACGGTGCGACGGTCGACATACCCGCGCGAGAGATCGAGATCGGCCGTCTGGACGTTGTCGAGCATGGCGCCGACCATACTGTTTTCGAGGTCGAGTGCGGCAAGGGCACCTATGTGCGTTCGCTGGCCCGCGACATGGGCCGCGACATGGGCTGTTTCGGCCATATCTCCGAATTGCGCCGGGTCGAGGTCGAACCGTTCACCTCGGAAGACTTCGTTACCATCGCCGAATTGGAAGCCGCCCGTTTCGGCGTGGTGGAGGGAAACGCGGACGCGACTGATATCGCCGACGCGACGGAAGCCGCCGACGCGACAGAAGCCGCAGGCGCGGCGGAAGCACCGATCGACTTCGATGCCATCGATGCGCTCCTGGTCGACACATCGGCTGCCCTCGATTGCCTGCCGCAGATAGCCATCAGCGACGATGCAGCGACCAAGATCCGCCTTGGCAACCCAGTCATCATCCGCGGCCGCGATGCACCGGTAGAAGCCGAGGAAGCCTGCGCCACGGCGCGCGGCAAGCTGGTCGCCATCGGTGCAATCGAGCAGGGCATGTTCAAGCCCAAGCGGGTCTTTGCCGGGTGACGGCTCTCGTCTAACTTCAGTTCGACTCTACGTTCGAGGGGCACATGGCAAAGGCTGAAGCGGTGAACAAACGGGCGCCGGTGAAGATGCGGCGGCCGCCGGTCGGTGCGTCGCCTGGCACGCTGATCGCCGACCCCTCGGCGCGGCGCAGCGAACTCAGGCTGACGCTGATCTCGCCCGAAAAATTCAAGACCATCGAAAACGCCAGCATCGACGACCTCAACACCCATTGCGACAAATGGCCGGTCCTCTGGCTCGACTGCACCGGCCTCGCCAACATCCCGCTGATCGAGGAGATCGGCCGCATTTTCAGCCTGCATCCGCTGGCGCTGGAGGACGTCGTCAACACCGGCCAGCGGCCGAAGGTCGACTTCTTCGAGGATCACGCTTTCGTCGTCGTCAGGATGATCGACGATGTCACCTCGCATCGCTATGAGCAGATCGCCGTCTTCTTCGGCAGCAACTTCGTCGTCACCTTCCAGGAGCGTGAAGGCGACCCGTTCGATCCGGTGCGCAAGCGCATCGAAAGTTCGGCGCCCAACCGGCTGCGCGCCCGCGGCGCCGATTACCTCGCCTATGCGCTGATCGACGCCATCGTCGACAGCTACTTTCCGCCGATCGAGGCCGCCGGCGACACGGTCGACAGCATCGAGGACGAGATGCTGCATTCGCCGCACAAGCATCAGATGCGGCAACTGCATGAATTGCGGCGCGACGCCAACGTGCTGAAAGGCGTGCTTTGGCCGATGCGCGATGCGCTGGCGACGCTGATCCGCAACGACGTGCCCTATGTGAAGGCCGAGACCAAGATCTTCCTCAACGACACGCTCGACCATGCGCTGCGGCTGATCGAACTGGTCGAAACCCAGCGCGACATGCTGACCGGCCTGATCGAGATGCACCTGTCGCTGAGCCAGGCGCGTACCAACGAGGTTATCGGCTACCTGACGATCGTCTCGGGTGTCTTCATGCCGCTTACCTTCCTGGTCGGCGTATGGGGCATGAACTTCGACCCGGAAAGCTCGCCATGGAATATGCCGGAGTTGCGGGCCTATTACGGCTACCCGGCGGCGCTTGGCTTTATGGCCCTCGTCGCGGTTGGGCTCGTTGCCTTCTTCAAATGGAAGAAATGGCTTTGACAAGGATAAACCTGCCATTCCGGCCAGAAAAGCCGGCTTGTGAATTGGGCTGGTGTTTTCCGGGGAATTGCACTATATGCGCCGCAGCATAGCGCTATGACGCTTTGCTTGCACCGGCCCCTGCTGGACGACATCCCGGCTGAGGGCGACCCGTTTCCTCAAACAGATAAGGAAAAACACGATGTCGATTACTGCCGAGCGCAAACAGGAATTGATGGGTGAATTCGCAACCGCCAAGGGCGATACCGGGTCTCCGGAAGTCCAGGTGGCCATCCTTTCCGAGCGCATCAAGAACCTGACCGACCATTTCAAGGACCACAAGAAGGATAACCATTCCCGCCGTGGTCTGCTTGCTCTCGTCTCCCAGCGCCGCAGCCTGCTTGATTATCTCAAGCGCAAGGACGACGCGCGCTACCAGACGCTGATCGAGAAGCTCGGTCTGCGTCGTTGACGAATTGACCGGCGGGCTTTCGAAGGAGAGCCCGCCGGTCGCGCATTCTGCCAGTCGTATCGACTGGCCAGACCCGGTTTCGATCGTGCAGAGGGCACTCGAAACCGCCCATGGACGGTCATGGGGCAGGATTGCAGGACGCTCGCGCGCGCAGTGCGCCGAAATCACCCGAGCTTCCCGTTGTCTTGCCCGTGGCTGCCCGAGAAAGGAAGCCAGGGAAAGGGCATCCGCGCACCGTGAAACGGCGCGGCCCTTTCCTCATATTTAAGGACAAGACATGTTCAATCACCACAAAGTGGAAATCGAATGGGGCGGCCGTCCGCTCATCCTCGAAACCGGCAAGATCGCACGCCAGGCTGACGGCGCGGTGCTCGCCACCTACGGCGAGACCAAGGTTCTCGCCACCGTTGTTTCGATGAAGGAGCCGAAGCCCGGCCTCGATTTCTTCCCGCTGACCGTCAACTACCAGGAAAAGACTTACGCCGCCGGCAAGATCCCGGGTGGCTATTTCAAGCGTGAAGGCCGTCCGAGCGAGAAGGAAACGCTGGTTTCCCGCCTCATCGACCGCCCGATCCGCCCGCTCTTCGCCTCCGGCTACAAGAACGACACGCAGATCGTCGTCACCGTCGTCCAGCATGACCTCGAGAACGATCCCGACATCCTGTCGATCGTCGCCACCTCGGCTGCCCTGACGCTCTCGGGCGTGCCCTTCATGGGCCCGATCGGCGGCGCCCGCGTTGGCTATATCAACGGCGAATACGTGCTCAACCCGCATGTCGACGAGATGCAGGAATCGAAGCTCGACCTGATCGTCGCCGGCACCACCGACGCCGTGCTGATGGTTGAGTCCGAGGCCAAGGAATTGGGCGAAGAGCTGATGCTCGGCGCCGTCATGTTCGGCCACAAGGGTTTCCAGCCGGTCATCGACGCCATCATCAAGCTGGCCGAAGTCGCCGCCAAGGAGCCGCGCGACTTCACCGCGCCGGACTATTCCGCGCTTGAAGCCGAGATGCTGAAGATCGTCGGCGACGAACTCAGCAATGCCTACAAGAACGTCGACAAGCAGAAGCGCTACGCCGCCGTCGACGCCGTCAAGGCGAAGGTCAAGGCAGCGTTCGCCCCGGCCGAAGGCGAAGACGCCAAGTACACCTCCGAGCAGATCGGTTCGGTTTTCAAGGAACTCCAAGCCAAGGTCGTGCGCTGGAACATTCTCGACACCGGCTCGCGCATCGATGGCCGTGACCTCAAGACGGTCCGCAAGATCGTTTCCGAAGTCGGCGTCCTGCCGCGCACCCACGGTTCGGCGCTGTTCACCCGCGGCGAGACCCAGGCGCTGGTCGTTGCCACGCTCGGCACCGGCGAGGACGAGCAGTATGTCGATTCGCTGACCGGCATGTACAAGGAGAAGTTCCTCCTTCACTACAACTTCCCTCCCTACTCCGTCGGCGAGACCGGCCGCATGGGTTCGCCGGGCCGTCGCGAAATCGGCCATGGCAAGCTCGCCTGGCGCGCCATTCGCCCGATGCTGCCGAGTGCCGACCAGTTCCCCTACACGCTGCGCGTCGTCTCGGAGATCACCGAGTCCAACGGCTCGTCGTCGATGGCCACCGTCTGCGGCACCTCGCTGGCGCTGATGGATGCCGGCGTGCCGCTGGCAAAGCCGGTCGCTGGTATCGCCATGGGCCTGATCAAGGAAGGCGAGCGTTTCGCCGTTCTGTCCGACATCCTTGGTGATGAGGATCACCTCGGCGACATGGACTTCAAGGTCGCCGGCACCGCGAACGGCATCACCTCGCTGCAGATGGATATCAAGATCGAAGGCATCACCGAGGAGATCATGAAGATCGCGCTGGACCAGGCCAAGGATGGCCGCCAGCACATCCTCGGCGAGATGGCGCATGCTCTGACCGGCGCGCGTTCGGAACTGGGTGAGTTCGCACCGCGCATCGAAGTGATGCACATCCCGACCGACAAGATCCGTGACGTGATCGGCTCGGGCGGCAAGGTGATCCGCGAGATCGTCGAAAAGACCGGCGCCAAGATCAACATCGAGGACGACGGCACGGTCAAGATCGCTTCGTCCAACGCCAAGGAGATCGAGGCGGCGAAGAAGTGGATCCACACCATCGTCGCCGAGCCGGAAGTCGGCGAGATATACGAAGGTACGGTCGTCAAGACCGCGGATTTCGGCGCTTTCGTCAACTTCTTCGGTCCGCGTGACGGCCTCGTCCACATCTCGCAGCTTGCCAACGACCGGGTCGCCAAGACCTCGGACGTGGTCAAGGAAGGCGACAAGGTCTGGGTCAAGCTGATGGGCTTCGACGAGCGCGGCAAGGTCCGCCTGTCGATGAAGGTCGTCGACCAGGCCACCGGCAAGGAACTCGCCCGCGACAAGAAGACCGAAGGCGAAGAAAACGCCGCCTGAACGTCTTGAGTTCATGAATTGAAGCGGGCGCGGCTTATGTCGCGCCCGTTTTCATTTCAGCCCCGGTTTTCACTTTCAAATCGCCCAGACAAGTCGAGATCGAACAATGTCCGCCGAGCCGTTGAAGACGCTTTTCCATCCCTTCGAGGCCGAGGCTGTTTCTTTGCCGGGAAAGGGCACGCGCGCCCTGTTTCTCGGCGCTGAGCCGGGTTTTCGCCTGCCTGAAGGCTTCGAGGCGACGCTTCACCTCGTGCAGGGCTTCCGGCCGCATTTTAGCGCGCTGCAGGCGTCTGGCTGCGCCGTCACCGCGCAAGTGGAAGGCGATGGCTTCGATATGGCACTTGTGCTTGCCGGCCGGCATCGGGGTCTGAACGAAGTGCGCCTCGCGGAGGCGCTTGAGCGTGTGGCGCCGGGCGGCTTGGTCGTCGTTGGCGGCGGCAAGGACGATGGCATTGCCAGCCTGCGCAAGCGCGTTGACGAACTTGTGCCGCTGGAGGGCCATCTGCCAAAATATCACGGCATCGCCTTCTGGTTACGCCGTCCCGCCGACCTCGCCGCCGCGGAAGAACTGCGCGCCGCCAATCCCGCTCTGCTGGTTGAAAACCGGTTCCGCACCGCGCCCGGCATGTTTTCCTTCGACCGGATCGATACCGGCTCGAAATTGCTGGTCGAGAACCTGCCCAATGATCTGCGTGGCAACATTGCCGATTTCTGCGCCGGCTGGGGGTATCTGGCTGCCGAGATCGCCGTCCGCTCACCGGGCATTTCAGCGCTCGACCTCTATGAGGCCGATTTCGCCTCGCTCGAAGCCGCAAAGCTCCATCTGGCAGGGGTCGGCCAGTCGATCGCCAGGAATTTCTTCTGGATCGATCTGCTGAAGGAACCGGTCGAGAAGCGCTACGACGCGATCGCCATGAACCCGCCCTTTCACCGCAGCCGGGCGGCCGAGCCGGAGATCGGCGCCGGCATGATCCGCGCGGCGGCCAAGGCCTTGAAACCAGGTGGGCGGCTGTTCATGGTCGCCAACCGCCAGCTTCCCTATGAGCCGATCCTGGCGGCCGCTTTTTCGGGCCATGCCGAACTCGCCCGCGACGGCATGTTCAAGGTGCTTGTCGCTCGTCGTTGATACAATGCACCGCGTTCAATGCAGATTGGCGACGCGTCGGACCTCATCGGTGACATGCACGTCGCCGACCCTGATCCTGAGGGGGGCCGGCCTGCCGTACAGGTAGCCTTGCACCACCTCGCAGCCGGCTGCCCTGAGCAGCGTCGCCTGGCTTTCGGTCTCGACGCCTTCGGCAATGATGCTGACGCCGAGCGCGCGCGACAGCCCGACGATGGTCGAGACGACCGCACCCGAGCTGGAATCGGTGTCGAGGCGGCTGACGAAGGACCGGTCGATCTTCAGCTTGCCGAACGAGAAATCGATCAGGTAGCTCAAATTGGAATAGCCGGTGCCGAAATCGTCGACGGCGACCGAGATGCCCATATCCGCGAGCTCCTTCAGGATGGCGGCGGCGCGGTCGCGGTCCTGCATCATCGCCGTCTCGGTCACTTCCAGCTCCAGCCGCGACGGCTTGATGCCGGTGCTCGTCATGGCGTCGCGCACGATGCCGACAAAGTCCTTGGTCATGAACTGGACGGGCGAGATGTTGACGGCGACGAAGCAGTCGTCGGGCAGATGCCGGGCGTCGCTGCAGGCTTTGCGCAGCACCCATTCGCCGATCGGGCCGATCATGCCGGTTTCCTCGGCGATCGGAATGAACTCCATCGGCGGGATCATGCCGCGTTCCGGATGCCGCCAGCGGATAAGCGCTTCATACCCGACGATGCGGCCGGTCGGGAGATCGAGCTGCGGCTGGTAATGAAGGTCGAAGTCACCACGTTCGAAGGCTATGTGCAGTTCGGATTCGATCCATTGGCGATGGTCGGCGACCCTGCCCATTTCGGCATGGAAGACCGACCAGTTGCCGACGCCGCTGGCGCGCGCGTTCTGCAGCGCCAGATTAGAGCGGCGCAGGATGAGGACCGGATCGACGCCGTCCTTTGGCATCGCCACGATGCCGACCGACAGGCTGACCGATTGCAGGTGCGTACCGAGATCATAGGGCTCCATCATCTCGTCGATGAGCCTCTCTATGGTGCTTTCCAAGGACCCTGAGACCTGGTTGTCAGGGAGCAGGATCGCGAATTCACCGGCGCCGATGCGTCCGATCAGCGCGCGCGGTGGCACGCACGTCTTCAAGCGCTTGGTGAAGGCGCGGATCAACTCGTCGCCCTGGCTGTAGCCGATGGCGTCATTGATCTGCTTGAAGCGGTCGATGTCGATATCGATGAGGAACATCGGCTCGCCGGTCCGGCTGGTCGCGCATGCCGCCTCGGCAATCTTGCCGACCATCGCCGGGCGTGCCACCAGGCCGGTCAGCTTGTCGAAATGGGTTTCCGTGAAGACGAAATCCGCCGATTCATCGACGCCGGCGAAGAAGGACATCGCGGCGACCGACGCCGCCAGTGCGCAAAGAGCGGCCATCACCGGGACCATCAAGTCCGCGGAGATGCCGGCAAAACCATCGCCGAGACCGAGCTTCAGGCCCCAGAGCCCGAGGACGAAACTGCCGAGACCCGAACTCGCTATGGTGAGCAGTCGGAACACCGGTGTTCGCTTCGGGTTGCTGACGGCGAGCATTGAAAGTTCCCCTGAGTACGGGGCTTTCTAGCGGATATCTCCTTAAAATGAGTTTCCGCGAATGAATCCAATTTTATTGGACCGAAAGTATTTCTTGAGCGGATCAACGCGCATGGCGCTGAAACGGATTCAACTGGCGCGCCTAAGCTTCGTGTCTTCAAATGTCGCCAATAAAACCGCCGCGCATCTTTGGGCGGCAGGCGTTAGTCTCGTGCGCCGTCGGTCTGCTTCAATTCGTCGAGCGTCGGCATGGAAACGATGTGATAGCCGGAATCGACATAGTGGATTTCGCCGGTAACCCCGGAAGACAGATCCGACAACAGATAAAGCGCCGAGCCGCCGACCTCGTCGATGGTCACCGTGCGGCGCAGCGGCGAGTTTCGCTGCTGGTAGGAAAACATGTGGCGCGCATCGGAAATGCCGGCGCCGGCAAGCGTGCGCACCGGTCCAGCCGATATGCCGTTCACCCTGATGGCGCGCGGACCGTAGTCGTTCGCAAGATACCGGACACTCGCCTCCAGCCCTGCCTTGGCGACGCCCATGACATTGTAGTTCGGCATGACGCGGACCGACCCCGCATAGGTCAGCGTGATCATCGATCCGCCGTCCTTCATCAAGGTGGCCGCATGGCGGGCGACCTCGGTGAAGGAGTAGCAGGAGATCACCATGGTGCGGACGAAATTGTCCCGGCTGGTCTCGGCGTAGAGGCCTTTCAGCTCGTTCTTGTCGGAAAAGCCAATGGCGTGGACGACGAAATCCAGCCCGCCCCATTCCTTGCCCAGAGTCTCGAACGTAGCCGCGACAGAATCGCTGTCCTCGACGTCGCACGGCACGACCAGCGAGGCGCCGAGCTTGTCGGCCAGCGGCCTGACCCGGCGCCCGAACGCATCGCCCTGATAGGTGAAGGCGAGTTCCGCGCCATGTTCGGCTAATTTCCGGGCGATGCCCCAGGCGATCGAGTGATCGTTGGCGACACCCATGACAAGCCCGCGCTTGCCCTTCATCAATCCGTCCATGGCCGGCAAATCCTTATGCGGAATAGCGCTGGAAAACGAGCGTGGCGTTGGTGCCGCCGAAGCCGAACGAATTGGACAGGACAGTGTCGATCCTGGCGTCGTCGATGCGCTTTCGCACGATCGGCATGCCCTCGAATTCGGGGTCGAGGGTCTCGATATGGGCGCTTTCGCCGATGAAGCCGCCCTGCATCATCAGGATCGAATAGATGGATTCCTGCACGCCGGCCGCGCCCAGCGAATGGCCGGTCAGCGACTTCGTCGAGGTGATATACGGCATCTCTGAGCCGAACACCTCGCGGATCGCTCCCATTTCCTTGGAATCTCCCACCGGCGTCGAGGTACCATGGGTGTTGATGTAGTCGACCGGTGTGGAAACCGTGGCCAGCGCCTGGCGCATGCAGCGGACCGCGCCCTCGCCTGAAGGGGCAACCATGTCGTGACCATCCGACGTCGCGCCATAGCCAACGATCTCGGCATAGATTTTCGCGCCGCGCGCTTTGGCATGCTCAAGCTCTTCCAGCACCAGCACCCCGGCGCCGCCGGCGATGACGAAGCCGTCGCGATTGGCGTCATAGGCGCGGGAAGCGGTCGATGCGTTGTCGTTGAATTTCGACGACATGGCGCCCATGGCGTCGAACAGGTCCGACATCGTCCAGTCGAGATCCTCGTGGCCGCCGGCAAAGATGATGTCCTGCTTGCCCCACTGGATCAATTCATAGCCATTGCCGATGCAATGCGCCGAGGTCGAACAGGCCGACGAGATCGAGTAGTTGACGCCGTGGATCTTGAACCAGGTGGCAAGCGTCGCCGATGCGGTCGACGACATTGCCTTCGGCACCGCGAACGGACCGATGCGCTTGGGACTGCCGTTCTTCAGAGTCGTTTCGGCAGCTTCGACGATGGTGCGGGTGGATGGCCCGCCCGATCCCATGACGATGCCGGTGCGCTCATTGGTGATGTCGCTCTCGCCGAGGCCCGCATCCGCGATCGCCTGATCCATGGCGACATGGTTCCAGGCAGCCCCCTGGCTCAGGAAGCGCATCGCACGGCGGTCGATCATGGCCGATGGATCGAGCGTCGGCGCTCCCCAGACCTGGCAGCGGAAGCCGTGTTCGGCGAAGGAATCGGAGAAGCTGATGCCGGATCTGGCGTCATGCAGAGAGGTCTGCACCTCGTTGGCATTGTTGCCGATCGACGACACAATGCCGATGCCTGTGACTACGACACGTCTCATTCGCAACTCCTTCCAGGGGTGCTGGCCAGAGAGCTGGCCAGGGATGCCGGTCAGCCAACCGCCGACTGCTTGGACAGACCGACTTTCAAATCCGTTGCCGCGTATATGGGTTCGCCATCCGCCTTCAGCCAGCCATCGGCGATGCCGAGCACCAGCCGGCCCCGCATCACGCGCTTGAAGTCGATGCCATATTCGACCTTCTTCACCGAGGGCGTGACCATGCCCTTGAATTTCACTTCACCGGTCGACAGCGCCATCCCCTTGCCGGGTTCGCCCAGCCAGCCAAGATAGAAGCCCGTCAATTGCCACATGGCGTCGAGGCCGAGGCACCCCGGCATGATCGGATTGCCGATGAAATGGCAGCCAAAGAACCACAGGTCCGGCTTGATGTCGAACTCCGCGCGGATGAAACCCTTCTCGAAGGCGCCGCCCGTCTCGCTGATCTCGGTGATGCGGTCGAACATCAGCATCGGCGGATAGGGAAGCTGGGCGTTGCCCGGTCCGAACAGTTCGCCGCGGGCGCAGGCCAGCAATTCGTCGTACTCGTAGCTGGATTTACCCGCCATCAATCTCATCCCCATATCGTTCCGGGCTATCGGGTGCCCTTTTGTCGTTGGTTTCCTAACACAATCTGTTTCAGGCCGGAAACCGGCGTTTGCGCTTAGCCTGCTCGTCTGCCTGGGTCAATGCGCGCTATTGATCGCATTCGGACGACAGAATATATGTCCTGAGAGGTCCGGTTTCGGCAGACGTTCATTTTTTTGCCATTCTGGGCGTGTCTTTTTGCCATTCTGGGCGTGTCTTGGGGCGGAACTGTGGGGTTCGACGAGAAGATGGACCTGGACGGCCGGAAGGAAAATGTCGCTGTGGACAAGCGGGTCCGTGAAGCTGGCCTGAGGCCGACGCGTCAGCGCATTGCGCTGGCCGATCTGCTTTTCGCCAAGGGCGACCGGCATCTGTCGGCCGAGGAACTGCACGAGGAG
This sequence comes from Mesorhizobium sp. M7A.F.Ca.MR.245.00.0.0, assembly GCF_003997415.1. Taxonomy (NCBI): domain Bacteria; kingdom Pseudomonadati; phylum Pseudomonadota; class Alphaproteobacteria; order Hyphomicrobiales; family Phyllobacteriaceae; genus Mesorhizobium; species Mesorhizobium sp. M7A.F.Ca.MR.245.00.0.0. Next base: position 74,767 of record NZ_RZTE01000008.1, on the reverse strand, counting down.
GCGGTTGCCGCCGGCGTGCCTGTGTCGCTGGCCACCGTCTACAATGCCCTTCACCAGTTTACCCAGGCGGGACTTTTGCGCATCCTCGCCGTGGAGGGCGCGAAAACCTATTTCGACACCAACACCTCCGACCACCACCATTTCTACATCGAAGGCGAAAACCGCATATTCGACATCGACAGTGGTCCGGTGACGGTCGCCAACCTGCCGGAGCCGCCGGAAGGGATGGAGATCGCCAATGTCGATATCGTGGTGAGGCTGCGCCCCAAACGCCGCGAATGATCGGCGAGGCCCCCTACCGTGCCCGTGCTGTTGCTGCTCGGCGGGCACATGTGGGGCAATGCGGCCGCGATGGCGGTTGCGCTGATCTGGATCGCGCACATCGCCATCGACCGTGCGCTGGCCTATGGCCTGAAGCTGCCAACCGGCTTTCAGGACACCCATCTCGGCCGTATCGGGCGCTAGGCTGACCTGAATTTCAACACACCCAACCGGGCCGTGAAGGATCGGGGTTAAGATTCTGGGTCAAGAATCAGTCCTTGACCCGTTCGCCGGGATAGGCGCCCCAGACGATCGACTGGGCAAGCCAGCCTGTGTGGCCATCGAATGTCATTTCGCACCACTGGCCGTCGCAGGATTTGATCGTGCCCATGACGCCCGGCTCGACCATCGCGACCACCCTTGCGTCCTTGTTGGGGCTGTTGAGAAGGTTGATCTGGGCACCCTTGCCGCGCTGCCACGGAGCAACGATTGCCGTGCGCCGGCCGGACAGCAGCGACTGGTTGATCCAGCCTTCCGAACCATCGGCATCGCGCACGCGGCGCCATGTGTCGAATTCCTGGATGATCTCCATCGGCAGGCCGGCCTTCATATACATCCAGTCGACCGAGTAGTTGGCCCCGGGACCGACGCGCGAGTTGACGCGGCCGGATTTCAGGCTGACGAAGCGCGGCAGCGGCAGGCCACTCGGACCAAGCGTGACGACGCCCTGGGCAGGTGCAGCGGCACTCTGCGCCACGGCAAGCGGAGAATAAAGCAGAGCGCCGAGAAATGCTGCGCTGAGGGTCAGGCGAAGCGACGCGAAACCAGACACTTTCATTCCTTTCGGCGCTTGCCCATCGGCCTCGGCGCCCCTTTTTCTTTGTCTTCGGCGGCACCGCTTGTTACAGGGAGTAATCGGCACCGCGACCGGCTTTCAGTTTCGCCGGTCTTGGTTAAAGAGGTCTCAACGAGATCGGGTTAGAAGCAATTCCAGCAAAAGTGTGATGCGGTTTTGCGTTCGGAATTGCGGCAAGTACTCGGGAGGGAAACAATGGCAGGCAAAAAGAAGCCTCTCGTCGTCATCACGCGAAAGCTGCCCGACCCGGTCGAGACCCGCATGCGCGAGTTGTTCGACGCAAGGCTGAATGTCGAGGACCGGCCGATGACGCAGCCGGAACTGGTCGCGGCGGTCAAGGAGGCCGACGTGCTGGTGCCGACGGTAACCGACCAGATCGACGCCGCACTGATCGCCCAGGCCGGCGACAACCTCAAGCTGATCGCCAACTTCGGCAATGGCGTCGACAAGATCGATGTCGCGGCCGCGGCCAAGAGGGGCATCACCGTCACCAACACGCCGAATGTCCTGACCGAGGACACCGCCGACATGACCATGGCACTGATGCTGGCGGTGCCGCGGCGGCTGGCGGAAGGCGCCAATGTGCTCACCGGTGACAAGAAATGGGCCGGCTGGTCTCCGACCTGGATGCTGGGCCGGCGCATCTGGGGCAAGCGGCTCGGCATTGTCGGCATGGGGCGAATCGGCACCGCCGTCGCCAGACGGGCCAAGGCCTTCGGCCTGTCGATCCACTACCACAACCGCCACCGCGTGCTGCCGGCCGTGGAGGACGGGCTGGAGGCGACGTATTGGGAAAGCCTCGACCAGATGCTGGCCCGCATGGATATCATCTCGGTCAACTGTCCCTCGACGCCGGCAACCTTCCATCTGCTTTCAGCGCGGCGGCTGGCGCTGCTGCAGCCCACCGCCTATGTCGTCAACACCGCGCGCGGCGACATCATCGACGAGGAAGCGCTGGTCAAGCTGATTCAAGACGGCAAGATCGCCGGGGCCGGCCTCGACGTCTACGAGCATGAGCCGGCTTTGAACAGCAAGCTGCTGAAGCTCGCCGCCAAGAACAAGGTCGTGCTTTTGCCGCATATGGGCTCGGCGACGCTCGAGGGCCGCATCGATATGGGCGAGAAGGTCATCATCAATATCCGTGCCTTCGTCGACGGCCACCGCCCGCCGGATCGCGTGCTGCCGCTGCGGACCTGACGCTATCGCGGCGCAACATCCGGGGCTCAGGAAACGTAAGATAAATCTTACGGAATAGGTTTGCGCATGGTGATCGAGGTCGGCCTGGCATAGCCCTCATGCGCCGTCCGTTCGGTCTCGTGAAAGCCTAGGCGGGCAAAGGCGGCATGGTTTGCGGTCAGCTCGATTCGTGTCTGAAGCTCGATGGCGGCCTTGCCGCGGCTGCGAGCAAGGTCTTCGACCGCCTGCATCAGCCGCCGGCCGATGCCTTGTCCCTGGCAGTCCGGCGGGACGGCGAGCTTGCCGACATAAAACTCTGTCACTTTTTCAAGGGCAAAGACGCAGCCGACGATTCTGTCGCCCTTGAGCGCCACGAAGCCGGTCCCCTGCCGCGCTTTGTCCCGCAGGCTGTCGGCGGTCAAAAGGTGGGCCGAGGAGGGCGGGTCGATGATGCCGTCCATCGAGGCGAAGGCACGCATGATCAGTGCGAGCACATCGTCCCACCGGTCGAAATCGACCGGGATTCGCGTGATGGAGACAGCTTCGTTCCGGTCCAAGAATTCAGCTTCTCTTGTAGCGGATGGTGTCGAAGCGCGCTGCCAGCGCATCATAGAGCAGCAGCCGGCCGACCAGCGGCTCGCCAATGCCGGTGATCAGCTTGATCGCCTCCATCGCCTGCAGCGTTCCGACGACGCCGGTCAGCGCGCCAAGCACGCCGGCTTCGGCACAGGACGGCACCAGGCCCGGCGGTGGCGCCTCGGGAAACAGATCACGATAGCTTGGGTTGGGCTTGCCGTCCTTGGCGTCTTCGAATGGCTTCAGCACCGTTACCGAACCATCGAAGCGTCCGACGGCGGCATGCACCAACGGCTTGCCTTCGCTCGCGCAGGCATCGGCCACGGCATAGCGCGTTTCGAAATTGTCGGAACCGTCGACGACGATGTCATAGCGGGCGACGAGGGCGGGCGCATTGTCCGTGGTCAGCCGGAACGTATGCGGTTCGACTGTGGTGTTGGGATTGATGCGAGCGATTGCCGCCTTGGCGCTCTCGGTCTTCAGCAGGCCGACAGTGTCGGTACCGTGAATGACCTGGCGCTGCAGGTTGGACAGCGAAACGGTGTCGTCATCGACCACGCCGAGTGTGCCGACGCCGGCGGCGGCAAGATATTCAAGCACCGGCGCGCCCAGTCCGCCAGCGCCGATGACCAGCACCCGGGCTTGTTTCAGCCTTTGCTGGCCGGCGCCGCCGATCTCCGGCAGCACGATGTGGCGGGCATAGCGTTCGATCTCGTCTGCGGTCAGGGCGGCAGTGGTCATTGCCTGATCATACAGGGACGGAAAAACCTTGTCAGGGGTCTTCGGTTGGCCCAACCGTCCCATGGTCGACAGTCAGGAATTGCGCGCGCCCCTGGAGACTGGAAAACAGCGCAGCATCGGTTCCTGTCATGAACGCCTGGCAGTTCAGTTCCTCCAGGATGGAGAACAGCGCCGCGCGCCGCCGGCTGTCGAGATGCGCGGCGATCTCGTCGAGCAGCAGGATCGGCGTCATGCCCGACATTTCGCCGGTCAGCCTTGCATGCGACAGCACGATGCCGACCAGCAGTGCCTTCTGCTCGCCGGTCGAGCAGAGTTCGGCCGGCATCGCCTTGGGGCGGTGCCGAACCACCAGATCCGAACGGTGCGGGCCGTCGAGGGTGCGCCCGGCGGCGCGATCGCGCTCACGGCCCTCGGCAAGCGTCCGACGGAAGCGTTCCTCGACATCGACCGCCGGCGCGGCGGCGATTTCGGCTTCCAGATCGCCCGAAAGGCCGATATCGGCCCGCGGAAATGGTCCCGTGTCGGGCAGCCTGTCGATCATGGTGGCGAGCAGGCGCACCATTTCGGCCCGCGCCGCGGCTATCGCCACGCCGGTTTCGGCCATCTGCGTCTCGATAGCGTCGAACCAGCGGTCGTCCCGGGAGTTTTCGGTAAGCAGACGGTTACGACCGCGCATCGCCTTCTCGTAGTCGATCGCACGTTGCCCGTGCCCGGGATCGATCGCCAGCACGAGCCGATCGAGAAATCGCCGGCGATCCGCGGCCGGTCCGGTGAACAACGCGTCCATGGCTGGCGTCAGCCACACCACGCGCAGCCATTCCAGCATGTCCTCGGCCGAGCGCGCCGACGCTCCGTTGATGCGCACCCGCCTGCCGCCTTCGCCGGCGGTGTCGCCGCCGGAAATGCCTGTTCCGATCTCGACCTGGCCATCAGGTCCGTCGAGCCGGGCATGTAATGCAAAGCCGCCGTCGCCGCCCTCGCGTGCGACATCCACGTAAGGGGCGCGGCGCAAACCACGCCCCGGTGTCAAAAGGGAGATTGCTTCGAGGAGATTGGTCTTGCCGGCGCCGTTGTCGCCGGAAAAAACCACGGCACCTGGCGCCAGATCGATCGTCAGCGCCGCGTAGTTTCGGAAATTGGTAAGTGTAAGCTTACTTATGTGGTACTGTGCCGGCAACCGCTATCCGCCTATAGAGCGTTCCATCGTTTCACGGAAACGCAAAACCAATCTATCTCTTTGTTTTAACGCAATTCCCAAGGGAAAGCGCTATGCGCCTTTCCCGGGAAAACCGCTTCACACTTTTCCTGGAATTGCTCTAGAAGTTGCCGTAAATATCGCGCTTGCCGGTCCACAACAGGACCGAAGTGCTGACACCGCGCCGCTACACCCGCATCGGCATCAGCACATAGAGTGCGGTCTCGTCGGCCATGTCGTGGATCAACGTCGGCGAGCCGGCGTCGGCCAGCATGAACTTGGCTTCCGTGCCGGTCAGTTGCGCGGCAACGTCGAGCAGGTACTTCGCGTTGAAGCCGATCTCGATCGGATCGGATGAATAGTCGGCGGACAGCTCTTCGGTGGCGCTGCCTGAATCGGGATTGTTGACCGCAAGCGTCACCTGACCCTCGCTGATCGAGAGCTTCACCGCGCGGCCGCGTTCGGAAGAGATGGTCGAGACGCGGTCGACAGCGGCGGCAAAACTCTGGCGGTCGATGATCAGCTTCTTGTCGTTGCCGGTCGGAATGACCCGCTGATAGTCGGGGAAGGTGCCGTCGATCAGCTTCGAGGTCAAAACCACGCTGCCGATCGTGAAGCGGATCTTGGTGTCCGACAGTTCGGTGGTGACCGCGACATCCGGATCGTCGACGAGCTTCTGCAGCTCGCTCACCGTCTTGCGCGGAATGATGATGCCCGGCATGCCTTCGGAACCCGCTGGCGCATCGATCTCGGCGCGCGCCAGGCGGTGGCCGTCGGTCGCTACCGAGCGCAGCTTCAACTTGCCGCCGACCTCATGCGTGTGCAGATAGATGCCGTTCAGGTAATAACGCGTCTCCTCGGTGGAGATGGCGAATTGGGTCTTCTCGATCAGGCCTTTCAGGGCAACCGAGTCGAGACGGAAGATATGCGAGAACGATCCGGCCGAGAGCTCCGGGAAGTCGGATTGCGGCAGGCACTGAAGGCGGAAGCTCGAGCGGCCAGACGTCACCGTCATGGCGTTGCCGTCCTCGTCCGTCTTCAGCATCACCTCGGCGCCATCGGCAAGCTTGCGCACGATGTCGTAGAGCAGATGTGCCGGGACTGTCGTCGCCCCGCCGCGCTCCACCTTGGCGGGTGTCGCTTCGGTCACCTCGAGGTCGAGATCGGTCGCCTTCATTTCAAGGCTGGCGCCTTCGGCGCTGAGCAGCACGTTGGACAGGATCGGTATGGTGTTTCGCCGCTCGACCACGCGATGGACGTGGTTGAGCGACTTCAGGAGATTGGACCGTTCCAGGATAACACGCATGACGAAACAGGCTCGCTTGAATGAATGACGGGTCACCAGTGAGCGGCGTCCCGCGAAAGGTCTGAACAGGCTCAGAATCTGCGTAAACTGACAGGAAAAAACCAGCAAACGCAAGCCCGCGCCACCGGTTCAGGCCGGCTACGCGGGCTTTCTGGGGATAACGCGCCCGAAGTCCGCGAGCCAGTGTCGTAAAACCGAAATCCAGATCGCTTCCAGGCGGCGCCACGAGCCCGATCCAGGCCCAGCGCCGCACTGGCAAGCCATTGAATTCCGGTATTGTTCCGGCTCAGCCATCCCCGGAGGATCAGGCCTGGTCGTTGATCAACCGCCTCAGAAGCTCAAGTTCCTGCGCCAGCGTGTTGTCGTTGCCGGAAAGGTCCTCGATTTTGCGCACGGCATGCAGCACCGTGGTGTGATCGCGGCCGCCGAAACGCCGTCCGATCTCGGGTAGCGAGCGCGGCGTCATCACCTTCGACAGGTACATGGCGACCTGCCGCGGCTTGACGATGGTGCGCGTGCGCCGGTTGGACAGCAATTCGGTCTTCGACACATTGTAGTGACGCGCCACGATGCGCTGGATGTCCTCGATACGGACACGCTTCGGCTCGCCGGTGCGATAGATGTGGCCGAGGATTTCGTCGATCCGGTCGATGGTGATCTGCGGCTCGAAGGATTGACGGAACAAAAGCTGATTGAAGGCGCCTTCCAGCTCGCGTCCGCTGCCGGTCACGGTGCGGGCGACGTGATTGAGGATCTCCTCCGAAATGTCGAGCGATGCGTCGTCGCCCCTGGCCGTGGCAAGGCGCAATTTGAGCATGCCGAGGCGCATGGCAAAATCGGGCGCCGACATTTCAAGCGCGACACCGCCATTGAGGCGCGAACGGACCCGCGGTTCGAGCGATTCCAGTTCCGATGGCGGCCGGTCGGCGGCGACGACGACCTGCTTGGCGCTGTCGAGCAGCATGTTGATGAGGTGGCAGAATTCATGCTGGATCGACTTGCCCTGCAGAAACTGCATGTCGTCGATGATGAGCAGGTCGATGTCGCGCAGCTGTTCCTTGAGCGTCAGCGCGTTGTTGTCGCGGATCGCGGTGGCAAAGCGCCACATGAAATACTCGGCCGTGAGATAGACGACGCGCGACTTGGGGTTCTGCTTCAGCGATTCCGCAGCGATGGCCTGCAGCAAATGTGTCTTGCCGAGCCCGACGGTTGCGTGAAGGAAAAGCGGATTGAAGCGCACTGCGCTCGATTGCGATTCCGCTACCGCCTTGGCGGCGGCGAAGGCCACCCGGTTCGACGGTCCCTCGATGAAGGACCCGAACGTGTAACGCGGATCGAGCGGCGACCCCAGCACGTTGTGGCGAAATTCGCTCTCGATCGGTGTGCCCGGACGCGGAGCCGGTGCGCGCTCCACCCGGTTGGGGCTGACTGTGCCGGCGGCAAGTGCCGTCTGCGTCTGCCGTGTCATCTTGCTGCGTGCTGGCGTTACCTCTGGCTCGGCCTGGCTGCGTCCCTGACGAGTTGCCGTGCGCACGACGATGTCGATCTTGAGGAGATCGGCATCCTCCTGCTTCCACAGCTCTGAAATGAGGTCGAGATAGTGGCCGTTGATCCATGAACGCAGGAAGGCGGTAGGCACGGAGATGCGGACGATGCCCTTGGAAGCCTCGGCGACCTTCATGCGGCCAAACCAGCTCGAATAGACTTCGGTTCCCAGGCGCGCCTTCAACTGGGTCTTGACCCGGTCGAATTTCTGTTCCGCGTCGCTGGACACCGCCATGTCGTTTGCTCCGATCAAAGTTCCAGGAAATGGGAGGTCGCCCGTAAGTTCCCTTTCAATGCCGCTCTGCATGATCTTTTCCTTGTCCTTCCGTACCTGTTTTCCACCGGGGATGCGCCTCCTGCATCCGGTTCCGGCGACCTAAGTCTTTGCTACGCTGTCCGCTGCCGCCGCCGGCAGATGAACGTCGCCCATTATCCGCGGGAACCGGTGCCGGCCCATGGAAGCCAGTCCGCGTTGGGTATGTCAGGGCAATACAACACCGTCCGGCGAAAAGAGCGCCGGCGCGCCGTCTACCTGCCATGTCTAGTTACGCCAGTCCCCTACCGTATCGAAAAAGACAAACCAAAACCGTCCGCGGACTTGATCCGCGTTGCAAATCCCGCCAATTTAAGCTGGCCGATTCAGGCTTGGGTTAAGAGCCAGAGCCCGTCCCTTTCGATAGATCGACACTACCGAAATCGCTGTGGATAGGGCAAGGCCACGTCTAACGGATTTTTAAGGAATCTGGTTAGTGGAGGCGGGTTCGAGTGGCGTGCCGCGACGGCACATTTTAACAAAGCCATTGTGATTCAAACCCTTTTCCGGCGAATATGAAAAACCGGGCGCTGACAGAAATATTCTGAAATAATTCGCTTGACAGCGACTTCTCCCCGATCGGGCCGGTCCGGTGTGGACAAGCTGTGGATCACCATCTGTAAGTCACTGAAAGATATAAGCTATTTCTGACAGTTAAGAATCTTTAGGTCGGCCGTTTCAAGCATGCCGATCACCAGCAGGCATGCATATGCCGGCAAACTATTCCTAATTGTGAAATGCCGCATAAGACGCCGTTTCCGGACATTCTTTTTAAGTGCTTGCCGGCAAACGAAAAAACCCGGCACAAACGGCCGGGTTCGAAGAACGTCAGTCTAGGCAAGTAATGTCAGGCCGACAGTACCTTGACCCGCTGAGCCAGTCGCGACACCTTGCGGGACGCCGTGTTCTTGTGGATCACGCCCTTGGTCGCGGCACGCATCAATTCCGGCTCCGCGATCTTGAAGGCAGCCTGTGCGGCAGCCTTGTCACCGGAGGCAAGGGCCTCTTCGACCTGGCGGATATAGGTGCGGACGCGCGAGCGGCGGTTCTTGTTGATCGCTGCGCGGCGGACGATCTTGCGCGTTGCCTTTTTGGCCGAGGATGTATTGGCCATGATGCCTCTCTTCTGATCTGGTCGGCGCATGCGGGATGCCGCAGGGCGCAAAAAACAAACGGGCAGCCACGGGGCCGCCTCGGTTGGTGCGGCTTATAGTTCAGCTTTTCCGGCGCGTCAACGCTGCCCGGCCTTCTTTTTGGCGGCCAGCAGCCATCTTCTTCGCAGCCAAGGGATTGGCGTCAGCGGTTGGTGAAATTCGGCTTCCGCTTCTCGGCAAAGGCCGCCATGCCTTCCTTCTGATCGTCCAGTGCAAACAGCGAGTGAAACAGCCGGCGCTCGAACCGCAATCCCTCGGCAAGAGTCGTCTCGAAGGCGCGGTTGACAGCCTCCTTCGCCATCATCACCGATGGTAGCGAGAAAGCGGCGATCTTGGCTGCGGCCTTCAGCGCCTCCTCGACAAGCTCGCCGGCAGGCACCACCCGCGACACCAGGCCAGAACGCTCGGCCTCGGCGGCATCCATCATCCGCCCGGTCAGGCACATGTCCATCGCTTTCGACTTGCCGACGAAGCGGGTCAGCCTTTGTGACCCGCCCATGCCTGGAATGACGCCGAGGGTGATCTCGGGCTGGCCGAATTTGGCCGTGTCGGCGGCGATAATGAAATCGCACATCATCGCCAACTCGCAGCCGCCGCCGAGTGCATAGCCCGCCACCGCCGCGATAATAGGCTTTCGCGCCCGCGTCAGTTCCTCCCAGCCGACGAAGAAGTCTTGGACGTAGGCGTCCGCGTAGGAGATGGACTGCATCTCCTTGATATCGGCGCCGGCGGCGAAAGCCTTTTCGGAACCGGTGATGACCATGGCGCCGACACCGGGATCGGCGCTGAACCCGTTCACGGCCGCCACCACCTCGGTCAGAATCTGCGAATTCAGCGCGTTGAGCGCCTGCGGCCTGTTCAGCGTGATCAGCCCGACCTTGCCGTGCGTCTCGGTGATGATCGTCTCATAGGCCATGGCTGCTTCTCCTTGCTCACGCTCGTCTAGAGCGGTTCATCGTTTCACGGAACGCAGAACCGCTCCATCTCCTTGTCTCGACGCAATTCTCGACGCAAAACCGTTTCACACTTTTCCTGGAATTGCTCCAACTTACCGCTGACATGTCCGGCAATAAAAGGTCGATCGGCCGCTCTGCACGACACGTTCGATGTGGCCGCCGCAGCCGGGTTTGGAACAGGCCTCTCCCTCGCGGTCGTAGACGGCGAAGGCGTGCTGGAAATAGCCCAGCGACCCATCGGTCTGCATATAGTCCCGCAGTGAGGAGCCGCCGGCTGCGATCGCATCCGATATCACCGAACGAATGGCTTGCGCGAGGTGTTCGCTTTGGGCCTGGGCTTTCTTTCCGGGCCTGGCGATCGTGCCCGCCTCGCGCAGCGGCGACAGGCCGGCACGCCACAACGCCTCCGACACATAGATGTTGCCGAGCCCGGCGATCAGCCTCTGGTCGAGAAGCGCTGCCTTCAGCGGTGATCGCCGCCCCTTCATCAATGAGGCGAGCAGCGCACCGTCCAATGTGTTGCCGGTTGGCTCGACGCCAAGTCTAGCCAGCATCGGATGAACGTCCGGCAGCCCTTCCGCAAACAGCATGAAGCCGAAGCGGCGCGGATCATTGAAGATCACGCGGGACCGGGCACCGGCCGGAGACACGACATGGAAGACGACGTGGTCGTGATTGGAGCTCTTCGAGCGGTCGTGCCGGAAGATGCCGGGCATGTCGCTGCCATCGGCCGTCTCTATGCGGAATGAGCCCGACATGCCGAGATGGCAGATCAGCATGGGGCCGCCTTCCAGGTCCATCGTCAGATACTTGGCCCGGCGGCCGAGTGCCGTGATCGTCTTGCCGGTCAGCCGCTGCGCGAATTTCTCGGGAAATGGAAAGCGCAGATCCGGTCGGCGCGCCTCGACGCGGTCGATGGTGGCGCCTTCCAGAACCGGCTGCAGTCCGCGCCGGACGGTTTCGACCTCCGGCAATTCAGGCATGACCGCCGATCGCCGTATAGAAAGACGTGCCGTAGCGGCCGGGCGCCATCCCGAGATGCTCGGCCACGGTCTCGCCAATGTCGGCGAATGTCGTTCTCAGTCCGATGTCGCCGCTCTTGAGACCCGGTCCAGTGCCGATCACCGGAATGCGCTCGCGCGTGTGATCGGTCCCGCCCCAGGTCGGGTCGTTGCCGTGGTCGGCCGTCAGGATGAGAAGATCGCCCTGCCGCAGCCTCGCAAATGCCTCCGGCAGCCGCAGGTCGAAGGCCTCGAGCGCGGCAGCATAGCCTGCGACATCGCGGCGGTGACCGAATTCGGTGTCGAAGTCGACGAAATTGGCGAAGACGAGGTCACCGTCGCCGGCATTATCCATCGCACCCAGAGCCTCGTCGAACATCGCCATGTTGCCTGCCGCCTTGCGCACTTGCGAAATTCCGCGATGGGCGAAGATGTCGCCGATCTTGCCGACGGCGATGACACGGCTGCCACGCGCCGTCAGCCGGTCGAGCAGGGTCGGTTCCGGCGGGGGCACGGCGTAGTCATGACGGTTGTATGTCCGCTCGAAAGTGACGGTGGTTTCGCCGACGAACGGCCGCGCGATCACCCGTCCGATCCTCAGCGGGTCAACCAGCCTGCGCACCACCTGGCAGAATTCATAAAGCCGGTCGAGGCCGAAATGGACTTCATGCGCTGCGATTTGCAGGACCGAGTCGACCGATGTGTAGCAGATCGGCTTGCCGGTCCGGATGTGCTCCTCACCGAAGCGCTCGATGATCTCGGTGCCCGGCGCATGGCAATTGCCGAGAATGCCCGGCACCTTGCCTTCGCGGATGATCGCCTCGGTCAGTTCGGCCGGAAAGGCGGGAATCGTATCCGGGAAATAGCCCCAGTCGAGGCGCACCGGCAGGCCGGCGATTTCCCAATGGCCGGATGGCGTATCCTTGCCGCTCGAAACCTCCTGTGCGGCGCCGTGAAAGGCAGTTGGGAGCAGATCCGCCCCGCTGTTGGCAAACCCCAGTCCCGTCGCGGTTTCGGCGGCCTTGCCAAGGCCGAGCGAGGCCATGTGGGGGACAAACAGCGGTCCACTGCGAAGCCCTTCGCGATCCGCGCGGCCCTCCGCACAGGCTTCTGCGATGTGCGCGAATGTGTTGGCGCCCGCGTCACCGTAGCGGTCGGCGTCGGCCGCTCCACCGATGCCGAAGGAATCCAGAACGAAGAGGAAAGCGCGCGCCATCGAGTTGTTGCCAGTTTGACCGACCAGACATAGGGTTCCGCGACTTCATTGGCAATTCGGAAACCAAACGGCAACGGCTTGGCGTGATAGTCCAGTGTACTGGGATGGGCATGGATCGAGGACAACAAGACTGTGGTTCCTGTCATGAGGGTTGCGCTGAAGACTTATGCCGCTCTCATGCTGACGCTCGTCGGGCTCTGGTCCAACCCGGCGCATGCCGACTGGCGCGATGATATCGGCACGTTTCGTATCGGCATCGTTGCCGAGCCAGGCGCCGGCAATGCCGTTCCGGGGCTGGCTGTGTTGACCGACGCCTACACCAAGGCCTTGGGCATGAAGGTCGAGTTTGTCGTTGCCCGCAACTATGCCGCGCTGATCGAGGCGCAGGCCGATTCCCGCATCGAATATGCGATCTATTCGGCCACCGCCTATGCAACGGCCTCGCAGCGCTGCTTATGTATCGAGCCGCTTGTCGCTCCGGTTGATTCAGACGGCGCGATCGGCATCCGCTCCGTTCTGCTGACGCGGGACGGCAAGCTGCCTGCCCTGGCGGCGATGGACCGCCATCGTATCGCCATGGCGCCTTCGGACAGCGTCGGCGGTTCTCTCCTGCCATTGGCGGCGTTGGCCGCGGAAGGCCGCAAGATCGCGGAAGATGCACCGTTTCTGGCCCGTGCCGATTCGGCCGCGGCGGCCGAGACGATGCTGGTCGACGGCAAGGCCGATAGCCTGTTCGGCTGGGTGACGGCCGCTGCCGACGGCCCGCGAGAACCGTCGGGCACGCAGGCCAGGCTGGAGGCGCCAGGGCTCTCGGTGACGGCGCTTCGGATCGTATGGACGTCGGGCCTGTTGAGATACGGCCCCCATGCGGTCCGCAGCGATCTCGACCCGGAAGCCAAGCGCAGGCTTGCCGTGTTCCTCACCAACCTCAAGTCGACGACGCCCGATATCTACGATCTCCTGGAATCGAGACATTCCGGCGGCTTCGCTCGCGTGGCGCCAAAAGATTACGAGATGGCCGCTGCTATCGTGCGCTTCGTTTCGGAGCGTGGGCCGCAGCAGTAGCTGGAGCGGCCTGCGCAGCGCCTGGCTGCTTCTGTGTTCAACAGTCGCTGCAAGGGATCGCCATGCTTCTGCGGGGGCGCAGAAAATAGGTTTCGCCCATGGTTATGTTGCTGAAAGCCGAGGTCAGTCCAAGCTTCTGTTGACTGCTCGCGCTCCACGCGATGACCGGCGTATAGCCGAGGTTGCTTTCGACACGGATGAGAAAGGTGTTGGCGACCTTGAGCGACGCTGGGACCGTTGTCTCGGTGGTCGCGGCGGCGCCGGCGCTGGCGACGCCGGCGACCAATTTGCGTGACCAAACCACCTGTGCCTTCGTCGCATCGGGCGTAACCTGTATCGCCGTGATGGTGATGCTAGGGGGCGAGCGGTTGTAGGGCTGAAGGGTGACGCTGCCGATCTGCATGATGGCGTCGACATCCGCTTTGAGGACGCTTGTCTGCTGGGTAACGAGATCGGCCACCATGCTGCCGATACGACTGACCTTCTTGCTGGTCTCGATGGCTTGCGACGCTTCCATTGTGAGGAAATACATGATCAGCAGAATTGGCATGATCAAAGCGAATTCGACCGCCGCGATGCCGCGGCGATCGGACCAGAATCGACTTGCTTTCCGCCAAACTCCCGTAATCATAAGATGTGCCCCCGCACGCATCATGCCATTGCCCTTTTCTTATACTGCTCGTGCATTCCGCTCAGTTGTCGAACGGCTCGTTCTGCCAGGTCACCGATGCGAAATGCAGGGTCTTGTTGCCGCCCATCGACTGCGCCAGCAGATCGGTCATGATCGGCCACTTGTAGAAGACCCGAAGCATGTTCCTCGACTCCGCCGCACCCGCTGTCACTGAGAACGATTGGGTTGCGGTGCCTTTCGTCAGTACGACGTCGCCGTTCTGGATCTTGAAGCCTGCCGCGGCCGCATCGGCGAACGATGTATATTGGCGAAGATCCACCAGCAGTTGATTGGGACAATCCTGGGAGACGATGATCTGCAGTTTCGTGCAGATCATGTCCCGCAAATTGGTTCCGGCAACGTCAGCCGCCCTCAACTGGCCGGTGCGCAGCTTGCGAGCGACATCGTCGGTGACGTTGGCCATCACTTCCTGGCCGGCAAACGAGATACAGCTTTCCAGAATGGCAAAGACAAGCAGTGCGAAGGGGACCGAAAGGATCGCGAATTCGATTGCCGTGGCGCCGCGCCGGTCACGAAGGAAGCGGGCGAAAAACCTTTGGCGTCTCACTTTGTGGTCGCCTGCGCGACCGAATTCCTTGCTCATGTCCGATCCTGCCGATCTCTATGCGGTCTCGGAAGGAGCATTAGCGCAAACCGATTGAGGTCCGGTTTGGATGATCGTTAAAGTCGGCGCAGCCCTCTTAACCAGACAATAACCGGAACGGCAGTCGGCAACGCCACCTATCGGCTGACGCTCATCTCCGCTTCCGAAGCCTTCTCCGCCTCGCTCTTGTATGAGCTTTCGCAATAGGGTGTGCACGACATCGTCTGGATTTCGGCGCGCCGGTAAATGCGCACGGACGAGGCGGCTTGCCGCACCACGGTAACCTGCTCGTCGACGATGGGGCTGCCGTCCGTATCGAGCACGACCAGATTGGTGACGCCGAAGCCTTTGCCGGTGAGCACAATCGTCGAAGCGTCCTGCACGGAAGCGTCGGCGATTGCCGGGTTGCCGACCACGATGGTGTCGGCGGGACGCGACAGTTTGACGATCTTGGCCTGGTTCATCGTGACCTCGATGCCGGCGCCGGCCATGGCGGGCGCGACGAAGCTCGAGACGGCAAGAAGCGCGGCAATCAGGATTGACGATCTCGGCTGGGCCATTGAGGCGCTCCACGCAGGCGGACTGATCAACGGAACATGAACGAGATTGGTGAACCAACGGTTAAGCATGCGGTGTCGCCAATGATGCGATGGCAGACAAGGACGCTCGCCGGGCACTGTCCGGAAGTCCACAAACCCGGGGCGAGAAGGCTCAGTGGTATATTAGCCCCAGGTTAACCACGCAATGTGTTCGAACCGGGAAAGGAATCGGTAAGGCTGTTTCTTAAGCCGATCGAAAGAGCTTCTCCCTAGATTGGCAGCATCCGATCAACCATCACAGAAGTTGACGGAAGTGCTGTAACACGTGGAGTAGGAGCTCTCGAATGTCTAATCTCATCGCACGTTTTGTGAAGGACGAATCCGGCGCGACCGCTATCGAATATGGTCTGATCGCCGCTCTCATTGCGCTCGCCATCATCACTGGCGCGGGCCAGCTCGGTACTGCGCTCAACGCCAAGTTCACCAACATCGGATCCACGTTGAACGGCGCTGGCAACTAATTCGCTATCGCTGAAGCAATCAACTTGCAGCAAGGGCCGCCTCACTGGCGGCCCTTGCTTTGTTTGTGAGACCTTAGGGTACCAAGACGTTTTAGCAGCGGGCCTCATCAATCGTTAATCGAACATGTCTAGACTGGCCGCATTGGAATTGAACAATAGGCACAGCGCCGATGCTTGAAGCCCTGATCTTCGTCGTCTTTCCGTTCTGCATGCTGTTTGCCGCGATTTCCGACATGCTGTCGATGACGATCGCCAATCGCGTACCGGTGCTGCTCGTCGTTGTCTTCGCGCTGGTCGCGCCGCTGACGGGTATGGACTGGGCGGTCTATGGCGGACATTTCGCCGCCGGCGCCCTGGTCCTGGCCGTGACGTTCGGCCTGTTTGCAATGGGCGGCATGGGCGGCGGCGACGCCAAGCTTCTGGCCGCCACCGCGATGTGGATGGGCCTCAATATCAATCTCGTGGAGTATCTTGTCGCCTCGACAATCATCGGCGGCCTGCTGACGCTGGCGATCATCCTCTACCGGAAGTCGCTGCTTGCGGCCGTTACCGGCCAAAATCCGTTTCTGCGCCATTTCGCCGACGAGGCAAAAGGTGTTCCCTACGGCGTCGCCCTCGGCCTTGGCGGGTTGCTGACCTATCCGGATTCGCCTTTGATGGTATGGGCGCTTGCCAGGCTGGCGACTTGAGCACGATCTTATTTTTATTGTCTGTCAGCATTGCCGAAACCCCGTTCTCAACAGGGCCGGCCCGGCCATTTTGGCCGTTCAGACCACATTCCGGCTAATTTATGTAAACCTTAAATTAATCACGATCGTAAGCATTACATTAACCTTGTTTTGACGATTGCCGCTGCAAAGTCCGGCTTGGCTACGTGGTTTGCCAGGGCAAGGGTTCGGACAGATGCCAGCATCGCGATTGATAATTCTGAGCGTGGCGGTGGCCGCGGCGGGTGGCGCTGGCTATGTCGCGAAGAACATGGTGGCACCGCCGCCCCAGGTCGTCGTCGATTCCGGCCCCCAAGCCCCGGCAGTGGCACTCCAGGATGTGCTTGTGCTTTCAGGCGACGTGCCGATGGGCAACCCGATCCAAAACAACATCGCCTGGCAATCCTGGCCCGCCGACGGCGTCAACGCGAATTTCATCACCCGCACCGCCGAGCCCGAGGCGCTGGACAAGCTGAAGAGTTCCGTTGCCCGTGTGGCAATGTATGCCGGAGAACCCCTGCGGCGCTCCAAGCTGATCGGCGAGGGGCAGAGCTTCATGTCGTCGATCCTGCCTTCCGGCATGCGGGCGGTCGCCACGGCCATCTCGGCCGATACGTCGGCCGGCGGCTTCATTCTTCCCAACGATTTCGTCGACGTCATCATGACCCGCAGGGCCGATGCCGCCAGCGGCGCCGCCGGCTTCAACACCGAGACCATCCTCAAGAACATCCGCGTCCTGGCCATCGATCAGACCATTCAGGAGGACGAGGAAGGCAAGAAGACCAGGGTGGGTCAGACCGCCACGCTGGAACTGACGCCCAAGCAGGCGGAGATCATCACCGTCGCCCAACAGATGGCGGATCGCCTGACCCTGGCGCTACGGGCAGTCGCGGACACGCAGGAAAAGAATCTGGGTGAGGCCGACTATCTCGTTTCCGGCAATGGCCGCAGGGGAACGGTGAGGCTGATCAAGTCGGGCGAAGTTTCCGAAGTAGGGGCAAGGAAATGAGGCTAAGCGGTAAACTGCCGGCAATCGTAGCCGCGGCATTCGGCCTGCTGCTCGTCGGAACGAATGTGCAAGGCAGCGTTGTCGAGGCAAAGAACGCGCAGGTCACGGCATCGACGGCCACCCAGCGCGTCAAACTCGGCCTCAACAAGTCGGTGGTCATCGACCTGCCGAGCGATGCCTACGACATTCTCGTCGCCAACCCGGCGGTGGCCGATGCGGTGACCCGCACCGCAAGGCGCATCTATCTGTTCGGCAAGGCGGTCGGCGAGACGAACATCTTTGTCTTCGGTCCGAATGGCGAGCAGATCGTCAGTCTTGACCTGGCCGTCGAACGCGACGTTGCCGGCCTTGAGGATTATATCAGGCGCTTCCTGCCGACGTCGGCCATCAAGGTGGAACTGCTGAACGACAACGTCGTTCTGACCGGAACGGTCGACACGCCGCTGGACGCAAAGCGCGCGGTCGACCTGGCGACGATCTTCGTTTCGGGTGGTGAAGCGACGACGGGACAGTATTCGCAGACCGCCGCCGGCGGTTCAGCTCAAAGCGGTGTCGACATCAACAATCCGGACCTGGAACGCCGCACCAGCAAGATCGTCAACCTGCTGCAGATCATTGGCGACGACCAGGTTACGCTGAAGGTCACGGTCGCCGAAGTCAGCCGCTCCGTGATGAAGCAGCTCGGCGTCAACATGGTCGGCAGCGGCAGCTCCAACGGCATTTCTTACAGCGCGGCAAGTTCGCCTGCTTTCGGGTTGGGCAAGCCGATTGCGGCTAGTTCCGGTTTGTTGCTGGGAGACGGGATTGGAAACGGCCTCCAGGCCTACATCAATGCCATGGAGCAAAGCGGCGTGATGAAGACGCTGGCCGAGCCGACCCTCACCGCCGTGTCGGGCGAGAAGGCAACGTTCAAGGTCGGCGGCGAGTACAATCTGGCCACCGGTCGCTCGAGCAATGTCTCGACCGACAATCAGACCGGCCTGACGACATATTCATTTGAAAAGATCGAATACGGCATTGGCCTCGAGTTCCAGCCGGTCGTGTTGTCGGCGGGGCGCATAAGCCTCAAGGTCAGAACCTCCGTATCGGAGCCGACCACGGATGGTGCGCCGACCCTCGAAGGTTCGGGCACTCAACCCGGTATGACGATATTGTCCATCCGCAAAAGGCTTGCCGATACCACTGTCGAATTGCCTTCGGGCGGGTCGATGATGATCGCGGGTCTCGTTCGCGACGACGTTCGCCAGGCTATCTCGGGCCTGCCTGGCCTAGCCAAGATCCCGGTGCTCGGCTCGCTCTTCCGCAGCAGGGACTTCGTCCGCAACGAGACCGAGCTCGTCATCATCATAACGCCCTATCTGGTGAAGCCGGTGGCCCGCAACGACCTTGCCAAGCCGGATGACAATTTCAACGCCGCCAGCGATGGCGCCGGCATGTTCCTTGGCCGCGTCAATCGCGTCTACGGCACCATGCAGACAGACAAGCCAAACGGCCGCTACCACGGCGTTGTCGGCTTCATCTACAAGTGAGCGGGGAAGCGGACATGTCTCAGTCAGCATTGAAGGCAAGCACCATCGCGGCAGCGATGCGCTTTGGCCGCTCGCGGGTCTGCCGGCAAGCCGTTCCTGTCCTGGCGGTTGCGGTGGCTGCGCTGCTGGCCGGCTGCGCCCAGCGCGATAGCATCACGGTCGGCGCCATTCCGGACGATTACCGCACCAACCATCCGATCGTGATCGCCGAGAAGAATCAAAAGATCGATCTGCCGGTTGGTGCCGGCGACCGCGGCATGACGGGCTCTCAGCGCGACACGCTTCTTGGCTTCCTGGATGGCTATGACAGAAGTGCCGCCCCGACGCTGACGATCCAGGTCCCTAGCGGATCGGCCAACGAGGTCGCCGCGACCGCGGCGGCCCGTGATTTCGCCCGGCTCGCGATTGCCAGCGGCGTCAAGCGCAACCGGCTTGTCGTCACCTCCTATCAGGCTGCCTCCAGCGAGATATCCTCGCCGGTCCGCGTCGCTTATGTTGCGGTGAGGGCGCAGACCGACAAATGCGGACGCTGGCCAGCCGACCTCGTCGACACCTCGGAAAACAAGCACTATGCCGATTTCGGTTGCTCTTATCAGAACAATCTTGCCGCCCAGATGGCCAACCCGGCCGATCTGCTCGGCCCGCGCAAGCCGTCCACAATCGATGCTGAAAATCGCGGCGCGGTGATCGATGTCTACCGCTCAAGAGGCATTTCGGATGAGTTCCTGGGCAATTCGGAAGTAGACTACTAAGCCGCCAGTCTCGGATAGAACAGGCCACGGGAAAGAGCATGACGATGAGCAACCTTGCCTACGACGCCCCGGTGGACGGCAGCGACACCTCGCAGCAGGACATCGCCGCGATGCAGGCATTGCGGCCGATCCCGCGCATCTCGATCCAGGCATTCTGCGAAACCGAGGGTGTTGCCAATCCGGTCGAGCGCGCCGGCGAGGACCGCCGTATGACAAAGGCGCATCTCAAGGTCCATATGGGCGGCGTCCCCACTGCCATCGAATTCTACCAATCGGCGCCGACGCCCAACCTGATCCTGCTGGAATCGCGCAGCGAGCCCAAGCAATTGCTGGAACAACTCGCCCAACTCTCGGAATATTGCGATCCGACGTCGAAGGTGGTGGTGATCGGCCACTACAATGATGTCGGCCTCTACCGCGAGCTCATCCGCAACGGCATTTCCGAATATGTGATCGCTCCGGTCTCGATGGCCGACATCGTTAGCGTGGTGTCGTCGATTTTCATCGATCCGGAAGCCGAGCCGCTCGGCCGCTCGATCGCCTTTGTCGGCGCCAAGGGCGGTGTCGGCTCCTCGACGATCGCCCACAATGTGGCTTGGGCGATGTCCTCCCTGTTCAAATCCGAAGTGGTCGTCGCCGATCTCGATCTGGCTTTCGGCACCGCCAACATCAATTTCGACCAGGATCCGGCGCAAGGCATCGCCGAGGCGGTGTTTTCACCGGAACGCATCGATGAAGTCTATCTCGACCGGCTGCTGACCCAGTGCGCTGAGCATCTGTCGCTGCTGGCAGCGCCTTCGACGCTCGAACGGGTCTATGATTTCGATCCCGAGGCCTTCGCGCAGCTCATCGACACCGCCCAGCGCAGCGTGCCGCTTCTGGTGCTCGACGTCCCCCATGCCTGGACGGGCTGGACCAAGAACACCCTGGTCAAGGCCGACGAGATCGTCATCACCGCGACACCTGAACTCGCCAATCTGCGCAACACCAAGAACCTCGTCGATATGCTCAAGCGGCTTCGTCCCAATGATCCGCCGCCCAAGCTGATCATCAACCAGGCCGGCGTGCCGAAGCGCCCGGAGATTTCGCCGTCCGATTTCGCCGAGCCGCTCGGCCTGTCGCCGATGTCGGTCATTGCGTTTGATCCGTTGCTGTTCGGCAATGCCGCCAACAACGGACGCATGCTTGGCGAAATGGATGCCAAGAACCCGGTCGTCGCGATGATCAACGAAATGGCGCATGTGCTGACCGGGCGCAGCGAAATCAAGATCAAGAAGAAGGCCGGGCTCGGCAGCCTGCTCGGCAAGCTCTCGCGCAACAAGAAGTGACGCTTCAGCAGTGGAATCGGTAGTCGATCATGTTTGGTAAAAGAGGCAGCGACGACGGCAACCGGTTCACGCCGGAATTTCGCCAGCCAGCACCGGCGCCGGTTGCGCCGCCGGCTGCAAGTTCCATGGACACGGCGGTTCTGACCCGGCCCGCGGCGGCGCCAAGCGCGCCTGTCGCGCCGCCGGCGCGCCGTGCCGTCGAGGCACCGCCATTGGCGCCTGAGCCGAAGCGGGCACAGCGCGAAAAGAGCGAAACTTATTACGACACCAAGAGCCAGGTCTTCTCCGCGCTCATCGACACCATCGATCTGTCGCAGCTTTCCAAGCTTGATCCTGAAAGTGCGCGCGAGGAAATCCGCGATATCGTCAACGACATCATCGCGATCAAGAACTTCGCAATGACGATCGCCGAGCAGGAAGAGCTGCTCGAGGACATCTGCAACGACGTGCTCGGCTATGGGCCGCTCGAGCCGCTGCTCGCCCGCGACGACATCGCCGACATCATGGTCAACGGCTCCAGGAACGTCTACATCGAAGTCAACGGCAAGGTAGAACAGACCGGTATCCGCTTTCGTGACAATCAGCAGCTCCTCAACATCTGCCAGCGTATCGTCAGCCAGGTTGGCCGCCGCGTCGACGAATCCAGCCCGATCTGCGACGCGCGCCTTCCCGACGGCTCCCGCGTCAACGTCATCGCGCCGCCACTCTCCATCGATGGCGCCACGCTCACCATCCGCAAATTCAAGAAGGACAAGCTGACGCTCGATCAGCTGGTCAAGTTCGGCGCCATCTCGCCGCAGGGCGCCGAAGTTCTCAAGATCATCAGTCGTGTTCGCTGCAACATCGTGATCTCGGGCGGCACCGGTTCGGGCAAGACGACGCTGCTCAATTGCCTGACCAACTATATCGACCGCGAGGAGCGCGTCATCACCTGCGAAGACTCGGCCGAGCTGCAATTGCAGCAGCCGCATGTGGTGCGCCTCGAAACCCGCCCGCCCAATCTGGAGGGCGAGGGTGAGGTTACCATGCGCGACCTGGTCAAGAACTGCCTGCGCATGCGGCCCGAGCGCATCATCGTCGGCGAAGTGCGCGGACCCGAAGTGTTCGATCTTCTGCAGGCGATGAACACCGGCCATGACGGCTCGATGGGCACGATCCACTCGAACAGCCCGCGCGAATGCCTGAACCGTATCGAATCCATGATTGCCATGGGCGGCTATTCGCTGCCGCAGAAGACAGTGCGCGAAATCGTCGTCGGTTCCATCGACGTGATCATCCAGGCGGCGCGCCTGCGCGACGGATCGCGCCGCATCACCCACATCACCGAGGTGATCGGGATGGAAGGCGACGTCATCATCACGCAGGATATCGTCCTCTACAACATCAAGGGTGAGGACGCCAACGGCAGGCTGTTGGGTGAGCACGTATCGACGGGCATCGGCCGTCCGCATTTCTGGGAGCGCGCACGCTATTACGGCGAGGAGCAGCGTCTCGCCATTGCGCTCGAGGCGATGGAGAAACGCGCTGACTGACGCATGCTGGGGTGTAAGGGTTCGGGCCAATGTTTGGAATTGACGGCACAGTACTGGCGTTTGTCGTGCTCGCCGGCTTCAGCGCCGGCGCCGTCGCCTATGCATTTCTGTTCACCCGGATCAGCAACGAGAAACAGGTCGGCAAGCGGCTCGAAACGATCAAGACCGCCGAGACGGATCGCTCCGTCGTCAAGGCCTCGCGTGACCGCGTGGCGGAAGCCGTCAAGCGGCGCAAATCGGTTCAGGATTCGCTCAACGAACTCGACGCCAAGCAGAAAACCAAGGACAGCCGCGTCAAGAAACCGCCGCTGAAAGCCCAGCTTCGTCAGGCCGGCCTCAAGACCACCATCGAGCGTTTCTACATATATTCCGCAATATGCGGCGTCGTTTTGACGATTGTCGCCTTTGTGGCCGGAGCCCCGCTGATCGCCTTGCCGGGCGTGCTGCTGGCCGGGGGGCTGGGCCTGCCGCGCTGGTTCGTCACGTTTCGTCGCGCCCGCCGGGTCAAGGCATTCCTCAACGAATTTCCAAATGCGCTCGACATCATCGTGCGCGCGGTCAAATCCGGCCTGCCGCTGAACGACGCCGTACGCTTGATCGCCAACGAATCGCCCGAACCCGTGAAGACCGAGTTTCGCCGCATCGTCGATTCACAGCAGATGGGCCTCTCTATCCCCGACGCGACCTTGCGCATGCCCGAAACCATGCCTTGTACCGAGGCAAGCTTCTTCGGCATCGTTATCCAGATACAGTCGCAGGCCGGCGGCAATCTCTCCGAGGCGCTGGGCAATCTTTCGCGCGTGCTTCGCGATCGCAAGAAGATGAAAGCCAAGGTCGCGGCGCTGTCGATGGAAGCGAAGGCGTCCGCCGCGATCATCGGCGCGCTGCCCTTCATCGTCGCCTTTCTCGTCTACCTGTCGAGCCCGGCCTACCTGATGCCGCTCTTCAACACCAGCGTCGGAAACCTGATCCTTGGTTGCTCTGCGGTCTGGATGTTGATCGGCATCCTGGTGATGCGCAAGATGATGAACTTCGAAGTCTAGGATGCTGGCATGACCGAGCAAGTCATCAAGACCCTGACGGATCCGAGCTTCCTGATCGCGATGCTGGTCGCGATAGCGGTGTTTGCGACCGTCTTCACCTTGCTGCCGGCGTTTGGCGGAAACCAGCTCAAGTCACGCATGAAATCCGTTGCGCTGGAACGCGACGAACTGCGTGCGCAACAGCGCGCCCGGCTTGCGGTCGAGGCCGACCGCCGTCGCAAGGGCTTGCGCGAGGAACAGTCGATCGGCATGCGCAACATTGTCGACCGGCTGGATCTGAGACGCGCGCTCGCCGATGAAGGCACCTTGCAGAAACTCAAGGTGGCCGGCTTTCGTGGACAGAATCCGCTGACGCGGTTTCTTTTCTTTCGTCTCGTGCTTCCTTTTGTCGGTTTCGCGCTGGCCGCAATCTACATCTTCGTGCTCGGAGGACTGCCCGACAAGCCATTGGTCATCAGGCTGTTCGTCTGCATCCTCGTTGCTTACGGCGGCTTCTACGCACCGGTCATCTACGTCAACAACCGCGCCACCAAGCGCAAGCAGTCGATCCAGATGGCATGGCCGGATGGGCTCGATCTGATGCTGATCTGCGTCGAATCGGGCATGTCGGTGGAAGCGGCACTGCGCAAGGTCGCCGACGAGATCGGCGCGCAATCGGTGGCGCTGGCGGAAGAGTTCATCCTCACCAACGCCGAGCTTTCCTACCTGCCGGAGCGCAAGCAGGCCTACGAGAACCTGGCAAGCCGCACCGGCCTGGATTCGGTCAAGTCGGTGTCGCAGGCGCTCGTCCAGGCCGAGCGTTACGGCACGCCGGTGGCGCATGCACTGCGCGTGCTTGCCGCAGAAAGCCGCGACATGCGCATGAATGCGGCCGAGAAGAAGGCCGCCGCCCTGCCGCCAAAGCTCACAGTGCCGATGATCCTGTTTTTCCTGCCGGTGCTCTTCGCCATCATCCTGGGTCCCGCCGGCATTCAGGTCAGCCAGCGCGGTATCTTCGGCGATCATCCGGCGCCGGCAACAAACGCCCAGTAGCGGCAAGGCAAATTCCTGCATTCCCTCAAACGAAGAAGCCGCGCATGCAGCGCGGCTTCTTCGTTGGGCATCGGGATTGTGGTCTCAGTTGGTCGCGGATTTCGGCTTGTCCTGGTCCTTGAGCTGGCTCCAGGCATTCTGCTGGGCCAGCATCTGCCTGAGATAGGCGACGTTTGCCTGCGCCTGTTCGGGCGAGAGCTCCTGCGAGGCGATCTTCTCGGCCTCGTCGAACCGGCCTTGCAGGCCGACGACCAGTGCCAGGTTCTGGCGGACGCGGCTGTCCGCATTCGGCTGCTGCGCGGCCGAGCGCATATAGGTTTCGGCGGTGCGCAGGTCACCTTCCAGCACATACGACATGCCAAGATTGGAGAGCACGGAAGGCTCGTTCGGCTTAAGGTCGAGCGCCTTGCGGTAAAGCTGGCGCGCATCGTCCTTCTGGCCGGTCTGGTCGAGGATGGCCGCTTCGGCCGACACCAGCTTCCAGTCGGGATATTCCGGTGTTTGAGCGCGGCGCACGGCGTCGAGTGCCGCCTCGAACTGGCCATTGGCGGCCAGCGCCTTGCCATAGGAGGCAAGAACGTCACGATCCTTGGGCAAAGCGATGGCGAGCTTGCGCATCACGGCCAGCGACTGATCGGCGTCGCCATCCATCTGCAATGCCGCCGCATAATTCGTCGCGATCCGCTTGTCGTTGGGGTTCTTCGCGTAGGATTGGCCGAGTGCGCCGGTGGCATTGTGCAGTTCCCCGGCCGACATGCTTTCCAGCGGTTTGCCGCTGGTGCGTGCGATAGAGCCGGTGGAGATCTTGTCGGTTCCGCAGCCGGCGACGCCCGCCGCCAGCGCCAGCACAAGGGCCGTGGTGATGAGCCGTTTTCCCCTGGCGTTGATCCTGCGGTTGGTCGGCATGGCCACCTAAGCCTCCATTCATGCGCGGCCATTGCGTGGCCGTCTTCCCTCCCGCAGAAATATTCTGTTAACCCTAACGGACGGTTAAGAACGGCGACTCACACGGAGAACATCGCATGCCTGTCGAACTCGTCGGGAAGACATTGCCGGGCGCGCTGCCGGTCCATCTGGTCGCCAGGGACGGTCTGGACGCGGCCGGCCTTGCGCCGGCCGCTGTCGCCTGGGCCAGGGCCAACGGCTTTTCCGGCGAGGCAGGCAGGACGCTGGTCGTGCCCGGCGAAAACGGGGCGCTCGGCGGCGCCTTGTTCGGTATCGGCGATGGCGAAGGCGCGCTCGCCTTTGGCGCGCTGTCGAAAGCCTTGCCGGAAGGCGACTGGCATTTCGCCTCGGCGCCGGCCGAGCCGGACCTCGCGGCGACCGCGCTGCTGCTCGGCGGCTATGTCTTCACCCGTTACGGCAAGAAGCCAGGCAAGGCGCTGCGCTTCGGCCTGCCGGCCGGGGTCGATGCCGGGCGCGTAGGCCGCATCGCCGATGGCGTCTTCCTCACACGAGATCTGGTCAACACGCCGACCAGCGACATGGGTCCGGAAGATTTGGAGCAGGCGGTGCGGACCCTGGCCGCCAGGCACAAGGCCGAAGTCTCGGTGGTCAAGGGTGACGATCTCCTCGACCGGAATTTCCCGATGATCCATGCTGTCGGCCGTGCGTCGGCCGGCGCACCGCGCCTGATCGATATGCGATGGGGGCAGCAAGGGGCGCCGAAGGTGACCCTGGTCGGCAAGGGCGTCTGCTTCGACACGGGCGGTCTCGACATCAAGCCATCGTCCGGCATGCTGCTGATGAAAAAGGACATGGGCGGTGCTGCCAATGTCCTTGGCCTCGCCTCGATGATCATGGCTGCCGGGCTGAATGTGCGGCTGCGCGTGCTCATTCCCGCGGTTGAGAATTCGATTGCCGGCAACGCCTTCCGGCCCGGAGATGTGCTTGCGAGCCGCAAGGGCATCACTGTCGAGATCGGCAATACGGATGCCGAGGGGCGGCTGGTGCTGGCCGATGCGCTGGCGCTGGCCGACGAGGAGGAGCCGCAGCTTCTGGTCGACATGGCGACGCTGACCGGGGCTGCCCGCGTCGCGCTCGGCCCCGATCTGCCGCCGTTCTACACAAGTGACGAAGCGCTGGCATCCGATCTTGCGGCGGCTTCCGTCGCGGTCGAGGATCCGCTGTGGCGCATGCCGCTGTGGCGGCCCTACGATGCAAAACTGTCGTCGAAAATCGCCGACATCAACAATGTCACATCAGACGGTTTCGCCGGCTCGATCACGGCGGCGCTGTTCCTGAAACGCTTCGTCGAAAAGACCGAGGGCTGGGCGCATTTCGACATCTTCGCCTGGAACCCGGCCGATCGTCCGCATGGCCCCGCCGGCGGCGAGGCACAAGGCATCCGCGCCCTAGAGCGGATCATCGCGAAACGCTACGGCTGACGGTTGCAGGCGGAGCGGGCAAAATTGCCTCGACTGAAACGGAACCGAAACAATTTGCCGTCATGCTGGCGCGATGTCGATTGCTATGCGCCCGAGCCAGGCCTTGCGACTGTGGCAGCAAGTGATGCTGTCACAGGTGCGCGACGACGCGCCCGATCTGACCATGCGCCAGACGGCGATCCTGTTCACCATCTATCTCGACCCGCCACCGCACACCATTCGCGGGCTCGCCGCGCGCCTCAATGTCACCAAGCCGGTGATCACCCGCGCGCTCGACACGATGGGCGCTTTGAAACTCGTTTCGCGTCACCGCGATGAACTCGACAAGCGCAATGTGCTGATCAGGCGCACGGTCGAGGGCGCGCTCTTTGTCGAGCGCTTCGGCGATGGTATCATCGCCAAGGCGCTCGAACTGCCGATGTGAGCGCATTACCTTCCAACAGAGTGTTCGATTTGACTGCCAGGGATGTCCGCCTTCACGCTTTTCGCTCCGATCTCGCCGATGCGCGGCTGAAGGGCGAGGTCACCGCCGAGCGCTTCGTCGCCGGCCGGCCGGCGCGGGTCACCGCGTCAGTGGCCGATATGCGCAAGGCGCCGCGACCGGATGCCGGCGTCAACACGCAAGCGCTGTTCGGCGACGATGTCCTGGTCTTCGATGTCGCTGAGGGCTGGGCCTGGGTCCAGGCCGAACGCGACGGCTATGTCGGCTACGTCGCCGACACGATGCTGGGCAAACGGGACCATGCGCCGACGCACATCGTCTGCGTGCCGCGCACCTTCCTCTACCCCGGGCCGGATCTGCGCTTTCCGATCGCCGGACAATTGTCGATGGGATCGACGGTGACGGTGACGGAGGTCGCCGAGACACGCGGTACGCACTTTGTGGTCCTGCCTTCCGGCGAGGCGCTGATCGCAGGTCACCTGCGGCCGCTCAGTGAAGCTGCCTCCGACTATGTCGCGGTTGCCGAGGCGTTTCTAGGAACACCTTATCTCTGGGGCGGTACTTCCGGTTTCGGTATCGACTGTTCGGGGCTGGTGCAACTGGCGATGCGCATGGCCGGCAGAGACGTGCTGCGCGATTCCGACATGCAGGCGGCGACACTTGGCGAGCCGCTGGAACCAGGATCTGATTTCTCAGGGTTGCGACGCGGCGATCTGGTGTTCTGGAAGGGCCATGTCGCCGTCATGACCGATGCCGACACGATGATCCACGCCAACGGCCACACCATGCTGGTGTCGCGCGAAGGGCTGAAGGACGCGGTTGATCGCATCGGTTATCTCTATGGCGGCCCGACCGGGTTCAGGAGGCCGTAGCCTTTCTTCCTTCGCCCCGTTCACGGGGAGAAGGTGCCCGAAGGGCGGATGAGGGGCAGCGCCAGCATTTGAAGGTTCGAGCTGCCCCTCACCTGCCTGCCGGCATCCTCTCCCCGTAAACGGGGCGAGGAAAGCTCACCTCGATCACCTTTTGTTCCGATTTTCCTTGGCGATTGACTGCCGTCGCGCTACCTCTGGAAGGTGACAGAGCAGCCGCGCCTTGCCGAACAGAATGCCGCCGTGGCCCTGCCCGAACCATTCATCAGATGGTTTGGCGAGAAAGGCTGGTCGCCGCGCGCCCATCAGATCGAACTTCTGGCAAAAGCCCAGGCCGGGCAATCAGTCCTGCTGATTGCGCCGACCGGTGCTGGCAAGACGCTGGCCGGGTTCCTGCCTTCGCTGACCGAACTGGCCAACCGGCCCAAGAAAAAGCCGGGCCAGGCGCGTCGCGGTATCCACACGCTCTACATCTCACCGCTAAAGGCGCTTGCCGTCGATATCGAGCGCAATCTCGGCAAGCCGGTGGAAGAGATCGGCCTGCCCGTCACCATCGAAACGCGCACCGGAGACACGCCGGCGCACAAGCGCCAGCGCCAGAAGCTGGCGCCGCCCGACATCCTGCTGACCACGCCCGAGCAACTGGCGCTGCTGATTGCGGCCGGCGATGCAAAACGTTTCTTCGAGGATCTGCGCTACGTCGTGCTCGACGAACTGCACTCGCTGGTGACGTCGAAACGCGGGCATCTGCTGGCGCTCGGCCTGGCGCGGCTGCGCAGCTTTGTCCCCGGCCTGCAGACGATCGGCCTGTCAGCGACGGTGGCCGAACCGGACGAGTTGCGGCGCTGGCTGGTCAGCCAGAATCCGCCCAAGGGTTCGACCGGCCTTAGCATGGCCGAACTGATCGTCGTCACCGGGGGGGCGAAACCGGAGATTTCCATCCTCGATTCCGAAGAGCGCGTGCCTTGGGCCGGACATTCCGCGCGCTACGCCACGCCGGAAATCTATCGAGAGATCAAGCGCCACAAGACGACCCTGCTGTTCGTCAACACGCGCAGCCAGGCGGAGCTGCTGTTCCAGGAATTGTGGCGGGTCAACGAGGACACTTTGCCGATCGCGCTGCATCACGGTTCGCTCGACGTCGCCCAGCGCCGGCGCGTCGAAAAGGCGATGGGGGAAAACGCACTGCGCGCCATCGTCGCCACCTCGACGCTCGACCTCGGCATCGACTGGGGCGATGTCGATCTGGTTGTGCATGTCGGTGCGCCGAAGGGGGCGAGCCGGCTGGCGCAGCGCATCGGCCGCGCCAACCACCGCATGGACGAGCCGTCCAAGGCGATCCTCATTCCCGCCAATCGCTTCGAGGTGCTGGAATGCCGGGCCGCCCTCGACGCCAACTATCTCGGCGCGCAGGACACGCCTTCCTTGATCGATGGCGGGCTCGATGTGCTGGCCCAGCATGTGCTCGGCTGCGCCTGCGGCGCGCCGTTCCGTGCCGATGATCTGTTCGCGGAAGTGCGAACGGCTGCGCCCTATGTGAGCCTCGACCGGCCGACATTCGACCGCGTCATCGATTTCGTCGCCACCGGCGGCTATGCGCTCAAGAATTACGAGCGCTACGCCCGCATACGCCTGAACAAGGATGGGTTCTGGCGGGTGTCCAATCCTCGTATTGCCCAGCAATACCGGCTGAATGTCGGCACCATCATCGAGGTGCCGGCGCTTAACGTGCGCTATGTGCAAGCGGGCAGCAAGGGCGCGGCGTCGCGCGGCGGCAGGGTTCTCGGCAAGATCGAGGAGGCCTTCCTCGAAACGCTAACGCATGGCGACACCTTCATGTTCGCCGGCAAGGTGCTGCGCTTCGAAGGCATCCGCGAGAATGAATGCTTCGTCTCGAACGCGCCCGGCAGCGATGCCAAGGTGCCTTACTATGGTGGCGGCAAGTTCCCGCTTTCGACCTATCTCGCCGAACAGGTCCGCATCATGCTGGACGACCCGCAGCGATGGAAGAAGCTGCCCGAGCAGGTCGCCGACTGGCTGCGATTCCAGGCCGACAAATCGGTGCTGCCCAAACGCGACGATCTGCTGATCGAGACTTTTCCACGAGGCAACCGCCATTATCTGGTGGCTTATCCGTTCGAGGGCAGGCTGGCGCACCAGACGCTCGGCATGCTGCTCACCCGCCGTCTCGACAGGGCAGGAGCCAGGCCGCTCGGCTTTGTCGCCACCGATTATGCGCTGGCGATATGGTCATTGGGCGACATGGGCGCGATGTTCAAAGCCAGGAAGCCTTCGCTTGGCGCTCTTTTCGACCAGGATATGCTGGGCGATGACCTCGAAGCCTGGCTGGCCGACAGCTGGCTTCTCAAACGCACCTTCCGCAATTGCGCGCTGATTTCGGGGTTGATCGAGAAACGCCATCCGGGCCAGGAAAAGAGTGGTCGCCAGGTCACGGTCTCGACCGACCTGATCTATGACGTGCTGCGCAGCCATGAACCGGACCACATCCTGCTTCAGGCCACACGCGCCGACGCAGCGACCGGCCTGCTCGATGTCAGCAGACTTGCCGACATGCTCTCGCGCATCCAGGGTCGAATCGTGCATAAGGCACTCGAACAGATATCGCCGCTCGCCGTGCCGATCATGCTCGAGATCGGCAAGATGCCGGTTCATGGCGAAGCCGATGAAACGCTTTTGATGGATGCGGCGACTTTGGTCGAGGAGGCCATGGGGCCGGAAATGGCTGAGGAATGAATTTTTCGCTGGCGCGCACATCGCTGATTGCCGAGGCCGACCTTGTCGGCATCGCCAGCGAGCGCGCCGTCTGCGACCCGCGCGGCGTGCTTTATTTTCCGGATCTGCGGCTTCTGGCCGTGTCCGACCTGCATCTGGAAAAGGGTTCGTCGCTGGCACGCCGCGGCACGCTGATCCCGCCCTACGACACCGGCGCGACCTTGTTGCGGCTTCAGGCCGTGATATCAGACTACCAGCCGTCGATCGTCATCAGCCTGGGCGACAGCTTTCACGATGGCGGCGGCGCCCAGCGTATGCATGCAAGCTTCCGCGAACGGCTGGAAGCGCTGATATCAGGCCGAGACTGGTTCTGGGTCGCCGGCAACCATGACCCGGAAGCGCCAGCCGATCTGCCCGGCGAAACGGTGCGTGAACTTGCTATAGGCTCGCTGCTGTTCCGGCATGAGCCGTCGAAGCAGCGTGTCGAAGGCGAAATAGCGGGCCATCTGCATCCCTGCGCCCGCATAGTCCAGCAGGGACGCTCGGTGAGGCGGCGCTGCTTCGCCGGCGACGGCGGCCGCATGATCATGCCGGCCTTCGGCGCCTATACCGGTTCGCTCAACGTCCTCGACCGCGCCTATGCCGGGCTGTTCCGGCTGGACACGCTGATGGCTTATATGCTGGGCGCCCAACGCATCTTTGCCATTTCCGGCTCGATGCTGCGGCCGGGTTAAACAGCCTTACCTGCCATAGTAGAGCGTAACCGTGTGCTTTGCCTCGGCGAAGAACAGCCAACGTTCGACCAGCATGCCAGCGAACTGGATTGCAGCAGCAAGTATCGACAGCAACGCTGCCAGCGGCCCTGGCAGGGCGAACACAATGGCGAGCAGCCCCAAGGGCAACGCGAAGGCGAGAACCTGCGTGATCTGGCGCAGCCGCGCGCCGTGCTTGCGCGCGATGCGAAAGCCCATTTCCTTGAGCAGATAATTCTCCTCGGTATGCGGCCATTCCAGCGACCGCACCGTGCCGCCGACCAGCCCCGTCGCGGTGTTGGCGGTGGTCGGGATTTCCAGTTGGTCGTTGTGGCGCCAGGTCGCCAGCTTCCAGCCCCAGCCGAACAAGGTCAGCAGCAGGCAAGCCGCCAGCTGCACCTTCGAACCAAGCGCAAAGCCCTGCAGCAGCGCGTTCAGCAGCACGCTGCCGGTCATCGCCGAAAAGATGAGGTAGCCGGGCAGGGTGAAGTGGCTGTGCCATTGGGCGATCGGCTTCAGCGACGCATAGATCATGCCGGTGGTGCAGACGGTGACGACCGCGCCGATGGCAGCCAGAAATCCGGCGATGCCGACCCAGCCATCGATGCGGCCGAGAAACACCCAGCCGATGCCGAACAGCCCCGCCGGAATGAAGGTGACAACCGAGGCAACGCCTTCACGCGACAGCCATGAACTGCGCCATTGCGAGAACGCCCGCCAGGCGCGTTCGGGACGGCCGAGGTGACCCGTTGAAGACAACAGGCCGGCCACGATGAGACCGAGTGCCAGGCCCATGCCGACAAGGCCCAGCCAGAAATCAGGCGGGATGATCTGGAAGCCTCCGAACATGCCCAGCAGCGCCAGCAGGCCGTAGCCGGCGCCGGTGGCGGTGGTGAAGAAGACGACGGAGAAGGCTGGATGCATGGGTCAGTTCGAAAGCATGCGGTCGACCCAGCCGAGGAAACCGCCTTCGGCCCGCACCGGTTCCAATGCCGGCGCGGCCACCGATGCGGCGCGCGCGGTGTGGGCGCGCGGCGGCAGATATTTGTTGGTTGGGCGATAGCCGAGCTCAGGCATCAGGTCGACGCCGCCACGCTCCGCCACCAGTTGCGAGACAGCCGACAGGGGATCGCCTAGGTCGCCGAAATGCCGGGCGCTGGTCGGGCAAGCGGCGACGCAGGCCGGCACGCGGTCTTCCTCGGCCAGATTGTCATTGTAGATGCGGTCGACGCACAGCGTGCACTTCTTCATCACCCCGACATCGGTGTCGAATTCGCGTGCACCGTAAGGGCAGGCCCAGCTGCACAATTTGCAGCCGATGCACTTGTCCTCGTCGATCAGCACGATGCCGTCCGAAGCCCGCTTGTAGGAGGCGCCGGTCGGGCAGACGGTGACGCAGGCCGGCGTCTCGCAATGCAGGCAGGAGCGCGGGAAGTTCACCGTCCGTCCGCCCATCTCGGTGGTGTGCTCGTAAGCGTGCACGCGGTTGAACCAGACGCCGTCGACATGGCCGCCATAGGGGTCGATGTCGGTCAGCGGTGCCATGTGGCCGCCGGTGTTCCATTCCTTGCAGGCGGTGACACAGGCCTGGCAGCCGACGCACGTATCGAGGTCGATCACAAGGCCGAGTTTCTTGCCGCTTTGGCTTGGCAGGCAGGTCATTCGGTCGCCTCTCTTGCCCGGCGGAATTCAGCGCCGAAAGTCAGTCTGTCGGGTGAGGGTTCGAAATGCGGTGGCTGCTGGAAACGTTCGAATTGCGGCTCGGTGAAGCCGGCATCTTCGGCCGCGCATTTGACGATGCGCACGCGTAAATCGAACCATGCCGCCTGGCCGGTCACAGGATCGGAGTTCGAATAGCGTTTGCCCTGAGCGTCAGCCGAGGTCTGGTCGCCGATGATATGGTTGAGCAGGAAGCCGCGGTTGGATTCCGCCGCATCGTCCTTCAGCCCCCAGCTGCCGCGCCTTTTGCCGATGGCGTTCCAGGTCCAGACCGTGCTTTCGTTCACCCCGTCGATCAGCTTGATCTGCCCCTTCACTTTGCCGTTGATGCTCTCGATCCACACCCAGTCGTCATCGACCAGGCCGAGGCCAGCTGCCGTCCGGTGATGCACGAACAGCCGATTCTGGCTGGTGATCTGCCGCAGCCACGCATTCTGCGATCCCCAGGAATGGTACATATGCATCGGCCGCTGCGTCAGCGCATGCAGCGGATATTTTCCAAGGTCGACGACCGCTTCCTCGAAGGGCATATGCCAGAAGGGCAGCGGGTCCATGTAGGTCTCGATGCGCTGGCGGTCACCCTTTGGTGGCAAGACAGGGCCATGCCCACGCGCGGCAAGGCGGAAGCGCTGCAGCGGCTCGGAGTAGAGCTGGAAGACGATCGGCTCAGCCTTGGGAATAAAACCCATCTGCACCGCGAAATCGAGATAGGAGCGGTTGGCCATCTTGTAGTAGCGCTGGTCGTCCGCGAAATCGTGGTGCCAGAAGCCGCCATTGTCGATGTAGCGCTGCAGCTGGTCCGGGTTGGCCTCGCCCCTGCCGGTCGAGGTCCCGTCCTTGCCGCGCCAGCCGGCGAGCGGGCCGATGCCTGATGTGCGCTCATGGTTGACGATGTAGTCGGCGTAGTCGGCATATTTGGCCGAGCCATCGCCGTTGATGAAACCGGGCAGGCCGAGCCGCGCGCCGAGTTCGATCAGCACCGACTGGAACGGCCGGACGTCGCGATCAGGTTCGACGACGGGATGGCGGATGGCGTCGCCCGGTCCGTCGGCATGGCTGATCGGCCGGTCGAGCAGGCTGATGCAGTCATGCCGCTCAAGATAGGTGGTGTCGGGCAGCACGAGGTCGGCGAACGGCACGGTCTCGGAATAATAGGCATCGGAATAGATGATGAAGGGGATCTTGTAGTTGCCCGCATCGTCATGGTCGGTCAGCATGGCAATGGTCTCGACGGTGTTCATCGAGGAATTCCACGCCATGTTCGACATATACATCATCAGTGTATCGATCGGGTACGGGTCGCCGGCCCAGGCATTGCGGATGACGGTGTGCATCAGGCCATGCGCCGCCAGCGGTGCGTCCCAGGAATAGGCCTTGTCGATGCGAAGCGGCGTGCCGGCCTCATCGACCAGCAAATCGTCCG
The DNA here is from genome assembly GCF_003997415.1 of Mesorhizobium sp. M7A.F.Ca.MR.245.00.0.0. Taxonomy (NCBI): domain Bacteria; kingdom Pseudomonadati; phylum Pseudomonadota; class Alphaproteobacteria; order Hyphomicrobiales; family Phyllobacteriaceae; genus Mesorhizobium; species Mesorhizobium sp. M7A.F.Ca.MR.245.00.0.0. Next base: position 39,815 of record NZ_RZTE01000008.1, on the reverse strand, counting down.
GCCCACAGACGAAACCGAGTGGCATGCCGTCAAGCGGCGTCATCGGCTTGACGGTCTTGCCGGCCGGCTTGGGACCGGGCGGAGCGGAGCGGGGGTAGGGCGGCTTGAAACGGAAACCGCCGGGAACATCCACCGTGCCCAGCAACACCTGGAGGAGATGGATGGCGCGGCAGGTGTGGAAGCCGTTCGAATGGGCCGAGATGCCGCGCATGGCGTGCATCGAGACAGGGCGCCCTTTGATGGTCTCGTGCCGGCGCCCGGCCCAGTCGGTCCAGGCGATCGGCAGTTCGATCGTCTGTTCGAAGGCGACATGCGCAAGTTCGGCGGCGATCCTGCGGATCGTATCGGCGGCAATGCCGCAGCGCTCGGCGACCGCGTCCGGCGCATAGCTCTCATCGAGGTAGCGGTCGGCGATGAGCTGGAACACCGGGACGCAGCGGCGCCCGCCGACCGTGAAGCTGCCCGTCAGTGCCGGCTTCGCACTGGCATCGGTGGCGCTGACCGGTGTCTTCGCCACCCTGTCCCAGGCCAGCGGATTTCCGTCGGCGTCGCGCACGAACAGCCCGTCATCGGCGGCACCCGGCTCCTGTACGACGAGAACATGGGCATTGGTGTAGCGCAGCAGATAGTCGAGATCGACGCGGCCCGCCTTGAGCAATTCGTGGATGAGGGCGAACACGAACAGCCCATCGGTGCCGGGCCGAATGCCGATCCAGTCGTCTGCAATGGCATTGTAGCCGGTGCGGCACGGGTTGATCGAGACGACCTTGGCGCCGCGCGCCTTGAGTTTGCCGAGGCCGATCTTGATCGGGTTGGAATCGTGATCCTCGGCGACGCCGAACAGCATGAAATACCGGGTGTTGTCCCAGTCGGGCTCACCGAACTCCCAGAACGAACCGCCGATCGTATAGAGACCACCGGCCGCCATGTTGACCGAACAGAAGCCGCCATGGGCGGCAAAGTTCGGCGTGCCGAACTGGCTCGCCCACCAGCCGGTCAAGGATTGGGATTGATCGCGGCCGGTGAAGAAGGCCAGCTTCCTGGGGTCGGTCCGGTGGATGGCCGAGAGCCGTTCCGTCGCGATCGAAAACGCCTCTTCCCACTCGATCTCGCGGAACTCGCCGGAGCCGCGCGGCCCGCTGCGCAGCAAGGGCTTCTTCAGCCTTGCCGGACTGTAGTGCTGCATGATGCCGGAGCTGCCCTTGCCGCAGATCACGCCGCGATTGACCGGATGGTCCTTGTTGCCGTTGATGTAGCGGACCTTGCCATCCTTGATGTGCACGTCGATGCCGCAGCGGCAGGCGCACATGTAGCAGGTCGTCTTGGCGATGCTGTCGGAAACATCAGGCGAGGTGTCGACGCCGTCGCCTTCGTCAGGCGCCCGCGTGTCGGCAAGCGGGCGTTGCGATGGTGCCGAATTCGCGCCGCGCGGCGGTCCCTGCATCATGATCCGGTGGCGCCTGTACGGCCCATGGATTTGGCCCGCGTCTTCGGTCCGGGGCCGCGCATGTAATGCTCTTCCGGGTGGTAGCGATCACCGGCCAGCCGCCGTCTTATGCCGCGGGTCCAATGCGCAAGCAGGGATCTGAACCGCCCGATCATTCTGCTCTCTGCGATCTCTCGGCGAATTTTTTCTAACTTCTTTCAAAAACTTAGAATAAAGCTATCGATCTGTCTAATCAGTTGTTCTTGTAAATTCGATCGATATTGGTTCTTAATGCAGACATGACCCTAGACCAGTTGCGGATTTTCGTCGCCGTCGCCGAGCGCGGCCATATGACCAAGGCGGCGGAATTGCTGGGCATTTCGCAGTCGGCCGCATCGGCCGCCATCCGGGCGCTTGAAGAACAGCACGGCGTCCACCTGTTCAACCGCGTCGGCCGCAACATCGAGCTTGCCCAGACCGGCCACCGGTTCCTGCCGGAGGCCAAGGCCGTGCTCGAGCGGGCCGCCGCCGCGCGCAATGTGCTGGAGCATGTCTCGCAGACCGTCACCGGCAGCCTCTCGATCGCAGCCAGCCAGACCATCGCCAGCTACTGGCTGCCGCGCCGGCTGGCTTCCTTCCACGAAGCCTATCCGGCCGTCAGGCTGAGCGTCTCCATCGGCAACACCAGGCAGGTCGAGGCCAATGTCCTCGATGGCGCGGCCGATCTCGGCCTGGTGGAGGGGCGCACCGAGTCCGACATATTGCGCCGCACCAAGGTCGACGTCGACAGGCTGATGCTGGTGGTTGCCAGCGCGCATCCGGAGATCCCCGAAGTCGCGCCCGGCCGCCCTGACATCAAGGGTCTGCGCTGGATCATCCGTGAGGGTGGTTCGGGCACGCGCGAGGTGCTGGAGGATCTGGCGCGCCACGAAGGGATTTCGCTCGCCGACCTCCAGATATTCCTGGTGCTGCCGAGCAATGAAGCTATTCGCCAGGCCGTCGAGGCGGGGGCCGGCGCGACCATCATTTCCGAACTTGTCGTGGCGCGCGCCGTCGCCGAAGGCAGTCTCAAATCGGTGCCGCTCGACTTGCCGAAACGCGACTTCGCCATGATCGCCCATCGCGATCGCCAGGCAAGCCTGGCCCAGATGGCGCTCAAGGCGCATCTGGGTACGTCGGATCAACGGTGAGGGTTCGCTGAGATTCAGGTCAGGCCGAGTCGAAAATGGCTGATGCCGAGAACCGGAGCGGAGCGTACTTAAAGTACGTGAGCACCGGAAGCGCAGGTATCAGCCATTTGCAGGCCGGCATCACCTGAATATCAATGGACCCGGTCAGCCGAATTTTCGCTGCGCATCCAGCGCCAGGCCAAGTCCGACCGAGCCGAACATGTCGCCCTCGATGACGGATGCCTGCGGCACCAGCGACAGGATTTCTCGCCTTGCCAGCGGGATCGCAGTCGATCCGCCGGTCAGGAATACCGCGGTGATGTCGGATGGCTTCACCTCAGCGTCCCGGATGGTCTGCGCCACCGTCGCTGTGACCCGCTCGATGTCCCTGGCAATCGTGGCATCCAGCCCGTTGCGCGTGATTTCGGCGGCGAACTCCGCACCCGGCAGCTTCACCACGACCTCCGCGGATGACCTGTCGGTCAGCTCTATCTTGGCTTTTTCGACAAGTGCGGCCAGCGCGTGTCCAAAGCGGTGTTCGACGATGTGGATGAAACGGTCGACCAGGTCGGCGCGCTCGGCCTCGTAGCGGATCTGGCGCAGATGCGTCATCGCCTTGGCGGTGTAGACCAGGTTGATGCGCTGCCATGTCGCGAGGTCGATGAAGTAACTTGCCGGCAGATTGCGCTTGCCGTCCTTGGTCGGCGTCAAATAGCCGAGTTGCGGCATCACATGGGCGATGCTCAGCAGCCGGTCGAAATCCGTACCACCGATATGGACGCCCCGGCTGGCCAGGATGTCGTCCTTGCGGTCGAGCGAACGGGAGCGCTGCGGCGAGACGCGCACGATCGAGAAATCCGACGTGCCGCCGCCTATATCGATGATCAGCGCCAGTTCCTCGCGTGTCACCTTCTGTTCGTAGTCGAGCGCCGCCGCGATCGGCTCGAACTGGAAAGCGATGTGCTTGAAGCCCTGGCCACGGGCGGCGTTCTCGAGTTCGCTTTGCGCCTTCGCGTCGGCCTCGGCATCGTCGTCGACGAATTGCACCGGCCGGCCAAGAACGACGGTCTCGACCGTATCGCCGGCATCTGCTTCCAGCCTCATCTTGAGATGTCCGAGGAACATGCCGACGATGTCCATGAAGCCGATCGACCGCGATTTGATGCGGGTCTTTTCATGGGCCAGCGAACTACCGAGCACGCTCTTCAGCGAACGCATCAGCCGGCCTTCGATGCTGTCGGTGTAGTTGGCGATGGCGTGACGGCCAAAGCAGGTGCGGTTGTCCTCGAAGTTGAAGAACACGGCACTGGGCAGTGTCACCTGGCCGTCCTCCAGGGCGACGAGGCGCGGCTGCGCGTTGCGGACCACGCCAACAGTGGAGTTCGAAGTGCCGAAGTCGATGCCGCCGAAGGCTGGTCGCATGACAAGTTCCTGTATTTGTCGTCGGCGAGCCGACAGGCGCCGAGAAATCGCGCGCTGCCCGGGGACGGGCTGCTCTGCCGAACCGAATTGTTTGTGTCTGCCATTTGGCTGGGGAGCGCGGTCTACCGCATGCCCCGGCAAAGGGAAACCACTTTTCGGGGAAAGTTCTGAAGTGCGTCGCGTTTGAACGGATTCACGCGACGCACTTCAGCTCTTGATTCGATGCATGTCTTTCTCCCAAACCCGGGGCCACTTTTGGGCGACATGCATTAATCCCGCCGGAAGATCAGCCTTCCGAGCCAGCCTGTCAGCATGGCCAGCGATATCGCGAAGACGCCGTAGAGGAAGGAATAATTGTGGGCGACACGGAAGATCGACTGTTCGAAACCGGATTTGCGGATTTCGAGCTGGGCCGAGCTTTCCTTGATGAACAGGCCGCTCTTGAACAGGAACGCGCGGGCTTTATGGGTTCCAACTGGCACATTTGGCGCCAGCCTCACTGTGGCGCGGAACAGGTTCTGCGACAGGAATTGCACGCCGCCGACATTCTCGCTGTAGAGGCCGGTCGCCGACTTGCGCTCCCGCAGTGCGGCCGTGAATTCCTCGATCGTCGCCGGGCTGTCGCCGGCATCGGCGGGCTGCATGTAGAGGTTGGAGGCGCCGAGCGACAGCTGCTTGTAGCTGTTGGGTTCGGTGATGTCCTGGAGCGGCCGCGTCGTCGCCACCGAATAGGAGACCGGCACGTTTTCGAAGGTCTCGGAGTCCAGGTTGACCCAGACGCCGAGCACCCGGTCCTTGCGGCGCACCACCACCGGTTTGGGCGGGCCTTCGAGCACGACGATAACGTCGTAGCGGCCTTGGCGCGCGACAAGTGGATCCGGGTTTTCCAGCGAACCGAAGATGGTCAGGTCGGCCCCGGAAAAGCCGGCGGTGATCGAGACGTTGTCGGTGGAGAGACCGATCTGGATGCCTTCGGTCAGCGGGACCTGTGCCTTCGCCGGCACGGCGGCCGCAAGCAGCGACAGGACAATGGCGGTTGCGAATGTGTTGCGAGCCTTCATCAGTTGAGGCCCGCGGCAGACAGCGAATAGAGGTTGGGCGGGGTGACGAAAAGATCGATCGCCAATCGTATCGCCACCGCCAGCACCAGCAGCGCCAGCAAGGCCCTGAGTTGCTCGCCGCGCAGCCGCTGGCCTGCCTTGGCGCCGTACTGCGCACCGGCGACGCCGCCCGCCATCAGCAGGAAGGCCAGCACGACGTCGACCGTCTGGTTGGTGGTGGCGTGGACCAGCGTCGTATAGGCGGAGGTGAAGATGATCTGGAACAGCGAGGTGCCGATGACGACGTTGGTCGGCACTTTCAGCAGATAGATCAGTGCCGGCACCATGATGAAGCCGCCGCCGACGCCCATGATCGACGACAGGAAGCCGATGCCGGCGCCAAGGCCAAGGACGGGGATGACGCTGACGAACAGTTTTGAGGCCCTGAACCGCATCTTCAGCGGCAAGCGGTGGATCCAGTTGTGCTGGCCGGATTTCTTCAGCACCGGTGCCGCACCGCTGCGCGTGGCGCGCAGCGCATTGACGCTTTCGACCAGCATCAGCCCGCCGACGGTGCCGAGCAGCACGACGTAGAGCAGCGAGATGAACAGGTCGAGCTGGCCGAGGCGGCGCAGGAAGGCGAAGACGAAGATGCCGCCGGTGGAACCGACAATGCCGCCGGCCAGCAACACCCCGCCGAGCTTGAAGTCGAGCGTCCCTCGCTTCATGTGCGAAAGGACGCCGGAGACGGAGGAGGCGATGACCTGGTTGGCGCCCGTGGCGACCGCGATCGCCGGGGGTATGTTGTAGAAGATCAGCAGCGGCGTGATGAGGAAGCCGCCGCCGACGCCGAACATGCCCGACAGGAAACCCACCGCCGCGCCCATGGCCAGCAGGACGAAGATATTGACGGAAATTTCCGCGATCGGGAGATAGATGCCCACCCGTCAGTCTCGATCAGTTCTGCCTGTCGGCGAATGCAACCGTTGCGGGCATCTTGACCCGACAAGCCAATTCGTTCTTGCCCCGGAGGTGCTGCGAAGTCAAACCGCGCTACGCCGCCGAAACAAAAAACATCTCAATCAGTTAACAGGCGAATGTGTGGCAAGGGCGTCGTGGAAACGACGCCTCTGCCGTTATTTGCGCGCCAGCAGTGCCTTGACCAGTTTTTCATCGACTTCGCCGGTCGCCGGCATCTTGTTGTCGGTCTGGAAAGCCATGATCGCGGTCTTCGTCTTCTGGCCCATCTTGCCGTCGGCGCCGCCGGCGTCATAGCCGTTCTTGTTGAGAATGCGCTGGATGTTCTGGACGGCCTTCTTCATGTCGATGCTGGCTGTCGTCTGCGGCGCGCCGTCCTGCCAGGACTCGGGAATGTCGGCCGAATTGGCCGCTGCATCCAGCGGCTTGGCCTTCCACAGCTCAGTCGCGGCGCGGGCGCGTTCGAGCTGCTCGGGCCGCAGCGCATTGGCGATCTCGTCACGCTTGGCAGCGGCATCCTTGTCGCCGGTCTTGGCGACGAGCGCGAACCATTTGTAGGATTCCTCGAGGTTCTGCTTCATGCCGACGCCCTTGGCGGCGAGGATGCCGAGATTGAACTGGCTGTCCTTGACGCCGACATCGGCCGCTGCCTGGAACCAGTGCGCGGCCGATTCATTGTCGGTCACGCCGTCTGCCGCCATGGCGAACAGGACGGCCAGATTGTGCATGCCGCTGGCGTTGCCCTGTGCTGCGGAAAGCTGGTACCAGGTCTTCGCCTTCTTGATGTCGCGCGCGACGCCGATGCCCTTTTCGTAGAAGTTTCCGATGCGGTATTCGGCCGGCGCGAAGCCGAGTTCCGCCGATTTCTCGTACCATTTGGCGGCTGCCGCCATGTCTTCCTTGCCGCCGCGTGACTCAGCATAGCGCGAGCCGATTTCGAACAGCGCCTTGGCGTCGCCGCTGGCGGCGGCATCGCGCAAGGCGGCCGGGCCGGCGTCAGCGGGAATGTCGAACTTCGTCGTCATCGCCGGCGAGGCGTCCGCTGGGGGGACCGCGCCCGTGGTGTCCTTGGCGGCGGTCGGCTCAGCCGCCATAGGCTGGGCGCCGGTGTCGGCAGCTTCCGCGGCGACCGGAACGGTCGAGGCCGGCGCAGCCGAGGCTGTCTCCCCGGACACCGCTTGGTTCGCATCGGCCGATGTAACCGAGGCGACGGGCGCGGGAACCGGCTCTGCGGTCGGCGCGGCACTCATCGACGGCTCGGCGCCTGGCGGCGTGGCAATCATGCTTTGCGCGGCCATGTCGTCCTTGGTTGCCGGTGCGGACGGCTCGGCCTGCCTGACGGTGTGGTCAGGCGCACTTTCCACTGCCGCGGGCTGCGCGTCCATCTTAGGTTGGCCGGCGGCATCGAGCGAGGCGGTCTGCACCGGCTGCGAGGCGACGATCGGCGCAACATCGTTGCTCGCCACCTGGGCGGGATCGGCGAAGAAGGCCTTGCCCAGTTGCAGGGCGCCCAGCGCCAGCAGGATCGCGGTTGTTCCCATCAGGATCGGCTTGCGCCGTGCCTTGAGCAGGTCGCCGATCCGCAGTGCCTTCACCGGTCCGGTCACCGTCGACTGGCGCTTCAGCGCATCGGCCTCGGCGGCCGCGGCCTGGGCCGCGCGCCGGGCAGCGGCGATGAAATCCGACTTCGCGGCGTCGGTGTCGCTGGGCTTGGCCGGCTGGCCGCGCTCGTCGCGCACGCGCTTCATGATGGCGTTGAGGTCAGGTGCGCCGGAACCGGGCTCCAGCGGCCGGTTGGCCATTTTCGGATCGAGCGGTTCGTCGAGATCGACGCTCGGGATCGGGGCACTCGGCGCCGAGCCGGCCAGTGGCGGGATGTCCGCCTCCTTCTTGCCCTTGAAGGCGCGGGCCAGTCCGCCGAACATCGACCTGCGGCCGCCCGCCTGTTCGTTCTTCTCGACAATTGTGTCGGAGCCGAGGGCAGCCATGGCCGCAGCCGCCGCGGCTTCGGCCGGCGTGCGCGTTCCCATACCAAGGCCGCCCAGGTCGCCACGTGCACCCGGCTCATTGCGCAGGATGGCGGCGGCGCGGCCATCGAGATCGGTCAAGTCCCCAGTCAATGGCAGGGGCTGATCGATATCCATCGATGGCGCGTCCACGGCCATCTTGGGTCGCCGCGCGCCGCGCCAGTTGCTCGGCTCGACCGGTGCCGCGTCCAGCAATTCGCTCATCGCCTCGACCGGCTCGCCGGGTTCGAGCGAACCCAGCCGGTCGACGATCTTGAGCAACGTGTCGTGGATGGCCTCGAACGTTCTCGAATTGCGCTCGTCGGAGCGCCGCGTCAGCGTTTCAAGCGTCTTCAAATCCTGGGCGAGGCCGGAAACAGCGGTCGTATTGGCGCTCGAACCGGCAAGTGATTGCACCGCGTTCTCGGCGGCTTCGCGCGCTGCGCCAAGGATGGAATCGCGGGTTCCTGCGAGCGACTTTTCAATTTCGTTGAGACGCGGGCTGATGTCCTCGAATTCCGGCAGCGGGGTGCTGGGCCTGGAAAGATGGGCGGACAGGCCAGCAACCTGTGCTTCCAGGCTGCGGATCAGCGCCGGATCGATGCCGGCCACCTGCGCGGCCGACGCATCCAGCCGGCTTGAAATGTCTTCGAGCCGGCTCTCCAGGCCGCGGATTGCGGCTTCGCCCGCGGGATCGGGTACACGCGTTTCCATACGCTTGGCGAGCGCCGTAAAGCGGGCATCGATGGCGTCCATGATGCCGGCGCTGTCGATCTGCGGCATGCGCTGGTCCAGCCTGTCGGCAACCTCATCCAGCCTGCGTTCGAGATCGCGGAACAGCATGTTGCCCTGTTCGATGGCGTCACCCTGGCGGCGTTCCATCATGCTCGACAGCACGTCGAAGCGCTGCTCCAGCCCATGGAAGATGTAGTCGGCGTCAGGCATGGCTGGTGCCTGGTCGATCTTGTCAGCGATGAGTGCAATCTGCTTGGCCAGGCGCTCCATCGCCTGCTCCGGCAGATTGGCGCGGCCGGCGAGTTCGTCAACCCGGCCCGACAGCGTGCTCAACCGGTCCATGACCGCGTTGCCTGGACGATCCTGCGCCACTTCCTCGATCTGGCTGGCAAGTGAGTCGATCCGCCTCTCGATGCGCTCGAAAGCCTCGTGGTCGAATGAATTGGCTTGCGCGGCGACCGTGGATGCGACGATGGCGCGGGAAATCTCGTCCAGCCGCTCGTCGATCATGCCAAGCGTGTCGCTGCCGCGATTGTCCTGCTGGCTGGCGAAATGGTCGACGGCACCGGCAAGCGTGCGCACCTTCTCCTCCAACGAGCGCAGCGACAACGATTCCGGCAAATTGTTGACGGCATTGCTGATCTGTTCTAGCCGGGCGGTCAGAGCAGACAGGCCCGGGTCGTCCGAGCGCTTGCGCTGGTCGGCGTCGACGCGGTCTTCGAACGCCGTCCACCGGCGATCGAAATCGTCCCAGCGGCGGTCGACCTTCTGCACGCTCTCTTCGCGTGCCAGCGTTTCGAGTGCGGCTTTGACCTGTTCGAGTTCGAGCCGCAGCATGTTGACGCTTCTGTCGTCGCTCTTCTCGGCCAGTGTCTGGATGGCGCCCGAAAGCCGCTCGAACTCAAGGCCGAGTTCAGCACTGCCCTTGGCCGAAGCACCGGGCCTTGCCCCTGACTGGAAAGCCCGCTCGATGTCCTTGCGCAGCGCTTCGAATTCCCGCTGCAGGCCTGCGGTCATCTGGTGGCGCAATTCCTCGCGCATGCCGCGCAATTCGCCGGCGATCTTGCCGACCATGGCAACGCCGTCCTCCTGGCCGCGCACGCGATCGATGTCGCGGGCAATGGCCTGATAGTTCTGCTCGAAAGCGGCGGCTCCCTGAATCGGGCTTTTCGGTCGCGACGCGGGCTGCGGATCCTCGTACCAGCGCTGCTGGCCAGCGGGCCGGGCCGCGGGATAGCGCGCATCGGCACCATATTGGCGTGGATCGGGTTGGCGGAGTTCGGGACGTGCCACCGGATCCTCGCGCGTCCGCTCCAGCCGCTGCTCCAGTGTCTCCAGCGACTGGTTCAACTGCTCGAGCGTGGTCTGCGGCCTGCGCTGCCTGCCGGCATTGAGTGTGTCGAGATAGGACCGCTTGCTGTTCATCGGTGCGTCCGTCTTTCAGAATGGCTGGCTCGCGGCCAGTTCCCCCAGGTCCCTATCGGAACGAAGGCGACCGGCGGCGATGCCGCGGCGGAAGACGAGCTTCCCGGGCTCTCGCCCGCGCTCCGAAAAACCGTGAAAAATTCGATACAGGATAAACACGGGTAGCCGACGCGCCCACATTTCCCCCAACGTGGTAAACAACGCGTTAACCAAACTTAAGAAATTGAAAGGATGCCGGCTGCCGGCCTGACGGTGCGGCATAAAGGGCGGCGCGCAGAACGCCCTTGCGTCATCATGCGGCAATCGGTATAGAATTGACGTAAACGTAAAAGGCGCATTGAGCGCATGTTTTGCGATTTGTTTGTTGAAACCACGACTGGAAGCAGGCCCCCGCTTCCAGTCAGGCGACGCACGGTCCGAGACCGCGACGCCACCAGACGGGGAAAGCCAGTGACCATGAAGCTTATCTCGGCCGGCGAGACCGCGGCCAATACCAATATATCTGCCGAAGCCGGCGAGGACCTCGTCCGCATCGGCGAGATGGCGAAGAAATATGGAGTGACGCTGCGCACGCTGCGTTTCTACGAAGACAAAGGCCTGCTCAACCCGCAGCGTGACGGGTCGACCCGTCTCTACACGCGTCGCGACAAGGCCCGCCTCAAGCTGATCCTGCTTGGCCGCAAGGTCGGGTTCTCGCTGCGTGACGTCAAGCAGATGATGGATCTCTACGATCCGACCGGTTCAAACACCAAGCAGCTCAAGCTCGCGCTGGACAAGTCAGAAAAGCAGCTTGCCCGCCTGCAGAAGCAAAGGGCGCTGATCGACGACGCCATCAGCGAGCTGAGCGGCTCGATGTCGGCGGTGCGCCAGATGCTGAGCGAGCGTTCGGCGCCGCAGGCGAGCGCCGCCAGCTAAAACAAATCCGTTCGGATTTGCGGCAGACCAAGTCGTCTGCTGATTGTCTGAGTTCTGTCGAGCCGCGTGGCCTGCCACGCGGCTTTTCGTTGTCCTGGCCCACTCTCATGGCCTTTCGGCGCTGGCTTGCGCAACGTCGCGCCTCTACGCTCATAGCTCCAGCGGGCGGGGAATCTTGTCGCATCGAAAAAATTGACGTTTACGCAAACGTCAATTTTTGCTATCCCGCTCCCAAATATGGGTCCGCATGCCGCCCCTGGCTTGTCTTCGGGGCGTTCGGACCGGGTTTGCAGGGTGGAGAAAAAACATGCCGACATACAGGGCTCCGGTCCAGGATACGCTGTTCGTGCTCAACGAGGTTCTGGGTTATCAGCGTTATTCGAACCTTCCCGGATTTGCCGACGCCACGCCCGATGTGCTCGAGGCGATCCTGGCCGAAGGCGCCAAGCTCGCCGAAAACGTCATGCATCCGCTGAACCGTGTCGGCGACATGGAAGGCTGTGTGCGTCACGACGATGGCTCGGTGACCACGCCGAAAGGCTTCAAGGAGGCGTTCGACCAGTATCGCGAAGGCGGCTGGATGGGGTTGGCCGCACCAGTCGAGTTCGGCGGCCAGGGCCTGCCCTATGCCGTGCATACCGCCGTCGCCGAATATATGGTCTCGGCCAATATGTCCTTGATGATGTATCCGGGCCTGACGCAAGGCGCGATCGCCGCGATCATCACCCACGGCACCGACGAGCAGAAGTCAACATGGTTGCCGAGGATGATCGAGGGTGCCTGGACCGGCACCATGAACCTGACCGAGCCGCATTGCGGCACGGATCTGGGCCTGTTGCGGACCAAGGCGGTGCCGAACGGCGATGGCACCTATAAAATTTCAGGCCAGAAGATCTTCATCTCGGCCGGCGAACACGACATGTCGGACAACATCGTCCATCTGGTACTGGCCCGCATCGAGGGTGCGCCGGAAGGCGTCAAGGGCATCTCTCTGTTCATCGTGCCGAAGCTCAAGCTCGACGCATCGGGCAATCCGGGCACCAGGAACACCGTCTCCTGCGGCTCGATCGAGGAGAAGATGGGCATCCATGGCAATTCGACCTGCGTCATGAACTATGACGAGGCTGAGGGCACGCTGCTCGGCGAGGCCAATGGCGGCCTGAAGGCGATGTTCACGATGATGAACGAGGCGCGCCTTGGTGTGGGCCTGCAGGGGCTTTCGCTGTCGGAGATCGCTTACCAGAACGCCGTGTCCTACGCCAAGGACCGTTTGCAGGGCCGCTCATTGTCGGGGCCGAAGGCGCCGGACAAGAAGGCCGACCCGATCATCGTCCATCCCGACATCCGCCGCAGCCTGATGACCATGAAAGCCTTCAACGAGGCCGGCCGCGCGCTGGCGCTGTGGACGGCGATCAAGTCCGATATTGCCCACCGTTCCGGCGACGACAAGGACCGCCAGGCCGCCGACGACTACACCGGCCTGATGACGCCGGTGGTCAAGGGCGTTCTCACGGACAAGGGCTTCGACCACGCCGTCATGGCGCAGCAGGTGTTCGGCGGTCACGGCTATATCGAAGAGCATGGCATGAGCCAGTTCGTGCGCGATGCCCGCATCGCCATGATCTATGAAGGCGCCAACGGCATCCAGGCGCTCGACCTCGTCGGCCGCAAACTCGGCCTGAATGGCGGCCGCGCCGTGCAGGCCTTCTTCAAGGAAGTCGGTGAGTTCTGCGAGGAGAACCGCTCCGACGAGAAGATGGCGCCATTCACCAAGGCGCTGAAGAAGGGTCTCAACGATTTGCAGGCGGCGACCATGTGGCTGGTGCAGAACGGCATGGCCAAGCCCGACAATGCCGGTGCCGCCTCGACCGACTACATGCATCTCTTCGGCCTGGTCGCTCTGGGCTATATGTGGGCGCAGATGGCCAAGGTGGCACTTGGCAAGACGGACGCCAATGGCGCGCAATCTTTTTACGACAACAAGGTCGTGACGGGGCGCTTCTTCATGGAGCGGATCATGCCGGAGACGTCGGCGCATCTCGCCCGCATTTCGAGCGGCGCCGACACATTGATGGCACTGCCGGCGGAAGCGTTCTAAAGATGATCGGCGTCCTCCTCCCCCCTTGAGGGGAGGGTGGCCCGAAGGGTCGGGAGGGGTCGCTGCGGCAGTGCGCCGGCCTCAGTTTCGATGATGCATGTCGGGAGGAGTATCATACCAGCATGACCAACCCAGCTGAAATCCTTGGCCTTCCGAAGCCCGCTTGGGCGGCGGACGAGGTCGGCATGCTCTACGACATGGCGCATCGCTTCATGTCGGAGGAGATCGCGCCGCGCTACGACGAGTTCGAGAAGAACGAGATGGTCGATCGCGAGAGCTGGCTGAAGGCAGGCTCCGCCGGCCTGCTCTGCGCCTCTATGCCGGAGGAATATGGCGGCTCCGGCGGCACCTTCGCGCATGAGAGCGCCATCATCGAGGCCATCGGCCATGTCGGCGTCGACGGTTTCGGCATCGGCCTGCACAATTCGATCGTCGCCCCTTACATCCTCCACTATGGCTCCGAGGAGCAGAAGAAGAAATGGCTACCGAAGCTGGCGACCGGCGAGCTGATCGGCGCCATCGCCATGACCGAGCCTGGCGCCGGGTCCGACCTGCAGGGCGTCAAGACGCGGGCGCAGAAGGATGGTAACCAATACAAGATCAATGGTTCCAAGACCTTCATCACCAACGGCCAGCTTGCGAACTTCATCATCGTCGTCACCAAGACCGATCCGGAGAAGGGCGCCAAGGGCACCTCGCTGATCGTCGTCGAGACCGACGAGGTCGAAGGTTTTCAGCGCGGCCGTAACCTCGACAAGATCGGGCTCAAGGCCAACGACACGTCGGAGCTGTTCTTCAACGATATGCGCGTGCCGACCTCCAACCTGCTCGGCCATGAGGAAGGGCAGGGCTTCGTCCAACTGATGCAGCAATTGCCGCAGGAGCGGCTGCAGATCGGCACCGGCGCCATTGCCATGATCGAGCGGGCGCTGGCGCTGACCATTGATTATGTCAAGGAACGCAAGGCGTTCGGCAAGGCGATCATCGATTTCCAGAACACCCAGTTCAAGCTGGCCGAACTCAAGACCGAGGCCACCGTCGGCCGCGTCTTCTACAATGATTGCGTCACCCGCCACATCGCCGGCGGCCTCGATCCTGTGACCGCGTCGATGGCCAAGTACTGGCTCAGCGACCTGCAGGGAAAAGTCGTCGACGAATGCCTTCAACTGCATGGCGGCTATGGCTACATGAATGAATACCCGATCGCCCGCATGTTCCGCGACGCCCGCGTCCAGCGCATCTACGGCGGCACCAACGAGATCATGAAATTGCTGATCGGCCGCTCTCTCTGAGAGCGACATCAGGCAAACCCAAGGAGCAAGCAAATGGCTGAAGCTTATGTCTATGACGCCGTGCGCACACCGCGCGGCAAGGGCAAGAAGGACGGATCGCTGCACGAGGTGCCGGCGGTGCGGCTTGCCGCCAAGACGCTTGAGGCGCTGCGCGATCGCAATGGGCTCGACACCGGCACTGTCGATGACATCATCTTCGGCTGCGTCGATCCGGTCGGCGAAGCCGGTTCGGTCATTCCGCGCGCCGCCGCCTTCGAGGCCGGCTACGACACCAAGGCGCCCGGCATGCAGATCTCACGCTTCTGCGCTTCCGGGCTCGACGCCATCAATTTCGGCGCCGCCAAGATCGCCCAGGGCGCCGATGAGATCGTCATTGCCGGCGGCGTCGAATCGATGTCGCGTGTCGGCATGGGCGCCTCCGGCGGTGCCTGGTTCATGGATCCGTCCGTAGGCCTGCCCGGCTGGTTCGTGCCGCAAGGCATCTCGGCCGACCTGATCGCCACCAAATACGGCTTCAGCAGAGACGACGTCGACGCCTATGCGGTCGAGAGCCAGAAGCGCGCCGCCAAATCCTGGGCCGATGGCCGGTTCAAGAACTCCGTCATCCCGATCAAAGACCAGAACGGCCTGACCATCCTCGACCATGACGAACATATGCGCCCATCGACCGACATGCAGTCGCTGGCCTCGCTCAACCCGTCCTTCGTCATGCCAGGCGAAATGGGCGGCTTCGATGCCGTCGCAGTGCAGAAGCACCCTGAGGTGGAAGAGGTCAATCACGTCCATCATGCCGGCAATTCGTCCGGCATCGTCGACGGCGCCGCCGCCGTGCTGCTCGGTTCGAAGAAGGCGGGCAAGGCGATGGGGCTGAAGCCGCGCGCGCGAATTCGCACCTTCGCCAACATCGGCTCCGAGCCGGTGCTGATGCTGACCGGCCCGGTCGACGTCACCGAGAAGCTGTTGAAGCGCGCCAAGATGAAGCTCTCGGACATCGACCTGTTCGAGCTCAACGAAGCCTTCGCTTCGGTGGTGCTGCGCTACATGCAGGCCTTCGACATCGATCACGACAAGATCAACGTCAATGGCGGTGCGATCGCCATGGGGCATCCGCTCGGCGCCACCGGCGCGATGATCTTCGGCACCGTGCTGGACGAACTCGAGCGCCGCGATCTCAACACCGCTCTGGTGACGCTGTGCATCGGCGCCGGCATGGGAACCGCAACCATCATCGAACGCGTCTGACGGGGAGAGAAACGATGAGCTACACCAATTTCACCCTCGACATCGACGCCGACGGCATTGCGCTGGTCACCTGGGACATGCCTGGCCGCTCGATGAACGTTTTCACCGAAGAGGCGATGCGGGAATTGAACGCCATTGTCGACAAGGTGGCTGGTGACGCCGCCATCAAGGGCGCAGTGATCACCTCCGGCAAGGACACCTTCTCCGGCGGTGCCGACATCACCCTGCTGCAGAAGATGCTGACGACCTTCGCCGCGGAAAAAGGCAAGGACGCCGAAAGGGCGACCAAGGCGCTGTTCGACAATGCCGGCATGATGACCGGCCTGTTCCGCAAGCTGGAAACTTGCGGAAAGCCGTGGGTGTCGGCGATCAACGGCACCTGCATGGGCGGCGCCTTCGAATTGTCGCTCGCCTGCCACGGCCGTGTCGCCGCCGACATCGACAAGGTGAAGATGGCGCTTCCCGAGGTGAAGATCGGCATCTTCCCGGGCGCAGGCGGCACCCAGCGCGTGCCGCGGCTGACCGATCAGCAGCAAGCGCTGCAGATGCTGACCTCGGGCCAGACACTGTCGCCGCAGAAGGCCAAGTCTATGGGCCTGATCCATGAGATCGCCGAGCCGGCCAGGCTCGTCGAGACCGCCAAGGCGATGATCAGGAATGGCCTGAAGCCGGTGGCGCCATGGGACGAGAAAGGTTTCAAGCTGCCCGGCGGCCAGATCTATTCGCCCGCCGGCTTCAATCTGTGGCCGCCGGCCATCGCCATCCTGCGTCGCGAGACTTACGGCAACTATCCGGCCGCCGCCGCGATCCTCAAATGCGTCTATGAAGGCCTGCTGGTGCCGTTCGACACCGGTTTGCGCATCGAGCAGCGCTATTTCACCGAGATCATGCAGACCAAGGAAGCGGCGGCGATGATCCGCTCGTTGTTCGTGTCGCTGCAGGAACTGAACAAGGGCGCCCGCCGCCCGGCCGGCGTGCCCGAAACCAAGTTCAAGAAGGTCGGCATTCTCGGCGCCGGCTTCATGGGCGCCGGCATCGCCTATGTCACCGCCAAGGCCGGCATCCCGGTGGTGCTGCTCGACCGTGATCTGGAGTCGGCGACCAAGGGCAAGGCGCATTCCGACAGCCTGATCTCGGATCAGGTCAAGAAGGGCCGCGCCAAGCCGGAGGACAAGGACAAACTGCTGTCGCTGATCACGCCGACGGCGGACTATGCCGACCTTGCCGGCTGCGATCTGGTGGTCGAGGCCGTTTTCGAGGATTCGAGCGTGAAGAAGAGCGCCACCGAACAGGCGGAAGCCGTGCTGAAGCCATCGGCGATCTTCGCGTCGAACACCTCGACCATTCCGATCACCGGCCTGGCGAAGAATTCTGCGCGGCCGAAGAATTTCATCGGCATCCATTTCTTCTCGCCGGTCGACAAGATGATGCTGGTCGAGATCATTTTGGGCAAGAAGACCGGAGACAAGGCGCTGGCCACCGCCATCGACTTCGTTCGCGCCATCAAGAAGACGCCGATCGTCGTCAACGACACGCGCGGCTTCTACGTCAATCGCTGCGTGCTGCGCTACATGTCGGAAGCCTACAAGATGCTGATCGAGGGCGTTCCCGCGCCGATGATCGAGAATGCAGCGAAGGCGGCCGGCATGCCGGTCGGCCCCCTGGCGCTGACCGACGAGACGGCCATCGACCTTGCCCAGAAGATCATGAAGCAGACCATCAGGGATCTGGGCGACAAGGCGGTCGATCCCAAGCAGATGGCGCTGATCAACGCCATGGTCGACGATCACGGCCGCTTCGGCCGCAAGAACGGCAAGGGTTTTTACGATTACCCGGCAAAGCCCGCCAAGAAGAAGCTGTGGCCGGGCCTTAGGGAGCTCTATCCGCAGCTTGCACCCGAGAAGGTCGATTATGGGGAACTGCAGCAGCGGCTGCTGGTCACCATCGCGCTGGAAGCGGCGCGGGTGATGGAAGAAGGCATCGTCACCGACCCGCGCGAGGCCGATGTCGGCTCGATCCTCGCTTTCGGCTTCGCACCCTACACCGGCGGTGCGCTGTCCTACATCGACGGCATCGGCGCCAAGGCGTTCGTCAAGATCGCCAAGAACCTGCAGAAGAAATACGGCGCCGAGTTCAAGGCACCCAAGCTGCTGCTCGACATGGCCGAGAAAGGCGAGACCTTCTACCAGCGCTTCGATCCCTATGCGAAAGGCGACGTGAAGCAGGCAGCCTGACGCATGGGCAAAATCAAGCGTCTTGCAGCGACCTTTGCGCGTCCAAGAGGACTTGGGGCGCTGTAATGTATGTCTGGGCGCGCATGGTGCGCATGATGGCCACGGCACACAGCCGTGGCCCCTATGTGATGGGCGGCGAAGGCCGGCTGGCTTTCCGCTGCCTACCGACCGACATCGATTTCAACATCCATCTCAACAATGCGCGCTACATGATGCTGGCCGATCTCGGCCGCATCGACCTGTTTGTTCGTGCAGGCCTCATCACGCTGGCAAGGAAGAATGGCTGGGCGCCGATGATGGGCGGACTGCAAGCGGTCTATGCACGCGAGATCAGGCTGTGGCGCCGCTTCGAAGTGGTGTCCTCGATCGAGACCTGGGAAGGCACCCAGGTTGTAGGCAAGCACCGCTTCGTCCTCGACAATGGCGAGACGGCCGCGTTGATCCTGACGACAGCCGGCGTATACGATCGCAAGGCTCGCAACTTTCTTGAGATTGACGAGGTCGTTGCGGCACTTGGTCGTGCCGTGAACCCGCGGCCACCGACGCAAACGGAGCGGATTTTCATGACATCGCACCAGGGGCTGCGCAGCTTGGCCAAGGGCGTCGATCGATCCCGGTAGTCGGACTTTCCGCGATCGACGGAAACGTTTGCAACCACTCCACGACCGGTGGACAAAACGACATTCCAAGACTAGAAGGGAAAGGTATTTTTTCCTGCACCGAAGGAGAGCGAGCATGCTCTCGCACGACCGAGTCTGGGCTGCCATCGATGCTCTTGCCAAGCGTTATTCGCTTTCGGCCTCGGGTTTGGCCAAGCGTGCGGGGCTCGATTCCACTGCCTTCAACAAGTCGAAGCGTTTGTCGTCGGATGGCCGACCACGCTGGCCCTCGACCGAATCGCTGGCCAAGATCATCGAGGCGACGGGCGCCTCACTCGACGAATTCACCGGTCTGATCGAAGGCCGGCCCGGGATCAGCAATGGTGCTTCGACCAGCCATGCCGCTTCGGTCGCCCGCAGAAGCTCCGTGCCGTTGCTCGGCTTTGCCCAAGCCGGCGCCGGCGGCTTCTTCGACGATGCCGGCTTTCCAGTCGGGCAGGGTTGGGATCTGATCGAACTGCCGGCGCAATCAACCGAGAGTTCCTACGCGCTGCAGGTGCAAGGCGATTCCATGCTGCCGCTCTACCGCAATGGCGACGTCCTCATCGTCGAACCGGGCGCCGTCACCCGCAAGGGCGATCGCGTCGTCGTCAAGACCACATCAGGCGAGGTGATGGCCAAGGTGCTCGAGCGCCAGACCGTCAAGTCGATTGCGCTGGTCTCGCTCAATCCCGATCATCCCGACCGCGACATTCCCATGCGCGATGTCGAGTGGGTGGCGCGGATTGTCTGGGCAAGCCAATAGGTCCGGCTGGTGCGGCTTCTCCATCATGCGCTGGCGGTTCTGATGGTCCCTGTGATGGCGGCCATGGTCGTCACTGGCGGTCGCACGTTGAAAGGGAGTGAAAGCGTCATCACGGTGGACCAGCTTGATCCGGGCGCCGATACGATGGCGCAGCAGGCTGCCGGGACGGTGCCGCAGGAGCCGGCCACATCGGCCATAGCAGCCCCGCAGCCGCCAAAGCCGGCGCCGCATTCGAGGGCGATCGATCCCGAAATCGTCGCGCCGCCGGAACTGCCCGCCGAGGGGCTTGAACGGGTCGAGCCGCGCGAGCCGTTGAGCAAGCTCGCGCTGGCCGTGCCGCCCAAGCCGAAAATGCCCGACGACTGGAACGGCACAAAGCTGTTCCAGCCGGTTGCGCCGGCCGCCGGACTGATCGAGGCTAAGGGCTACTCGGTCGCGGTTTCCGGCATCGACATCGTCAGGCAGGACGAGACCTGCAGCGAGGACGGCAAAACCTGGCCATGCGGCGTCCGTGCGCGGACGGCGTTCCGCGCCTTCCTGCGCGGTCGCGCGGTGGTCTGCACGGTGCCGCCCGAGGGCGGCCGCGACCTGATCGCCGCCGAATGCCGGATCGGCAAGCAGGATGTCGGCCAATGGCTGGTCGACAACGGCTGGGCGCGCGCCGCCAGGGGCGGCCCCTATATCGAGGCCGGCGACAAGGCACGCACGGCGAAGAAGGGCATTTTCGGATCGGCGCCCGATCTGTCCGGCATGCCGGCGATGCCGGCCGCGCCACGCCCGGCCCCTCAGGCGCCGGGTTCGATCCTGGAAGAGGTCGACGGCGTGCTCAAGCCAGCTGACCAGCCAGCGCCCGCTCAATGAGCGCACGTGTCTCGGCAACGCCGTAGAGCGCTGCGAACGAGCCGAAGCGGGGGCCGCGCTCCTGGCCGATCAGCACCTGATAGATCATCTGGAAGAAGGCGCCCGATACGCCGGGGCCGCCTTCCGGGCTCTGCTTGGAATGATCCTGATAGCGCTCGATCCTGCGCGCGACGTTGAGCGAGGCGTTCTGGATCGCTTCGCCGTTGGCGTCGGCCGGCAGCGCCCCAAGCGCTTCGTCGAGGGCTGCCAGCGCCTCGCGCTCGACCTCGTCGGCGGGCCGGAACGTTTTCGTCGGCTTCACGAAATCGTCGAAATAGCGGATCGCATGGCCGACCAGCCGGTCGAGCTCGGGATGCGTCGTTGGCGTCACGCCTTGCGTATGACGTGAAATGAACCCCCACAGCACATCCTTGTTCTGCGCGTTGGAGGCGCTGACCAGATTGAGCAGCAGCGAGAACGGCACCGGCATGTCGATCGCGGGCGGGTTGCCGTCATGCATATGCCAGACCGGGTTGCCCAGCCGTTCCTTCCAGTCCTGCCGGGGATAGGCGGCGAGGAACGTATAGTATTCGTCCACGGCCCGCGGGATGACGTCGAAATACAGCTTCTTGGCCTGCCGCGGCCGCTGGTACATGTAGAGCCCCAGGCTTTCGGTCGGCGCATAGGTCAGCCACTCGTCGATGGTCAGCCCGTTGCCTTTCGACTTCGAAATCTTCTGGCCGTTCTCATCGAGGAACAGTTCGTAGACGAAATGCTCCGGCGCCCGTCCGCCCAGAATGTTGCAGATGCGGTCGTAGACCACCGCATTGGTCTGGTGGTCCTTGCCGAACATTTCGAAATCGACGCCAAGCGCTGCCCAGCGCATGCCGAAATCCGGCTTCCACTGCAGCTTCACGCGGCCGCCGGTGATCGAAAGCGTGGTCTCGGTGCCCTCGTCGTCGAAGGTGATGGTGCCGGCCTTGGCGTCGACATGCTTCATCGGCACGTAAAGCACGCGGCCGCTCTTCGGCGAGATCGGCAGGAACGGGCTGTAGGTCGCCTGCCGCTCGGGCCCGAGCGTCGGCAGCATCACCGCCATGATCTGCTCATAGCGTTCGGCGGCGCGCTTGAGCATCGCGTCGAAACGGCCCGACTTGTAGTATTGCGTCGCGCTGGCGAACTCGTAGTCGAAGCCGAACGTATCGAGGAAGCGGCAAAGCATCGCGTTGTTGTGGTCGGCGAAGCTGGCATAGTCGCCGCCGAAGGGGTTGGGGACCGACGACAGCGGCTTGTGCAGATGCGGCTCGAGTGCGGCGCGGTCCGGCACGCTGTCAGGTATCTTGCGCATGCCGTCCATATCGTCGGAAAAGCACAGCAGCTTGGTCGCGACCTTGTCCTGCGTCAGGACGCGGAAAGCATGGCGCACCATCGACGTGCGCGCCACCTCGCCGAACGTGCCGATATGCGGCAGGCCGGACGGCCCGTAGCCGGTCTCGAACAGGATTGTTTGCGGGAAGTCGGCGCCTTTGTAGCGCTCGATGATCTTTTTGGCCTCTTCGAAGGGCCACGCCTTGCTTTCGGTCGCGGCCGCCAACAGTTCGGGGTTGAGATCGATGATGTTTGATCCCGCCATGTCACAGTTTCCAAATCATTTGCCGGCCCGAAGGCGGGCCGCGGCAAGGTTTTCAACCGGTCTCTAGGCGTGCAGCGCCGGAGCGTCAACGCGTGCGGCGCTTTTTCCTTGCGGTGCAGAATGGGCGTTCCTAACTTCGAGGCCCGGTTCAAGGAGAAAAAATTGCCGACACCTCATGAAGCCCTGATCTATCTGATGGTCATCACCTCGGCCTCGGACCGCGACATGACCGATGTCGAACTGGCGCGGATCGGCGAGGTCGTCCGCTCCTGGCCGGTGTTCGAGGACTTCAACCACGACAGGCTGGTCGGCGTTGCCCAGGACTGCCAGAAGCGCCTGCACGAAAAGGATGGGCTGGAAGGCGTGCTGGCTGAAGTCGCCGAGGTCTTGCCTGAGCGGCTGCGCGACACCGCCTATGCCGCCGCCTTCGAGGTTGCCGCCGTCGACCTCGAAATGCGCATGGAAGAGGTGCGGGTGCTGCAGCTGATCCGGCGTCAGCTCGATCTCGACACGCTGACGGTTGCTGCCATCGGCCGCGCGGCCAAGGCGCGGCTGCGCACGCTGACCTGAGTTCTTGGCCGGGCGCTGTTGAGGTTCAGGTCAGGCCGGCAAAGCCGACCGGAACCGGATCAGAAAAAGCTGACCGGGAAATAGCGCAGATAAAATTCGGCGAACGTGCCTTTCATCGAAATCTCCTGCAGCGCGTAATCGATCGCGGCGGCCAGCGCCGGATTGTCCGCTTTGGTGGCGATGGCCATGCCCGATCCCAGATATTCAGGCGCCAGATAGGGCCCGCCGGCAAAGCGGCAGCAGCCCGCCGCGTCCGAGCCGCCCAGCCAGAAGGCCAGGCGCATGCCGTCGCCGAAGGCGGCGTCGACCTTGCCGGCCTTGAGATCGGCATAGAGGTCCTCCGGCCTGTCGAAAGGGACGACCTGAACCGTGTTGAAATAGTCGCGCAGCATGCGTTCATGCGCCGAGCCTGATATTACGCCGACACGCTTGCCGTGCAATTTGTCAAAGATGGGCTCGGTCAGCGCCTTGCCTTTCGGCATGATGAAGCGCGCTGGAAACTGCAGATAGGAGCGTGAGAAGGCGTAGGTCGCGCGCGATTCCGGTGTTGCGGCGATGCCGGCGATGATCGCCTCGCCTTCGCCTTTCCGCAGTGCGCCTTCCAGCTCGGCCCAGGGCAGGGCCTGGATCTGGCATTTTTCAACAATGCCAAGCTCGGCGCAGATGGCGCGTGCCAGATCGATATGGAAGCCGGACAGCTTTCCCGCACCGTCGAGGAAGTTGAAGGGCGGGAAGTCCGTGGTGGTCAGGAACCTCAGCCGGGGCAGCGTCGAAAGGTCTGGCTTGGGCAGCCGCTCCTTGGCATCCCACAGCACCGGAACCTGAGGCGCCGCGGCGCGCGCGCCGTCGGCGAACGACAGCAAGCCGATCAGCATCGCAAGGGCGAAGGACCTCCACCGGAACGCCAAGATAAAACTCCGCCACAGTCGTGCTCGCACCGGTTTTGGTACGAAAATGGTACAGGCACAATGGTTTTTGATTTCAACCCGCCGATTTCAGGATATGATTTAGCCGGTTTGCAAATCAGCTTCGGCCGCCTCGGTGAGGGAAGCCACAAAATAAGTATGCGATTTGCAATCCGTGGTCGGTGGCGAAGTGTAAATCAGGCACGCATCATTGGCCGCAATGCACGAGGCAACATGGGGTTGATGTTGCGATGGGTCAGTTCGATCGCACGCTGGAATACATAGACCAACTGCAGCACGCCGCAACGGCGGCGGCGGTCTGTGAAAGGCTGCTGGGCATAACATCGGATTTCGGCCTCACCGCGCTGATGGCGGGAACCGTACCGCAGCCAGGCACGCCGGCCGGCCAGCAAAAGCAGCATGTGCTTCTCTGCGATTGGCCGGGCGAATGGCTGGAGCGCTATGTCGCGCGCAACTATGTCGACCATGACCCGGTCGTCAGCCACATGAAACAGTTGCAGGCGCCCTTCCAGTGGCACGAGGCGTCGCAGGGCATCCGCATAGACAAGAGCAGCGGCGAGGTGATGGGCGATGCCGGCGCCTTCAAACTGCGTGATGGATTGGCCTTTCCGTTGATCACGCTTGACGGCCAGATCGTCATGGTGTCGCTCGGCGGCGAGGCTGTGGAATTGTCCGCCGCCGAATTTGGCCAGGTGTCGCTGGTCTCGACCTATGCGGTTGGCCGCGCCATGCAACTCCACACCATGGCGAGCAACACCATCGATCATATCGTGCTGACGCCGCGCGAGCGCGAATGCCTGCAATGGGCCGCCGTCGGCAAGTCCGAATGGGAGATTTCGCAAATCCTCGGCATTTCCGAACACACGTCGGAGAAACATCTTCTTAACGCCAAAAGCAAACTAGGTGCCGTCAACAGGGTGCAGGCCGTCGCGGAAGCGATACGGCGCGGCTACATTAGTTAGGTCGGCCGTGCCGACCTGGAATTTTTGCCTACGCGATCACGCAATTTTCTCATCAAAGCACGGCCGTATCTTCCTCTGAACGCAGGAGACGGCGGAATGCTTTTTTCCCTTACAACCCAGGAATTGATGGAACGTCCCGACCTTTGGGAGGCCGTCCATCGTTTGCGCTACAAGATATTCGTCGAAGAGATGGGGTGGGATGACCTCAGGCGGCCCGACGGGCTCGAACTTGACCAGTTCGACCACGACGAGGCGGTCCATCAGATCGTCATCAGAGGCGGTGAAGTGGCGGGTTATCAGAGGATGTTGCCGACGACGCGGCCACATCTGCTGACCGAGGTCTTGACCGATCTTTCCGAAGGAACGCCGCCATCGGGTCCAAACATCTGGGAATTGACCCGCTACGCGGTGGCTCCCGGTTTTCGTGATGGCCGTCGTGGCGTTTCGACCGTCGGCACCGAACTGATTGCCGGTTTCGTCGAGTGGGGGCTGAAGCGCGGCGTCGACAAGGTGATCATCGAGTTCGAGCCGATGTGGGTGCTGCGCGCCTTGCAACTGCATTTCCTGGCGACCCCGCTGGGCTATCAGCGCACCTATGGCAACCAGCAGGTCGTCGCCACCTTGCTGACCTTCAACGAACACACCCTCGATGTGGTGCGGTCGCGCCGCAATCATTTTGCTCCCGTGCTGGCCAGGGGATATCCTGACATGCTCGGGCAAAGGCGTGCGTCATGAGATCGGAGACAGCCATGAGCACACACCCGCAACCTGAACTTCGCAACCACACGCTGGTCGTCACCGTGTCGTCGAGCGACGGCCGGCCGGTGCTGGACAGGAGAGCCTATGAAAGCTTGGCAAGGACCTTCCATGAAGCCGCCGACAATGAGGAGGTTCGCGTCGTCGTGCTGCGCGGCCTGGCAGGCTGTTTCTGTCTGGGCGGCGACTTCTCCGAATTCCTCGACGCCACCAAGCACCAGAAACTGATTGCCGCCGTCACCGACCTGTTCCGCACGCTGGCGACGTTTCCCAAGCCCATCCTTGCCTGCGTTGACGGCGATGCTGTCGGTGTCGGCTGCACCATCCTGTTCCATTGCGACATGGTGATCGCGTCCGATGAGAGCACGTTCAGGGTGCCGTTCGTCGATTTCGGCCTGGTGCCGGACGCGGCGACCAGCATCCTGGCGCCGCAGAAGCTCGGCTATGCCGGTGCCTTCCGCTTCTTCTGCCTCGGCGACACGCTTCGCGCCGAGGACGCCAGGGCGCTCGGCCTCGTCGCCGAGATCGTGCCGGGCGGCACCGTCGAGGAAGCGGCGCTCGGCCGGGCGAGACAGCTTGTCAAGAAGCCGGTCGCAGCCCTGCTGCAGACGCGCGGCCTGCTGAAAGGGAACACCGAGGCCCTCTGCGACCGCATCGATCAGGAGATTTCGCTTTTCCAGCAGGCGCTGCAGGACGACACCACGCTGCGGCGATTGCAACGCATCGCCCGGCTCGCGGCCTGAGCGAAAGCCTCAAGGAACGCGCCGCGCGGCCAAGGCCGCGCGGCGCGGAAGCGTCAATCCTGCTTGCCGAGGAATGACGGCCCTTCGCCGATGATCTTCTTGTCTTCCTTGCCGATGATTTCGAGATCGCGCCCCTCATAGGGCAGAGACGACAGGATGCGCCGCATGATCGCCAGCCGCGCGCGCCGCTTGTCATTGGCCCGTACGATGATCCACGGCGCGAATTCCTTGTGGGTGCGCTCGAACATGGTGTCGCGCACCTTGGTGTAGTCGTCCCACTTGGTGATGCCTGCAACGTCGATGGGCGAAAACTTCCAGCTCTTCAGCGGGCTGTAGCGACGGTCATGGAAGCGCTCGAGCTGCGTTTCCCGGCCGATGTTCAGCCAGAATTTGAAGAAGTGGATGCCCTCGTTGGAGATCATCCGCTCGAAATGCGGCGTCTCCTCAAGAAACTGCTCGTGCTGCTGCGGGGTGCAGAAACCCATCACCGGCTCGACACCGGCGCGGTTGTACCAGGAACGGTCGAAGGTGACGAATTCGCCTGAAGTCGGGAAGTGGTCGACATAGCGCTGGTAGTACCATTGCCCAAGCTCGGTCGGGGTCGGCTTGGTCAGCGCCACGTTGCGTGCCGTGCGCGGATTGAGGTACTGGCGCACCACGAAGATCGTGCCGCCCTTGCCTGCAGCATCGCGACCCTCGAACAGCGCCATCACCCGTTTGCCGGTCGACTGCAGCCAGGCCTGCGCCTTGACCAGCTCGATCTGCAGCTTCTCGAGCGTCTCGTCATACTCGTCGCTTTTCATCTTCTTGTCGTAGGGATAGCCGCCAGCGGTCAGCTTGTTGTCCTCGACCCAGTCGGGAAGCACGGGATTTTCGATGTCGAACTCCCTCTCCTTGCCGCCGATCCTGATCTTCAGCGGCCCCGCAGTTGGCGCGGCGGGACTTTCTTTGGCTTTTTTCATCGAGACGAACCCTTTCCAGCTTCCGGACTCATGCTATGGGGAGCCACTATAGCGTCGCGCGTCCGTTTGGATGCGCAAAGGACGCTGTAGCACTTTTAATTTGCGCATGATCCTTTCCGAAAATCGATCCCGATTTTCGGGGTCATGCGGCAAGCGGTCTAGTGGAAGTTTTCCGCCACCGTGCGACCGGGTGCGAAGACATGGGGGGCAGGTCCACGAGCGAATGGCTGACCTGGACACAGAGCAGAGAGGCATGACGCAAACCATGGCCGCACGGCTGTGGAATAGCCGCTGGCTGCTTGCGGCCGGCGTCGTTGCGGTTCTCGCTGTTTATGCCTTGGCCGAGATTTCAGCCTATGTCGTCCTCGCGGCGCTGCTGTTGCTGCTTGCAGCGGCAATACTGCCGGCCACCGGCGCGCGCCAATCCATCGGCGGCGGCGCCGCTATCGAGGCCATCGGCCTGCAGCGGCTCTCGGGTGAATATCTGGCCGCCGCCGTCGCCGATCCGCTGATCATCTTCGACCGGGCTGCCACCATCGTCCATGCCAACGCCGCCGCCTTCGCCGCTTTTGGTGGCATCGCGCCAGGCATGTCGCTGTCGTTGAAATTCCGGGCGCCGGAGATGCAGACCCTGTTGGATGGCGTGCTATCGGGCGATGTCGCCTCGGATGTCGTCGACTACATGGAGAAGCTGCCGGTCGAACGGGCTTACCGGGTGAGCGTGTCCTCGGTCGGTCACGCCACCGATCTCTATGTGCTGGTGTTCAAGGACCAGAGCGAAACGCGCAGGATCGACCGCATGCGCGCCGACTTCATTGCCAATGCCAGCCATGAACTGCGCACGCCGCTCGCCTCAATCGCCGGCTTTATCGAAACGCTGCGCGGGCCAGCCCGCAACGACGCGGCGGCGCGCGACCAGTTTCTGCAGATCATGCAGAGCCAGACCGGTCGCATGGCGCGTCTGATCGACGATTTGTTGTCGCTGTCGCGGCTCGAGATGAAACCCTATCTGAAGCCGGGAACCGAGGTGGATCTGCGGCAGACAGTCGACAGCGTCATCGACTCGCTCGGACCGCTGGCCAGCGAAAACGCCGTCGCCATCGAGCGGCACTACGCCGATGGGCCGCTTCATGTGCCTGGCGATCGCGATGAGCTTTTCCAGGTTTTCGAGAACCTCCTGGAAAACGCCTGCAAATACGGGCAGTCGGGTGGGCGGGTGGTTGTATCCATAGCCCATAGCGATGCCGGATCAGAGCCGGGCATCGACGTGACGATCAGGGACTTTGGCCCTGGCATTCCCGAGGAGCACATTCCGCGCATTACCGAGCGCTTCTACCGCGTCGACGTCGAGACCAGCCGGACCCAGAAGGGTACCGGCCTCGGCCTGTCGATCGTCAAGCATATACTGACGCGCCACAACGCCCGGCTTTCGATCAAGTCCGAAGTCGGCAACGGCGCGGCATTCTCGGTTCATTTGCCGACTCACTGATATCGCCCTAATTCAAAGGGACTGTTTCTTTTTTCTGTCATCCGGCTAGCGTATCAGCGGGGATTCGAGGAAACGACTCAAAATCAAAACACCCCGTGGGAAGGCATTTTGCCATGCAGTCCGTGCACATCGTCAGCGCTTATGACGAGGAGTTGAAATATCTGTCGAAGCGCATCGCCGCGATGGGAGGCCATGCCGAGCGCATGGTCGAGCAGGCGGTTACCGCTCTCGTCAATGCCGACCCAGGCCTTGCCCAGAAGGTCATCCGCGACGATACCGTACTGGACGAGGGCCAGCGCGAAATCGACGACAAGGCCATCATCATCATTGCCAAGCGTCAGCCGATGGCGGCGGATTTGCGCGAGATCGTCGGGACCATTCGCATCTCCGCCGACCTCGAGCGGGTTGGCGATCTCGCCAAGAACGTTGCCAAGCGGGTGGTCGCCGTCACCGATGGACGCCAGCCGACCAGCCTGTTCCGCGGCCTCGAGGCTCTGTCCACCCTGGCGTTGACCCAGCTGAAGGAAGTGCTCGACGTCTACGCGTCTCGCGCGGTGGAGAAAATCGGCTTCGTGCGCGATCGTGACGACCAGATCGACGCCATGTACACATCGCTGTTTCGCGAATTGCTGACCTACATGATGGAAGATCCCCGCAACATCACGCCCTGCACGCATCTGCTGTTTTGTGCCAAGAACATCGAGCGTATCGGTGATCACGCCACCAACATCGCCGAGACCATCTATTACATCGTCACCGGCGATCAGTTGCCGGCTGAGCGGCCCAAGGGTGACAAGACCGACAAAATCAGTCTTTCCGAGACGCAGCCGGTGAAGTGAACGCGCCTCTCGAACCGTCACCCGATTTACGCTAAGCTTTCCGGGCTTTGCCTCTATCCTCGCCCGTGGATTTGCTCCGGGAGGTCGTGATGGAAAATGCTCGGAACCTGACCCCGGCGCCTGGGCCGATATCCGGCATTATCGCTTGCGGCGTCTACACGGCGGGGCGCCGCATCGCCGACATTCCCATCGAGGAAGCCGGCGAATGGGCAAAGAAATCCGGTCATGTCGTGTGGATCGGCCTTTTGGAGCCCGACCGTAACCTGTTGCTGCGCGTCCAGGCGCAGTTTCACCTGCATGAGTTGGCGATCGAGGATGCCGAGCACCCGCACCAGCGGCCGAAGATCGAGCAATATGGCGACGCCTTGTTCATCGTCGCTCGCACGGCGCAGTTGATCGACGGTCGGGTCACCTTCGGCGAGACCCATTTGTTCGTCGGCTCAGGCTACATCGTCAGCGTCAGGCACGGTCCTTCGACGTCCTATGCCGCCGTTCGTCAGCACTGGGAAAGCTGCCCGCACTCGCTGGCCAAGGGTGAGGATTTCGTCCTCTATGCCATTCTCGATTTCATCGTCGACAATTACATGCCGGTGCTCGAGCAGATCGAGGACGAAGTCGAGGCGATCGAGGACAAGGTTCTGCTGAAGCCAATGACCGCTCCCGACATCGAACGGCTCTATATGCTGCGCCGCGATCTCCTGCGCCTGCGCAATGCCGCGCTTCCGCTGGTCGAAGTCTGCCGACGGCTGACCAGCGCCGAGCTGCCGCAGATACATACCGCCATGCACCCGCTGTTCCGCGACGTGACCGACCACATCCGCACCGTCCAGGAGAAGATCGACAGCCTGCGCGAAGTGCTGGCGTTCGCTTTCGAGGCCAGCCTCCTGGTCGGCCAGAGTCAGGAAACGGCGAACACCAAGAAACTCGCCTCCTGGGCCGCGATCCTGGCGGTGCCCACGGCGCTCGCCGGCATCTACGGCATGAACTTCGACAGTATGCCGGAACTGAAGATGGAATACGGCTATCCGGTGGTGCTGGGCGCTATCGCGCTCATCTGCACGTTTCTCTACTGGCGGTTCAGGAAGAACGGTTGGCTGTGAGAAGAGAGCGAATAGGGAGTAGCGAATAGCGAACACAAAAACGGCTTGCTTCCTGTGACGGAAGGCAAGCCGTTTCTATTCGCTATTCGCTATTCGCTATTCGCTATTCGCTATTCGCTATTCGCTATTCGCTCAGCGACTCCGCCGCCGCTCCGATGCCGGCTGGAACGCCACGCGGGCGTGATATTTGCAGTAGGGTCCGGTTTCGGCGGCTTCGTTGCCGCAGAAATGGAAGTCCTCTGAAAGCGGGTCACCGTTCGGCCATTTGCAGGTTCGCTCGGTCAGCTCGACCAGTTGCAGATGCCGCGAGATCGGCAGCACGACATTCTCAACCGGGCGGATATAATGGCGTGCCACGGGTTCGGCGTCGAACTGCGTCTGCAAGGCGGTCGCGCCGATCGATGTCGTGACATGGCGTGTCGTGGTTGCAGCGCGTGATACCGATTTCTGGACGGTCGATCCTTGCGCTGCCTTCTTCTGGCGTGCCGGTGTGGCGGTCGAGCGTCCGCGGCCCGACAGTTTCAGCCGATGCACCTTCCCGATGACCGCGTTGCGGCTGACCCCTCCAAGCTGCGCAGCAATCTGGCTTGCGCTCAGACCCTCCGACCACAGTTTTCTCAAGAGTTCTACCCGCTCGTCAGTCCAGTTCATGAGACCGCGCTCCTCTAAGCGTGCGGCAATCGGAATCCCTCTCCCGACCCGGCAACATTTGCCGGGGCAGACACCACATATATCTGGTGATTAGGTCCGCCGCACGAAATCTAGTTATTTCTCGACTACAACTACTCTATGCGCTGACTCGGTGACAAGAGTCCCAAGTGCAACACGAATCGGTTTTTTCGGTTTTCCCCAACTTGCCCGGTCGCTGATGAGCCGGCGTCCCGTCGGGGGGCTTGCCGCGCGCCACTACGCGACGTTTTCGTTGACTTCATGGCCGAAAAACGGGATAAGCCGCACAGGCCGCCGCTTTGGCGGCTTTTTTGATTTTCCGGTACCGGAGACGCATATAATGAGCGGTTCGGCGCTTTACGAGACCTTTGCTCGCGCACCCCTGGCCTTCGACCACGGGGAAGGCACCTGGCTGGTTACCGACAAGGGCGAGCGATATCTCGATTTCGCCGGCGGCATCGCCGTCAATTCGCTGGGCCACAGCCATCCGCATCTGGTCGCCGCACTCACCGAGCAGGCCGCCAAGCTCTGGCATGTTTCCAACCTCTATGAGATTCCGGGGCAGAGCCGGCTTGGCGAGCGGCTGGCCGACGCCACCTTCGCCGACAAGGTGTTCTTCACCAATTCCGGCGCCGAGGCGCTGGAATGCGCGATCAAGACGGCGCGGCGCTACCATTTCGTCAAAGGAAATCCCGAGCGCTTCCGCGTCATCACCTTTGAGGGCGCCTTCCATGGCCGCACGCTGGCGACCATCGCGGCTGGCGGCCAGTACAAATATCTCGAAGGCTTCGGCCCCAAGGTCGAAGGTTTCGATCAGGTTGGCTTCGACGACATCGACGCCGCCGAAAAGGCGATCACGCCGGAGACGGCCGCGATCCTGATCGAGCCGGTGCAGGGCGAGGGCGGTATCCGCCCGGTGCCGACGCAGTCGCTGAAGCGGCTCAGGCAATTGTGCGAACAGCACGGCCTGCTGTTGATCTACGACGAGGTCCAGTGCGGCATCGGCCGCACCGGCAAGCTGTTCGCGCATGAATGGTCAGGTGTCACGCCAGACATCATGGCGATCGCCAAGGGTATTGGCGGCGGCTTCCCGATGGGCGCCTGCCTTGCCACGGATGAAGCGGCCGTAGGCATGACTGCTGGCGTGCACGGCACCACTTTCGGCGGCAACCCGCTTGCCATGGCGGTCGGCAACGCCGTGCTCGATGTCGTGCTGGAAGACGGCTTCCTCGAAGATGTCCAGCGCAAAGCGCTGCTGATGAAGCAGGGACTGGCGTCGGTCGCCGACGAGTTTCCCGAAATCATCGAGGACATCAGGGGTGCCGGGCTGATGCTCGGCCTCAAATGCGCCATGCCCAACACCAAGGTGAACATGGCCTTGCGCGACCAGCACCTGCTGGCGGTTCCGGCCGGCGACAACGTCATTCGCCTGTTGCCGCCGCTCACCGTCACCGACGCCGAGATCCATGACGCGCTCAACCGCATCCGCGCCGGCGCCAAGGGCCTGGCGGAGGCGATCGCTTCCGCCGCGGCGAAGTAATCCCGGAACCATTGCAGATGTCAGTTCGCCATTTCACCGATCTTTCCACCGTTTCCGAAGGCGATCTGCGCTTGATGCTGGACGATGCGGTGGTGCGAAAGGCGCGCCTCAAGGCCGGCGAACGCACCAAACCGCTCGAAGGCAAGGTGCTGGCAATGATCTTCGACAAGCCGTCGACGCGCACGCGCGTCTCCTTCGACGTCGGCATGCGGCAGCTCGGCGGCGAGACCATCATGCTGACCGGCACCGAGATGCAGCTCGGCCGCTCCGAGACCATTGCCGACACCGCCAAGGTGCTGTCGCGCTATGTCGATGCGATCATGATCCGCACCACCTCGCATGAGCGCCTGCTGGAATTGACCGAGAACGCCACCGTGCCGGTGATCAACGGATTGACCGACGACACCCATCCCTGCCAGCTGATGGCCGATATCATGACCTTCGAGGAACATCGCGGTCCGGTCGCCGGCAAGACCATCGCCTGGACCGGCGACGGCAACAATGTGCTGCATTCCTTGCTTGAGGCCTCGGCCCGGTTCCGCTTCAACCTCAACGTCGCCGTGCCCGAGGGCAGCGAACCGGCGCAGAAGCATATCGACTGGTCGCGGGCACATGGCGGCAAGCTGCACTTCACCCGCTCGCCCGAGGAAGCCGTCGATCAGGCCGACTGCATCGTCACGGATTGTTGGGTCTCGATGGGTCAGGAGCATCGCGCCCGCGGCCACAACGTGTTCTCGCCCTATCAGGTCAACGCCAAGCTGATGGCCAAGGCCAAGCCGGACGCGCTGTTCATGCATTGCCTGCCGGCGCATCGTGGCGAGGAAGTGACGGACGAGGTCATCGACGGGCCGCATTCGGTGGTCTTCGACGAGGCCGAGAACCGGCTCCATGCCCAGAAGGCCGTGCTTGCCTGGTGTCTCGGCGCTTGAAGTGTCTCGGCGCTTGATCCCCGGGAGCTTGATCTGCGGGGGTGTGATGCCTATTTGCGCCGCATCACGCAAATCAAGCGCGTTTCGACGCATGCGCCCCGGAGGGCGGCATGGCCGCGCCCTGGAGCTTTGTCATGTTGGAAACCTATCAAGTGACTGAACATCACCCCAAACTCGGCGAATTCGGCTATGCCGGCGACGATCACGTCGTGCCGTTCGAGGTCGGCCCTCTCGATGTGCGAGGCCGCACGGTCCAACTCGGGCCGATGCTGGACGCCATCCTCAGCCGCCACGATTATCCCGAACCGGTCGCCCGCCTGCTGGCGGAGGCCTGTGTGCTGACCGTGCTGCTCGGCACTTCGCTGAAGTTCGAGGGCAAATTCATCCTGCAAACCCGCACCGACGGGCCTGTCGACATGCTGGTCGCGGATTTTTCCACGCCCTCGGCATTGCGCGCCTATGCGCGTTTCGATGCCGACCGGCTGGAAGCGCTGGTCGCGGCCGGCGAAACCTCGCAGCAGACCCTGCTCGGCAGCGGCGTGCTGGCGCTGACCATCGACCAGGGCGCTCATACGCAGCGCTATCAAGGCATCGTCCAGCTCGATGGCGAGACGCTGGAAGATGCGGCACGCACCTATTTCCGCCAGTCGGAGCAGATCCCGACCGATCTCAGGCTGTCGGTGGCCAAGCTTTTGACGCCCGGTCCCGGCGGCGCCCGCGAGCAGTGGCGCGCCGGTGGTATCCTGGCGCAGTTCCTGCCGCAGTCGCCCGAGCGCATGCGCGTCCCGGACCTGCCGGGTGGCGATGGCGATCCGCGCGAGGAGATCCACGACCCGGTCGACAATTCCTGGCAGGAGTTGCTGGCGCTGCTCGGCACGATCGAGCCGACCGAACTGATCGACCCGACGATCGGTGCCGAGCGGCTGCTTTACAGGCTGTTCCACGAGCATGGCGTGCGCGTCTTCGGCGGCGTTCCGGTCGCCGACCAGTGCTCGTGCTCCAGGGACAAGATCCGCGGCATCCTCGAGGGTTTTTCCGCGCAGGAGATCAAGGACAGCACCGAGGACGGCGGCATCCACGTCGCCTGCGAATTCTGCTCGAAGCAATATGACTTCGACCCGGCGGAATTCGCGGCTCAGTAGAGAGAAAACCACGCCTCACCGGCCGCGGAGCGGCCGGTGAGGCGAAATCAATTCACCGTCCGCCGCGTCCCCGGCAGGTCCAGCGAAAACGCCGGAATGGCGATGTCGAATGTCTCGCCCCGCTTGTTGCGCATCGTGTAGTGCCCGACCATGATGCCGGATGGTGTCGAGAGCGGGCAACCGGACGTGTATTGGTAGCTGTCGCCGGGATTGAGTTCGGGCTGGTCGCCGACGACGCCGGGGCCGCGCACTTCCTCGACCCGGCCAGTGCCGTCGGTGATATGCCAATAGCGCGACAGAAGCTGCACGAAGTCGTCCGACTGATTGTCGATCGTTATTTGATAGCCCCAGACATAGCGGTTCTCCGAGGGATCCGAACGGTCCTCCAGATAGAATGGCCTGACCTGCACTTCGATGTTGCGCGTGACGGCGCTATACATAAGCGGCTCCAAAAAACGGTTCCAGCGGAACTTTCGGCGCTCTGTGCGGTTAGGTCAACCGACCGAAGCCTCCTCTGGCCGACCTCGCGGGCAGGTGCCGACAAAGAATGTCATTTAAGTGACATATGACAATGATGGTGTGCGCGGACTGGTGATGCGCGACTCGGGCGCTCTGCTGAACTGTTGAAACCGGCCATCTTGCGGACCGGTTTTCCTGGAGTGACCGGATCTCGATGGAACTCACTCTCATAGCCGCCACGCTTTCAACTGTCCTCATCCTCTCGAATCTCGCCAGCATCGTGCTCGCCGCTTCGCGTCTGAAACGGCGCCACACCATTGGGCCGCCGGCCGCCAAGCCGCGGCCGGTGTCGATCGTCGTGCCGTCGCGCGGCGTCGAGCCGTTCACGCAGGAGACGCTGGAACGCGCCTTCTCGCTCGATTGGCCGCGCTACGAGTTGATTTTCTGCGTTGCCCATGCCGACGATCCGGTGGTCAAACTGATAAACAGGACGATCGTCCGGTTTCCGAAAGTGCCAGCCCGGCTGCTTATCGGCGACGACCGCATCAGCGCCAATCCGAAACTCAACAATTGCGTCAAGGGCTGGGAAGCGGCGCGGCACGACTGGGTCGTCCTGGCCGATTCCAACGTGCTGATGCCGAGAGACTACGTCCAGCACCTGATGGCTGCCTGGCGGCCCGGCACCGGCCTTGTCTGCTCGACGCCGATCGGCTCCCGGCCTGCCGGCTTCTGGGCCGAGGTCGAATGCGCTTTCCTCAACACGCTGCAGGCGCGCTGGCAATATGCCGGCGAGGCGCTCGGCCTTGGCTTTGCCCAGGGCAAGAGCATGCTCTGGAACAAGCCGATGCTCGACGCCAATGGCGGCATCCGCGCGCTGGCCGCCGAGATCGCCGAGGACGCCGCCGCGACCAAGCTGGTGAACAGCCTCGGCTTGCGCGTCAATCTCGTCGCCGCCCCCTTCGAGCAGCCGCTTGGCCGGCGCTCGTTTGACGAGATCTGGTCGCGTCAGGCCCGCTGGGCGCGCCTGCGCCGCGTCACTTTCCCGCTGTTCTTCGCACCCGAAATCCTGACCGGCGCCTTGGTGCCGCTGGTGCTTGCGCTGATTGCCGCGGCCAGTGCCGGTTTCGGCCTCTGGGCAACCGCCATTGCCGTACTGGCGGCCTTCTACCTTCCGGAGTGCGCCCTGGCCTGGTCCAAGGGCTGGTACCTGTCGCCACGCATGGTCGTCGCGATCATGGCGCGCGACCTGATCCTGCCGGCGATGTGGGGACGCGGCTGGCTCGGCGGCGCCGTCGACTGGCGCGGCAATGCGATGACCATCGGCACCAAGACGGCCGAGCTGGAAGAGACGCCGTCCGGCGCCTGAAGCCTCCTACCTGGCCTTCAGGGCCTGCGCGATATCCTCGAGCAGATCGTCGGCATCCTCCAGCCCAACCGACAGCCTGAGCGTGCCCGGCCCGATGCCGAGCTCGGCGCGCGCCTCGTCGCTCAGATTCTTGTGCGTCGTCGTCGCCGGATGGGTGATCAGGCTCTTGGCGTCACCGAGATTGTTGGAGATCAAGACG
The DNA here is from genome assembly GCF_003997415.1 of Mesorhizobium sp. M7A.F.Ca.MR.245.00.0.0. Taxonomy (NCBI): domain Bacteria; kingdom Pseudomonadati; phylum Pseudomonadota; class Alphaproteobacteria; order Hyphomicrobiales; family Phyllobacteriaceae; genus Mesorhizobium; species Mesorhizobium sp. M7A.F.Ca.MR.245.00.0.0. Next base: position 3,305 of record NZ_RZTE01000008.1, on the reverse strand, counting down.
ATGTCGAGCGCGTTCTGCAAGGCGAAGGCCGCCTGCTTGCCGCCCTTGACGTCGAGGCAGATCAGCGTCGAGCCGCCCGACATCTGCTTCTTGACGATGTCGGCCTGCGGATGGTCGGCCCGCCCGGGATAGATGACGCGGGCGATTTCCGGCCGTTCGGCCAGGAAATCCGCGATCCGGCCCGCGCTTTCCGTCTGCTGGCGCACGCGCAGCGGCAGCGTTTCCAGGCCTTTCAGCAGCGTCCAGGCGTTGAAGGGTGACAGGCTTGGGCCGGTATGGCGGAAATAGTCGTGCAGGTTCTCGTCGATCCACTTCTTGTCAGACAGGATGACGCCGCCGAGACAGCGCCCCTGGCCGTCTATGTGCTTGGTCGCCGAATAGACGACGATATGGGCGCCGAGCTGCAAGGGCTTCTGCTGCAGGGGCGTGGCGAAGACATTGTCGACGATCAGCCTTGCGCCGATCGAATTGGCAAGCGAAGCGACAGCGGCGATATCGACCACTTCCAGCGTCGGATTGGTCGGGCTTTCCAGGAAGAACAGCTTGGTGTTCGGCTTGACCGCCTTTTCCCAGTTGGCGATGTCGGTGCCGTCGACCAGCGTCGCCTCGATGCCGTATCTCGGCGCCAGCGTCTCGACCACCCAGCGGCAGGAGCCGAACAGCGCACGTGCCGCCACGATATGGTCGCCGGCCTTGGCGCTGCACAGAAGGGCGGCCGTCACCGCCGCCATGCCCGACGCGGTGGCGCGCGCGTCTTCGGCGCCTTCCAGGGCGCACATGCGTTTTTCGAACATGTCGACGGTCGGATTGGCGTAGCGCGAATAGATGAAGCCCGGTTCCTCACCCTTGAAACGGGCTTCGGCGGCCTGCGCCGTTTCGTAGACATAGCCCTGGGTGAGGTAGATCGCTTCCGACGTTTCGCCGAAACCGGAACGCAGCGTTCCGCTGTGCACGAGTGCCGTCTGAGGCTTCCAGTTGTGCTTCTTGGTGCTCATCGCTTTTCTTCCAGACACAAAAAAACCGGCCGCGAAAGTCGCAACCGGTCCATACGGCCTTGCGGCCCGACGGTCCTTTAGCGACTTGTTTAACGTGGCTGCAAGCCGACCGGCCAAATCACCACGGGATAACGACCCTTTAGACCCGCGCCACGCTTGCGTCAATTGCCGGCTTCATTAAGAGGTTTGTACCAAGCAGGTTCCGCAAAAGTGTTCCACGGTTTTGCGACCAGAACCTGCGACAAGAAAAACGTCTGACCTAGGAGTGGAGCCTTGCGGCAGACAGGCATTCTTCCCGATCAGGACATATCGGCGCTGTTCCAGTCCGGCGCGCTGAAGTCGGCGCGTGCGCTCGACGCCGACCAGATCCAGCCGGCCAGTCTCGATCTCAGGCTCGGCGACAAGGCCTGGCGGGTGCGGGCCTCCTTCCTGCCCGGCCCCAACCACAAGGTCTCGGAAAAGCTCGACCGGCTGCAGCTGCACGAGATCAATCTTGCCGAGGGCGCGGTGCTGGAGACCGGCTGCGTCTATATCGTGCCCTTGCTTGAAAGCCTGGCATTGCCGGCTGACATTTCGGCCTCGGCCAATCCGAAGAGCTCGACCGGGCGGCTCGACATCTTCACCCGGGTCATGACCGATCGCGGCCACGAGTTCGACAAGATCGCTGCCGGCTATCACGGCCCGCTGTTTCTGGAAGTCAGCCCCCGCACCTTCCCGATCGTCGTGCGCACCGGCTCACGCCTGTCGCAAATCCGCTTCCGCACCGGCAATGCGCTGCTCTCGGAAGCCGAGCTGCACGAGTTGCATCGCGCGCAGACGCTGGTCGCCACCGAGCCGCCGAATATTTCCGGCGGCGGCATCGCGCTGTCGATTGACCTCAACGGCGACCAAAACGGTCTGGTCGGCTATCGCGGCAAGCATCACACCGGCCTCGTCGATGTCGACAAGCGCGGGGCGCAGGAAGTCGTCGACTTCTGGGAGCCGATCCACAAGAGCGGCGCCGGCGAACTGGTGCTCGATCCCGACGAGTTCTACATCCTCGTCAGCCAGGAGGCGGTGCACGTGCCGCCGCTCTACGCCGCCGAGATGACGCCCTTCGATCCGCTGGTCGGAGAGTTCCGCGTCCACTATGCCGGCTTCTTCGATCCGGGCTTTGGCCATTCCGCGTCCGGCGGCACGGGCAGCCGGGCGGTGCTGGAAGTGCGAAGCCACGAAGTGCCGTTCATTCTCGACCATGGCCAGATCGTCGGCCGGCTGGTCTACGAACACATGCTGAAGCGGCCGCAGGCCCTCTACGGCACCGATCTCGGCTCCAACTACCAGGCGCAGGGCCTGAAGCTGTCTAAGCATTTCCGCGCCGCGCGCTGACCTCATTGCCCCAAGGCAAAATACTTGCCTGTACCGGCGCGCCATGCTTGGCTGCCTTGCCGCCCGTCAAGATGCCGGCGTTCAAGGGGAACCAAGAAAATGCAGATTTCGAAATGGATCATATCGGCAGCAGGCGCTGCCATGCTGGTGATGGCGGCCGGCTCGCTTTCGCAGGCGCAGGAGAAAATCAAGATCGGCACGGAGGGCGCCTATCCGCCGTTCAACACCATTACGGCTGACGGCAAGGTCGAAGGCTTCGACATCGACATCGCCAATGCACTATGCGCGCAGATGAAGGTCGAGTGCGAGATCGTCACCCAGGACTGGGACGGCATCATTCCCGCTTTGCAGGCGAAGAAATTCGACGCCATCATCGCCTCGATGAGCATCACCGAGGAGCGCAAGAAGCAGGTCGCCTTCACCAACAAATATTATACGACACCGCTGGCTCTGGTGGCGCCGAAGGACAGCGATCTCACCTCGACCGAACCATCGGCGCTGGCCGGCAAGACGGTCGGCGCCCAGGCCTCGACCACGCAGGCCGACTACGCCCAGAATGAGTATGGCAAGGCAGGCGCGGAGGCAAAGCTCTATCCGACCCAGGAAGAGGCGATCACCGATCTGACCAACGGTCGTCTTGACGCTGTGATCTCGGACAAGTTCGTGCTGATGGACTGGCTGAAGAAGGCGAGCGACGGCTGCTGCAAACTGGTTGGCGACGTCAAGGGCACGGAAACGCAAGCCGGTATTGCCGTTCGCTTGGAAGACACAGCACTTCGCGACAAGCTCAACGCGGCCATCGACGCGATCGTCGCCGACGGCACCTACAAGAAGATCCAGGCCAAGTATTTCGACTTCGATATTTATTGAGGTTGAGGCGCCTTTTTCCTTCTCCCCTTGTGGGAGAAGGTGTCGCCGAAGGCGACGGATGAGGGGTGTTCC